>JANYKU010000127.1 GCA_025358075.1 Ilumatobacteraceae bacterium
GGCCACGAAGAGGCCGTTGGGACAATGGCGGTGGCGCCGACCTCGATCAGTCGGGTCGAGTCTGTTGCCGAAGTCGCGGCTCTCTCCCAGTCACGATGCGACAACGTCGTTTGCGCCAGGAGCGCGACCGGTTCGTCGAACTGGGGGAGAGCCGCGACTTCGGCAACAGACTCGACCCGACTGATCGAGGTCGGCGCCACCGCCATTGTCCCAACGGCCTCTTCGTGGCCTTCGTGGCCGACGTAGACGATGCGGTAGCCCTTCTTCGCTCTGACCTTCACCTCGTGATGAACCTTGGTGACGAGCGGGCACACCGAATCGACGACGTAGCTTCCCCGGGCGCGGGCGGCAGCGACGACCTCGGGTGCGGATCCGTGTGCCGACAGCATGATCGGACAGCCGGGCGGAACATCGGCGATGTCGTCGACGAAGACCACGCCCTGCTCGACGAATCGGTCGACGACGATCTTGTTGTGGACGATCTCGTGGTAGCAGTACACCGGTGGCTGGAAGGTGCGCACCATCCACGCCAGCGCCTTGATCGCCATCTCCACACCTGCGCAGAACCCACGTGGCTCGGCCAGCAGGACTCGATCGACATCCACGAGCGAAGGCTACCCGGGCATGCCGCCGATAGCCTGGAAGCCCATGTCCGCACCAATGGTTGTCAGTGTCGCGCCCGGGTCCGCCGCTGAGCGGGCCGGCTTGTGCGCGGGCGACGAGGTCGTGACGATCAATGGAGTCGTGCCTCGTGACATCATCGAATGGCGCTTTGCCGCCGATGAAGCCGAGGTCGAGATCGAGCTCCGCCGCGGTGGCCTGCAGACCCTGATCGAGATCGTCAAGCGCGCCGGCGAACCGCTGGGTGCCGAGGTTTCGAGCGCCGTGTTCGACCGCGTACGCACCTGCGACAACCATTGCGAGTTCTGTTTCATCTACCAGTTGCCAGCGGGCATGCGCCGCAGCCTGTACCTCAAGGACGACGACTACCGGCTGAGCTTCCTGTACGGCAACTTCACGACGCTGACCCGCTTCACCGAGGCCGATCTCGAGCGGGTCGTCACCGAACGCCTCTCGCCGCTCAACGTCAGCATCCACGCCACCGATCCCGACGTGCGGGCGCGGATGCTGAAGAACCCGCGCGGCGGCATGAGCCTGCGCTGGTTGCGCGCTCTGCTCGACCACGACATCGTCGTCCGTGGACAGATCGTTTTGTGCCCCGGCGTCAACGACGGCGAGATCTTCGACCGCACCATGGCCGGAGTGCTCGACGAGTACCCCGATCTCGAATCGCTCGCCGTCGTGCCATTGGGGTTGAGCAAGTTCAACGCCGAGCAGGCGATGAGACTGCACACTCCTGCCGAGGCGGAAGTGATGGTCGACGCCATCGAGGATTGGCAAGACGTCTTCCTGCACACGGTCGGCCATCGCATGGTGTTTGCCGCCGACGAGTACTACCTCATGGCCGACCGGCCATTTCCCGCGGCCGAGACGTATGAGGGTTTCTCGATGCACGAAGACGGCATCGGAATGGCCCGCACCTTCGAGATGGAGTTCCACGGGCACACGTCGTCACCCACCGGAGTGCAAGCTGGGTTCTTCGCGGCCGTCGACGCTCCGCCCAACCCGGCGGCCTACACGGGACTGCGTGCACGGGCCTGCGGCTCGGAGGGCACGTCCATTCGGCTCGGTGCGCGCCGCGGCGCGCCGATCGGCATCCTCACCGGCGAGTTCGGTGGGCGAGTGATCGGGCCGCTCGTCGACGACCTTCTCCGACCCGACATCAGGGTCATCCCTGTCGCCAACGAGTTCTTCGGCGGCAACACCGCGGTCACGGGCTTGATGGTCGGTCACGATCTGCAGCGCGTGCTCGCCGAGCAGCCTGCCGGCCATCGATACCTGCTTCCCGACGTGTGTCTTTCCGAAGGGCGCTTCCTCGACGGCACCACCATCGACGAGTTGCCGCATCCCGTCGAAGTCGTCGCCACCGACGGCATCTCTCTACGCAAGGCCCTGGAGCCATCATCATGACGTTGCCCACTGTTGTCATCGTCGGAAGGCCCAACGTCGGCAAGAGCACCCTGTTCAACCGCATCATCGGCGAGCAAGTTGCCATCGTGGAGGATCGCCCTGGCGTCACCCGCGACCGCAAGGAGACCGAGGCCGAATGGCTCGGAACTGCGTTCATGCTGGTCGACACGGGTGGCTGGCTGCCGGGCGGCAATGACCTCGATGCCAAAGTCAGCCGGCAGGTCGAGGCGGCCGTGAAGACCGCTGATGTCGTGCTGTTCGTGGTCGACGCCACCACTGGTCTCACCGAAGACGACGAAGCGCTCGCTCGTTGGTTGCGCCGCATCAAGGCGCCGGTGCTGCTGGTCGCCAACAAGGCCGACAACGATCGACGTGAGAACGAGCGCTGGGAGTTCCTGGCGCTTGGTGCCGGTGAGCCGCACCCGATCAGCGCACTGCACGGCCGCCGTGCCGGCGATCTGCTCGACGAGGTCGTCTCCTTGTTGCCGGTCACCGACGAGCCCGAGCCGTTGCCCGGTCTCGACCTCGAGGATGCCAGCGAGTTGTGGAAGCCCGGCGACCAGCCGCCGCCGCGTGTGGCCATCGTCGGCCGACCGAACGTCGGCAAGAGCACGTTGTTCAACCGCCTCGTCGGCTCAGACCGTTCGGTCGTGCACGACATGGCCGGCACGACGCGCGATGCCATCGACACCCTCGTCGACACACCCGATGGTCCGATCGTGTTCGTCGACACGGCCGGTATGCGACGGCGCAGCCGCATCGACGACTCGGCCGAGTACTACTCGGTGGTGCGCGCGCTTCGCGCAATCGACGGCTCCGACATCGCCCTGTTGGTGATCGATGCAACCGACGAGGTGAGCAGCCAGGACCAGCGGCTAGCCGAGCGCGTCGACGCGGCCGGGTGCCCGATCGTGGTGATGCTCAACAAGTGGGACCTTGTCGTTGACCCGGAGAAACGGTTACAGGTGCAAGTCGATGTGAAGCGAAAGCTGTACTTCGTCGGTGACGCGCCGATCGTCAAGATCTCTGCCCTCAGTGGCAAAGGGGTCAGCAAACTGCGACCGCTGCTCCAAGAAGCCATCACGCAGTACCACCGACGTGTGCCGACCCGCGACGTCAACCGAGTCATCTCCGACGCACAGCAGCGCCAGCCGGCCGGCCACGGCGTGCGGGTGTTGTACGCACTGCAGGGCGCGACCGACCCGCCGACGTTCACGCTGTTCGTCAACCGCGAACTGCCGCACACGTACATGCGCTATCTCGAACGCAGCATCCGTGAAGCCTTTGAGTTCGGCAGCACACCGCTGAAGCTGCGTGTGAGGAAACGGACCGACTAGTGCCATGGTGTGAGGACTGCGCCAAGTACTGGAACCCGGCGGCGATGAACGACGACGGCACATGCCCCACCTGCGGTCGCTTGGTCGAGGCGCCCAAGCGACAACCGATCACCGCCAAGAACCTCGACCTGCGCAGGTTGGCTGCGGGCGACGACGAGGAGATCCCGAAGACTCCGTGGCACTTCAAGCTTCTGATGGTGTTGCTGGTGTTGTACCTCGGGTGGAGAATCGTCCAGCTGTTCACATGGATCTTCACCTGAATGGTACGCAGCAGACCGATCGTCAGTTGAACGCCGCCAAACCGATCAACATGAACAGCACCCAGAGGCTCAGCGTGACGATCGAGCAAGTGATCCCGGCGATCGCCATGCCGCGGCCGCGTTTGGGCCCACGTGGCAAACAGCGCTTCACGGCCACGGCGCCGAAGACCAGACCGATGATTGCAATGACGATCCCGAGCACCCAGGTCACCAGCGAGACGATGCCGAGCACCATCGAGGCGATCGCCAGCCCGTCGTTCGGGGGAGTGCTGAGGAACGCGTGACCTGGCACACCCACCGGCCGGAACGCCCCGGTCCACATGGATCCATCCCAGTATCGCTCCTGCACAAGATCGGGCATCGGGTACCAGCCCGCCGCCGCGTGGCGCGGTGTTGTCTCCTTCGGTGTCGGCAGTGCCATCGCCCGACCTCCTGACTCACAGTGATCGAATTGATCGTCCGCCGGCGTCGAATGCCAGGCCAGAGGCAAAAGTCCTCTGCACCGAGCCGTCGCCGCCGATCGATTTCTGGGGAACCGGACGTGCTGTCCAGCTATCGTCTCGGTAGCCAGTTCCCCGCTGGTTGCTCAAGTCCGAAAAAGTTGGACCTGTTCTGGAGATCCTCAAGAGTGCGAAGGCCCTGGTCAGCCAGGGAAACCGCAGTTGCGGGCTGTAGCGCAGCTTGGTTAGCGCACTTGTCTGGGGGACAAGGGGTCGCAGGTTCAAATCCTGTCAGCCCGACTCATGTGATCTCTCAGGAGATCGGAAACGGTCCGAACCCTCAATTGGGTTCGGACCGTTTGGTTTTTCGGCGTGGTGGTCCGGGTGGTTTGTCGGTGCCTTGGTAGCTTGCGGGTGGGGTCGAGGGGCACGCAGGGCGTCGATCACACGTACATGGTGATGGCGATCCCTGGCGATGGCCAGGCCGTGACGGGAGGCGTCACCTGCGCCGTCGAACCGGCCGCCCTGGTGAGATCCCGGTGGCGTCACTGTCGAATAGAGCCCTGATTGCCCGCAACACCCAGCGGGGAGATCGGGGCTCTTTGGCGTCAAAGTGTCGGGACGATCGGCCCCGCCTCAGCTCAACCACCGGACCGTATTCTCGATCCAGAGGCGAGGGCCCGACCGCCGCCCCGTCCCCGGCGGTCGGAGCGCCCTCCCCCCAGGGGGTAAGGGTGCTATGCCTCAGCAAAACGTGGCGCGTCGGTCAGATGGGGTCGACGGTGGTCGACTGGACGAGTTGGTCGACCACGCGTTTCTCGATCGGGTTTGCCTCGCGTTCGGCCGCTTCGGCTTGCTGGGTGACTTCCACTCTGGCTGCCTGCCATGCAGACCAGTGCCCTGACACGAGGGCCCACAGCGACAGCGCGGCAACGTAGGCGACGCTGGAGATCCATCCGGTGATGATCGATACGGGGATCATCACGATCCACAAGATCGTGAACCAGCCGTTGACCCGCCGCATCAAGATCGGGTCGCCTTGGACCGAGGCCCAAAGTGACTTGATCAGCGACACGCCATGTGGTGCCCGATCTGGCCGGCGTTGAAACACAACGCCACCCGCTGATCCAGTACGGCGATGCGACAGTTATCCAGGTGCGCGGCGAGATCGACTTGGCGACTTGTGAATGATTGCGAGACGCGATCGAACCTCACCTTGGGCCGCAGCAGACGATCATCCTCGATCTCTCGGCGGCCGGCTTCATGGACTCGTCGTGTCTTGGCGTCCTCATGCAGGCGCGCGGAACGCTGACCATCGACGGTGGATCGCTCGCCCTCCGCAACCCCTCCGTGGCAGCGCGCCGTCTTTTGACACTCGCCGACGTGGAGCACCTACTGCAAGTAGACGCAGACCCACGCGCCCGAATCCAGCTGATCGACTCCGCCGTAGCTACGACCATCCGCGCGCTAGAGCGGACACGAATTTACCAAGAGTTGACGATGTCCTGAACCTTCATCCAACGATCGCCTGTAACTCGTTGAGTACCTTGCGGACGTTGGGCCGAGCACGTCGGCGATCCGGGCCCGCTCACGGACCCAAGGACGCCATGCTGAGAGGGTTGTCGCGGTGCCACCGTCTGCGGAACGGTCATCGTGTGACAACCCCCCGAGGTTTGGCATGCGTCGCTGGTAGGCCGTACGAACTACCACTGCGTCGCACCGTCTGAGAACCCGAAAACTCTTGAAAATCACTTGATGAAAGCTTTCTGGTTTTTCGCTCAACCCTCCCGCACACTCCACCGATGCCTCTTTGAGGCATGGACTGGTCATGCCCACACGAGCAGGTGGGCGGAATGAACCTTGGGGTTGTCAGGCGACGAAGCGTTGTCAGCAACGACGTCGACGCAGTGTCGCCCGACGACGGGTTCTCGATCGTCGAGGTCATCATGACCATCGTCTTGATGGGCATCGTGCTCCTTCCACTCATGAACGCAGCCATCACTGCAGTGAAGTCATCGTCGTCGTCCCGACGAGTCGCCGAACTGCAAACCGTGCTGCTCAATGCTGCTGACCGCGTCAACCGCGCCCCGGTCAAGTGCGACTACTTGGTCTACGTCGAGGCGGCCGCGCAGACGAAGGGCTGGGCGCCCGAACAGGCGACTGCGACCTATGAGTGGTACCAACCTGGCGCGACGGCCGCAGTAGCGGGGACGTGGCAGCCAGGCGCGTGCAACGGCCCGACGCCCACGCTGAACCTCGTCCAGCGGGTCACGATCACGATGACGAGCCCCGAGGCCAACGTCTCCCGGACAATTCAGGTGGTGAAGAGCGATGTCTGACAAACCCAGAACCCGCGACTCCGGAATGACGCTGCCGGAGGTGTTGATCAGCGTGGTGATGACCGCGATCTTGGTCGCCGCGCTTTCGATGTCGATCACCGTCGTGCTGCGTCAGAGCGACAACACGAATGGCCGAGTCAACAACGCTCGATCTGAGCAGAACGTCAGCCTGTTCATGCCTTCCGACCTCGCGTCTGCGGACTCCGTCGACACCCATGCGAACTCTCTGCCGTGCACCTTGCCGTGCCCACCCGAGGCCAACCTCGGCGGCAGCAACGCGTTGATGCTCACCTGGGTGTCACAGACCTTCGACAACGGCTCCGGCAATGCGGTGTCGACGACGACCAAGGTTTCGTATCGATACATGCAGTCCGGCACCGAGTGGGTGTTGGTGCGCGTGGAATGCGTCACCATCGGCACGTCACCAGCGACGTGCGGGAGCAAGACGATGCTCCACAACCTCGACGCACCCCCTGCAGGGCAGGACTTCATCCCGGGGACCAGTACGCCGATCTGGATCATCCAGGTCAGCCAAGCCCTCGACCCGGCCTCGACCGGTGCACCCGGTGAAACCATTCCCGTCGACCCGACGTTGAAGAACAAGAACGGCCAGCGCGTCGTCGTGACGATCAACGGTGGCGGCAACCTGTCCGGCGCCGGCGGTGGCACGAACCAGATCAGCCTCAGTGCTGGTGGCACCCAGCGCCAGCTCAACCTGAGCACGCAGGATCCATCGGGCGTGCCGCCCTTCATCGCCGCTCGTTCACGGTGCGGTGGCAACTTCGCCCTTGTTGTCGACATCTCCGGCTCGATCGGTGCCACGAACATGGGGGCCAACATCTCCGCTACGCCGAACTGGTCGACCGTCCGTGGCAGCATCTACAAGTTCATCGAGACCTTCCAGGGCACGCCGGTGAAGCTCGAGGTGGTCAAGTTCAGCACCTCGGCAACGACGCTGGGCGCCGCGGCCGGCGCCCAGATGTACTACGACATGCTCGATCCCACCCAGGTCGCGGCCCTGAAGGCGCTGGTCGGCTATCCGAACACCTCAGGCGGGCTGCAGTCCAACGGCAACACCAACTGGGAAGACGCGTTCTACACCGTGTTCGACAAACCTGACGGCACGGTGCAGCCGGTGCTGCCGAAGACCGCCATCTTCTTCACCGACGGTGTGCCGACCTACAGCCGCATCCAAACGGCAACTCCGACCCCGGCCATGGACCCCATGGATACGCCGCTTCCCGCCCAGAACAGCACCTACTACCAGGTCGGCTGGAACCGGGCCAACCGCCTCATGCGCCAGTACGACGCAGATGTGCAGAGCCTCATCGGCATGTACGTGGGCTCGAACACCTCGACGTCCCCGTGGGTCGATACCCAGGGCTACCACTTGGCCAACTGGCAGCGGGGCTACCACACGACCCCGGAGCGCGGCAACAACGTCGTGTGGGAGCGAGGCTCGCACGACGACTACCAACGCGGCAACAACGTCGTGTGGGAAAAGGGCTACCACGTGCTCTACGAGCGCAACAACAACGTGGTCTTCGAGCGCAGCACCACCGGCCTGCTCTACGAGAAGAAGACCGGAAGTAGCTGGGGCTCGCAAAGCGTCACCAACTACTTCACCAACAACACGACACCTGACAGCACCGACAACTGGCGGGTGACGGTCAACGGCACCTTGGGGCCGACGTGGACGTCGACGAGCCCGACGATCACCCAGGCGAACTACGACGCGACGAACACGACCAATGACTCGACCGATGGCTTCCGCCAACGGCTGAACGGATCGCTCAGCGCCAGCTGGACCACCGTCACCGCTGCGGAGTACACGGCCAGTAACACCACGGCCGACTCCACCGACGGGTGGCGGGCGACCAACGTGTACTCGACCCCGTTCACCTCGTGGGAGAGCACCACGCAGGCGACGTACGCGACCAGCAACACCACGACGAATTCAACCGATGGCTGGCAGACCCGGCAGACGGCGCCCAGCACCTCGTGGACCTCGGTCACCTCAGCCGAGTACACCGCCAGCAACACGACCGCCGATGCAACCGACGGTTGGCAGCTCGTGCAGGCCTACAGCGCCCCGTACAACAACTGGACGGCCACGACGTCAGCCGCTTACCTCGCCGGCAACACCACCACAGATGCCACAGACGGATGGCGCACCCGCCAAACGTCAGCGAGCAGCACGTGGACGTCGGTGCTCGTGGCCGAGTACAACGCCAGCAACACCACGGCCGATGCGACCGACGGCTGGCAGATCGCTCAGGCGTACTCCTCGCCGTACAACAACTGGACGTCCACTACGTCGACCACCTACGCCTCGAACAACACCACGCCGGCCTCGACGGATGGTTGGCGCACACGGGAGACCTCGCCCAGCACGACATGGACGACCGTCACGCAGGCGGTGTACGACGCCAGCAACACCACCACCGACTCGACCGACGGATGGCGGATCAGCACGTACTACACGTCGCCGTACTCGCTCTGGGCGGCGACCGACGAGGCGACCTACAACGCCAACAACACCACGGCTGATGCCACCGACGGCTGGCAGGCCACCAAGGTGTACGCCGAGCCGTTCACCACGTACGAGGCCATGCCCGCGGTCCAAAAGCTCGACAAGGACATCCTCGGCAGGTTCATCCAGCCCGTGGGCAACCCGGTGACTCCGATCACCGATGCCGGTGGCAACGTGACCAACGCCGAGACCGCCAACCTCTACTCGGTGGCGAGCTACGCCGAGTTGAACAGTGGTATGCAGGCGATCGCCCTATCGGAATGTGGTGGAACGCTCACCGTTCAGACCCGCCTGGCGTCGACCGGCGCTTCGGCAGTGGACCCCTTCACCTATCAGGACTCGATCGACCAGAAGACCGTGACGACGACGTCGCAGTTCCGTGGTGGGACTTGGGACTTCCAGACGACGTCAACGGTCAATCCGACGATCTCGCTCCAGAACCTCACTGACCTCAACCATTACACCCCGGTCAGCTGGGCGTGTACTGCCAAGGGCCAGCCTCGGAGCTTCACTACGACACCCGTATCGGGCACCCCGTGGTCGAGCATCACGGTGTCGGTGTCGGCTAACGAAGCCGTGTCGTGTGTTCAGACCGTGCAGTGGACGCCGTGATGAGAGGTGCGCATCCAGATCCCCAGCGCGATGGAGAGGTCGCCAACGAACGCGACCGCGGCGGCGCCCTGATCCTCGCCCTCGTCATGATCATCCTCGGGGCCACCGTCGTGCTGCCGACGTTGTCGTACACGATGGCGGTCACCCGTCAATCGCGTGTGGCGATGACCCGAACGATCGGCGACGAGGCAGTCAAGGGCGGCCTTCGGACCGCACTCGCCGACCCGGGCAAGCTGTACCTCGAATGTCAGGGCGGAAGTCGCACTACCGTGCACCCGATTGCATCGGCCATCGCCAGTGTCAGCACGTCGTGCTCGTGGCTCAGCGAGGCGTATGCAAAAGACGCCACGGAGATCCCGTATTCGGTGGCCACCGTTCAGGCCGGGTCGACCGTGCCAGCGGATGCCACGCCACCCGCCACGTGGTACCCCAGCTCTGGCAACCCCGTAACCAACGCCTGGGTGGCAGACACATCGGCTACGTCGACCGGCAGCAAGATCTTCGCCCCCAACCTCCCGGCCCACGCCCTGAGTCACCCGTCGCCCACGGGGTACCCGATGCCGGCTCCATTTCCGGCGTGCAACGTCTTCTTCCCCGGGACGTATCTCAACCCGATCTCGATCACTAGCGCGACACCCACGTTTTTCGCCTCCGGGATCTACTACTTCGAGAACACGGTCACCATCAGCGGTAGCGCGAAGGTCGTCGTCGGCGACGGCGTCACCGAGGGCTGCACCACCGACCAGGAGGCTGCGTTCAACGCCGTCAACGCGCCGGTCAACCACAACATCACGGGGGTCGGCGCAACCTTGATCTTCGGTGCTGCAGGTCGGCTCGTGATCAACGACACGACGCCCGGCACCGGGGTCAGCGTGAAGTTCAACAACCGCTACGTCGGTGCCACCGACGTCAGCACCTCGAGCTCGGCCGGTGTCTCGATCATGACGGTCAACGGTGTGCTCTCCAGCCCCGACATCGTCAATCTCGACCTACCCGGCCAGCTGTACGTCCCCGGATCATTACTGGGAGGCGCGACCCCGACACCGGCCACGTCCCCGAACTTCAACCCATCGACGTTGGTCAGCAGCGCTAACCCGCTTGCCCCAGCACCACCCATCGTCGACATCAGCTTGTCGACGGCAGAGCCGGTCACGGTGTTCATCCCCGGTTACACGTCTGCGCCGCAGGGAACGGTCAACGTCAACACCACTACGCCCGCCGCCGCAGCCGCCAAGGACATCGAGATCGCTGGGGGAGTGCTCGCCGCCCAGACGATCATCTCGACGCAGCGACCGGCGACCTTCGTGTTCGGCGCGATCAACGCAGTCGTCCAAAAGACGTTCAAGCTCACCACGACCACGACCGAAGCACGCTCCGTATCGACGGCGATCGTGCAGGTCAACAGCATCGGGACGTACTACGTCAACTCGTGGGAGGTCCAGGCGAACTAGTTCGCCGTACGCTGGCGACCGTATGTGCGGCCGCTTCGTATCGTCGAGCTCTGCTGAACGGATCGCCGAGTACTTCGGCGCGTCGTTCGACCCGCAGACGACTCTGCCCGACAACTTCAACACTGCTCCGACCAACGACGTCTACGGAGTCGTCGCCGGGCCGGATGGGCAGCCGACGCTGCAAGTGTTCCACTGGGGCTTGGTGCCGGTGTGGGCGAAAGACATCAAGATCGGCTCGAAGATGATCAACGCTCGCGCCGAGACGGTGGCCGAGAAGCCGGCCTTCAAGTCGGTGTTCAAGAAGCATCGAGTCATCATTCCCATGGACGGTTTCTATGAATGGCAGCAGGGCAGCGAAGGTGCTGTGATGACCAAGGCGGGCAAACCCGCCAAGCAGCCGATGTTCATCCACCGACTCGATGGCGAGCCGCTCGCCGTCGCCGGGTTGTGGACCACTTGGCGCGACAAGACGGCAGGTGCCGACGCCCCCTGGCTGCACAGCTGCACCATCATCACCACCTCGGCCAACGCCACGATGGCGCCCGTGCACGACCGCATGCCGGTGCTGCTCCCGCCCAGCGTGTGGCAGGAATGGCTGGATCCGGGCAACAACGATCTCACTGCCCTGCAGGGCCTGCTGGTACCGGCGCCCGACAACCTGTTGACGATGCACAAGGTGTCGACCGACGTCAACAACGTGCGCAACAAGGGTGCAGAGTTGATCGACCCACTCGGCTAGATCAGCAGCGAGCGGATGGCCGCTGCGGCCGCCTCCAACTCATCACGATCGACCGACTCGGCCGCGTTCTCGAACGCCAGCTGACCCATGTGCTCGGTGGGGATCACGTGGATGTGCGCGTGCGGCACTTCGTAACCCGCCACGATCACGCCGACGCGGGCACAATTGAATGCCTGCTGTTGAGCCTTGCCGATGCGATGGGCAACGTCGAAGAGGTGGCCGACGAGATCGGGCGAGGCGTCGATCCAGTGGTCGACCTCGTCGATCGGCACCACGAGGACATGGCCGCGAGCGAGCGGGTTGATCGACATGAACGCAACGCACCGATCGTCACGGTGAACGAATGTTGCCGGGATCTCGCCGCCGATGATCCGGGTGAAGATGGTGGGCACCTCCGAAGCGTACGGCCAACACGTGGTACCGACCGAGGCACGACCACGCTTGTACGCTCGGCGCGATGGAAGCAACGGCGTCGAACCGCTACCTCACGCTCCCAAATGCGTTCACGCTGATTCGTCTCTGTTGCATCCCGCTGTTCTTGTATCTGCTCTTCGGTCGCGACAACCGTGCCGGCGCGGCATGGTTGCTCGGTGGGCTCGGTGCGACCGATTGGTTCGACGGTTGGTTGGCCCGCCGGTTCAACCAGACCAGCGAGTTCGGCAAGATCTTCGACCCCACCGCCGACCGCCTTCTCTTCATCGTCGCCATCGGGGGAATCATCGTCGACCATTCGGCGCCGCTGTGGATCGCCTGGGCAGTTGTCACGCGCGAGGTGTTGGTCGGCGGCACCGTGGCGATCGCAACGCTGGCCTTCGGCATGAAGCGATTCGATGTGACGTGGTGGGGCAAGACCGCGACGTTTCTACTGATGTTCGCCTTCCCCGGATTCATGCTCGGTGCGTCGAAGTTTCCGGGGCACCAGGGCTTCGAGATCGCCTCGTGGTTGCTCGGCATACCCGGGTTGATCCTCAGCTACTACACGGCCGTCACGTACATCCCGACGATTCGGGCGAGTCTGCGCGAGGGCCGGGGGACTGCCAGCTAGTCTGCGGGGCCATGACGGTTCCTGCTCATCTGCTCTACTCCCGCGATCACGAGTGGGTCGCCCTCGAGGGCACCCGAGCCCGCATCGGAATCACCGATTACGCCCAAGAGGCGCTGGGCGATGTGGTCTACGTGCAGGCTCCCGTGGTGGGCACGACCGTCGCCGCCGGTGACAGCTTCAGTGAGGTGGAGAGCACGAAGTCGGTCAGTGATATCTATGCGCCGGTCTCCGGAACCATCGTCGCCGTCAACGAAGCGCTTGGCACCGGTCCCGACGCGTTGAACACCGATCCCTACGGGAAAGGCTGGATCTGCGAGATCGAGATGAGCAATCCGTCCGACGTCGAGGGCCTGCTCGACGCCGTTGGCTATCAAGCTCTCATCGACGGTTAGTCTCCCTCAGATGGCCTACGTGTTCTGCAATCAATGTGGCCACCGGAACCCACCAGATTCAGGGTTCTGCTCGTCATGCGGCAATGTGCTCGATCGCATTGCCGACCATACGATCACGCTCGCCAAAGTCGATCCGTTGCAGGAGGCTCCGGGCCCCGAGGACGACGTCGTGGTGAGTGTCGGCGATCTCGATGGCGGAGTCGCCTCGCTCATCGTTCGGTCTGGTGCGCAAGCCGGCCAGTCGTTCGCTCTCCACGATCAGCTCACACATCTCGGCCGCCACCCCGACAGCGAGATCAGTCTCGACGACATCACGGTGTCGCGCCGCCATGCCGAAGTCGAGCGAACCAAGCGCGGGTACGTCGTGCGCGATGCCGGCTCGCTCAACGGCACGTACGTCAATGCCGAACGGATCGACGACGAGGTCGACCTTCATCAGGGTGACGAGTTGCAAGTCGGCAAGTTCCGATTGGTCTTCTTCGAGCGCACCGACGGCTGAGACATGATGATGACTGACCGTCCCTACCTGTCCATCGGCGAAGTGCTCGGACTCCTGCTCGAAGAGTTCCCCGATGTCACGATCTCGAAGATCCGATTTCTCGAGAGTCAAGGCCTCATCGATCCAGAGCGCACGGCCAGCGGCTACCGAAAGTTCTACGACAACGACGTCGACCTGTTGCGAGTCATCCTTCGCGAGCAGCGCGAGAACTTCCTTCCGTTGCGGGTCATTCGCGATCGACTCGAGAGTGGTGCGATCGAAGATCCAACCGGCCCCACGACGCCACCGCGGGGCATCCGCAACGCCCCCAACCTCGAGTTGGCGGAAACCGACGACGACCACTACCACTTCGCGTCGAGCACGCCGAGTGACACACCCGAAGAAGACACCGCGCTCGACGACAAACCCGACGAACGACGTGCGTCCGATAACGAAGCGCGATCGGATGTCGTGCCATCGGACCACAAGCGTGATTCGTTCCCGGCGCGAGAGTTGTGTCAGCTCGCTGGTCTCACCTCCACACAACTCGAAGAGCTCGAGTCCTACGGCCTCTTGGTCGGCAAGGGCACCGGCGCATCCACGCTCTACACATCGGCCGATCTCGCCATCGCCGAAGCCGCCGCCGGATTCATGCAACACGGCGTCGAGGGCCGGCATCTGCGCGCCTGGCGCCAAGCGGCCGAACGCGAGGCGTCGCTGTTCGAACAGATGATCCTGCCCTTGCTGCGTCAGCGCAATCCGAAAGCTCGTCAACAGGCGGTCGCCACGTTGACGACACTTTCTTCGCTGGGTGCGCAGCTGCGCTCGGCGATCGTTCGATCGGCACTCAGCCACCATCTCGATTCGTGAGTTGGCTGGACGGGTGATTTGTTTGCCGACCGACGTCGGCGAAGCGCAGCGATGTACGCTCCGGTCGTGATCGCGATGGAGCTCCTCGGCGTGCGGGTGGAAGTTCCTGCCAACACACCGGTGGTCATTCTCCGCGAACAGCCCGAGCCGCACCGTGTGCTGCCCATCCTGATCGGATCCCCAGAGGCCTCGGCCATACATACCGCGCTTTCGGGAATCGTCGCGCCCCGACCGATGACCCACGATCTGATCGTCGAGTTGTTGAGAACGACCAAGGCCACGCTCGACAAGGTCGTCGTCACCGAGATCCGCGATCACACCTTCTACGCCGAGCTGCATCTTCGTGTCAGTGGCAACGAGTTGCTGGTGTCATGCCGCCCGTCCGATGCGATTGCGGTTGCCTGCCGAACCGGGGCCACGATCTATGCCGAGGATGCCCTACTCGACGAGGTCGGCCTGGTCGCGGCCGATGGGCTGGCCGAAGAGGAGCCAGAGGACGAAGCGATCCTCGATGAGTTCCGCGACTTCCTCGAAGAGATCAAGCCGGAAGACTTCGAAGCCTGAGCCTCGCTGCGTGGTTTGATTCGCGCGTGTAGTGTTTGACCTGCCGAGAGTTCTGACCTAGCCTAGGCACTCCTTACATTGCCGTAGTTACGCGGGTGTGAGTCGGAGGCAGCAAACATGACGGAGCAGGGATACAGCGGAACGAAGGCGGCCGCCATCGTCGGCATCACCTATCGCCAACTCGACTATTGGGCGCGCACCGATCTCATCCGGCCGTCGCTGGCCGATGCCAGCGGCAGCGGTAGTCGTCGCCTGTACAGCTATCGCGACCTGCTCGAACTGCGGGTGATCAAAAGCCTGCTCGATGCCGGGATCAAGCTCGAGTCGGTGCGCACGGCCTTCGAGTACCTGCGAACACATGTCGTCACCGACATCGCCAGCGCACATCTGGTCATCAGTGGCAGCGATGTGATCCTGTGTGACGGCGAGCAGTTGATCGATGTCATGCGCCGCGGCGGCCAGGGTGTGCTCAACGTGCTGGCGATTGGTGGCGTGAAATCAGGCCTCGACTCGACCATCGTCGAGTTCGCCGGCGCATCGTCAACGGGTACGTCCTCGACTCGGCACGCTGCCATTTGATGAGCACGGCCCAACACAGCCCGCTCGATGCCGTGCACCGGCAGCTCGGCGCCAAGATGGTTCCCTTCGGTGGCTGGGAGATGCCGCTGTCGTACCCGATCGGCACGATCGAGGAGCATCTCTCGTGCCGAAACGACTCCGTCGTGTTCGATGTTTCCCATCTCGGCACCGTGCGTGTCGAAGGCGCCGGCGCATTCCAACGACTGCAACTGGCGTTCACCAATGACCTGTCGAAGGTCGCCGCCGGCCGCGCCCAGTACACCCACTTGCTCGACCAGACCGATGCCTCGGTGCTCGACGACATCATCGTCTGGTGGGTCGACGATGAAGTGTTCGACGTCATGCCCAACGCCTCGAACACCGATGGTGTACGTGGCGCGATCGGCGGGGTCGAGACCACACACGATCGAGCCATCTTGGCGGTGCAGGGTCCCCGCGCCAAAGAACGCTTGGCCACCGTCTTCCCCGATGCTGCAGCAGTGGGCCGATTTCGTGTCAGCACACTGAATTGGGAAGGCACAACCTGTGTGGTCGCGGGCACCGGTTACACGGGTGAGGCCGGCGTCGAGATCGCCGTGCCCAACGCGGCGGCCACTGATCTGTGGGCGACGATCACTTCAGCCGGAGTCACGCCGGCTGGGCTCGGTGCGCGAGACACCCTGCGGCTAGAAGCCGGGCTGCCACTTCATGGACACGAGCTCGGCGCTGGCATCACATCTCTGCAGGCCGGATTGGGTTGGGTCGTGGCATGGTCGAAGCCCGAATTCCGCGGGCGTACCGCGCTCGATGCCGAACGCACGGCCGGCATTCGCCGCCAACTGATGGGAATCGCCACCGATGGACGCCGGCCACCACGCGCCGACTGCCCGGTACTCGTCGGCGATCAGGCAGTGGGTATGACCACCAGCGGCAACTTCTCGCCCGTGCTGGGTCACGGCATCGCCTTGGCGTTCATGCCCCCGCACACCGAGATCGGCACCGAGGTGGCCATCGACGTACGCGGGAGCGCGCTCGCGGGCCGAGTGGTGGCGACCCCGTTCGTCGCCAAGCACTGATCAGCGCTTCGCGGCCGCCTTCTTCGGCGCAGCGCTCTTCTTGGCTGCTGCCTTCTTGACTGGCCCCTTCTTGGCTGCTGCCTTCTTGACGGGCGCCTTCTTGATCGGCGGTGTCGACATGGTCGCTGCGGGCGGCGGTGGGATCGGCTGGGGCGGTTCGGGCGTACTGGGCCGCATCGCGGTCAAGGCGCGCAGGCCGAACATGTTGCCCGCCGATTCGGCGATCTGACCCAGGGGCTGCAAGCGCCGAGCGAGGTCTGACAACACCTCCATGAACTCGGTGAGGTCAGTCGGGAACGACGTGAGCGCCGGTGCGGAGAGCACGTCGGCCAGCTTGGCCAGACCCGGAGCAACTCGCTCGATCGGACCCGCCAGTTGGTCGACCATGGCGTCGGCGGACTTGATCGTCTTCGTCACCTGGGGAACGAGTGCCCGGATCGGCTCGTCGATGGTGTCGAGCAGGCTGTTGACCCGAACAGCCACACCGTGCAGCTGCTCCATCGTCTTGTTGAAGTTCTCGACGGCACACAGGAAATCCGACACCCCGCGCTGGAACTGGCTGATCGACTTGGTGACCGCTCCGAAGGGATTGCTGCCACCGAACAGACCGAAGAGGTCGCCGAAGCCTGGGGGAGTGTTCTGGCTCATGGACGCACCGTAGCCGCGCTTGCTCAGACCGAGGCTGCGGCGAGAACTTCGAGTGGCTCGCAGCTGCACACCAAATGGCGGTCGCCGTAGGCCGCATCGATGCGTGACACCGGGGGGAAGTACTTCGCGGCACGCAGTGATGGGATCGGGTAGGCGCCGAGCTGCCGATCGTATGGCCGATCCCACGGGCCGATCAGGTCTTCTGCGGTGTGCGGGGCGTGGTGCAACGGACTGGACCCGACGTCCCACGTACCGCTGGCGACCGCATCGATCTCGCCCTTGATGGCGATCATCGCTGCACAGAATCGGTCGAGCTCGTGCAACGATTCGCTCTCGGTCGGTTCGACCATCAGCGTGCCCGAGACCGGGAAGCTCATCGTCGGGGCGTGGAACCCGTAGTCGATCAGCCGCTTGGCGACATCGTCGACGGTAACCCCGGTGGCCTTGGTGATGGCCCGCAGATCGAGGATGCATTCGTGGGCGACCCGGCCGTGCTCGCCGGTGTAGAGAACGGGGAAGTGTGGATCGAGGCGCGCCGCCAGGTAGTTGGCGTTCAGCACGGCCATCGCGCTGGCGTCGGTGAGACCGGATGCGCCCATCAAGGCGATGTAGACCCACGAGATCGACAAGATCGCTGCTGAGCCGATCGGCGCAGCGGCAACGGCCCCGACTGGGCGACCGGCCGACGCCAGTGGATGGGCGGGAAGGAACTCGGCGAGGTGAGCGCGCACCGCGACCGGACCGACGCCCGGGCCACCACCACCGTGCGGGATGCAGAAGGTCTTGTGCAGATTGAGATGGCTCACATCGGCACCGAACTTGCCTGGCTGAGCGAGGCCGACCATCGCGTTGAGGTTCGCGCCATCGACGTACACCTGGCCACCGTGGCGATGGACGATCTCGCACAAGTTACGAATGCCCGCTTCGAACACGCCATGTGTCGAGGGATAGGTGACCATCGCCGCGGCAAGCGCATCACCGGCCGCCGTGGCCTTTGCTTCGAGATCTTCGAGGTCGATGTTGCCGTGATCGTCGCAACGCACGACGACCACCTTCAGGCCCGCCATCACCGCGCTGGCCGCGTTGGTGCCGTGGGCACTCGACGGGATGAGGCACACGTTCCTACCCGCGTCACCACGACTGCGATGGTAGGCGCGGATCGCCAGCAAACCGGAGAACTCGCCTTGGCTGCCGGCATTGGGCTGCAGGCTGATGGCGTCGTAGCCGGTGATCGCCAGCAGCATCGCCTCGAGCTGGGAGATCATCTCGCGGATGCCGATGGTCGACTCGTCGGGCGTGAACGGATGCATGTCGGCCAAGCCGGGCCACGTCAGCGGCTCCATCTCGACGGTCGCGTTGAGCTTCATCGTGCACGAGCCCAACGGGATCATCGTGCGGTCGAGAGCGAGGTCTTTGTCGGCGAGGCGACGCAGGTACCGGAGCATCTCGTGCTCGGTGTGGTACCGGCTGAAGACGGTCTGCGTGAGGAACTCGTCGGTTCGGCCTCGCGGCAGGCCGTCTGTCGCCGTGTCGGCTGAGGTGGCTGACACTCCGAACGCAGCGAGCACCGCGTCGACGGTCGACGGAGACGAGGTCTCGTCGAAGCTGAACCCGATCGTGTGCTCGTCGACGAAGCGGAGGTCGTGGCCGCCGGCCGCGGCGCGAGCCAGCACCGCACGTGCTTCACATCGGACCTGCAGCGTGTCGAACCAGGTGTCGTTGACCAGTTCGAGACCTGCCGACCGCAGCCCGTCGACGGCCATCGAGGTCAATCGATGGATTCGTTCGGCGATCCGGCACAGCCCGTCCGGCCCGTGCCACGTCGCATAGAAGCCGGCGATGTTGGCCAGCAGCACCTGCGCGGTACAGATGTTGGAGGTCGCCTTCTCGCGACGGATGTGTTGCTCGCGCGTCTGCAGCGCCAGGCGTAGCGCGGGACGACCCTCCGTATCGGTGCTGACGCCGACGAGGCGACCCGGCAGCGCTCGAGCGACATCCTCACCGACTGCGATGAATGCTGCATGCGGACCACCGAAGCCCATCGACACACCGAATCGCTGCGCCGAGCCGATGGCGATGTCAGCGCCGAGTTGTGCGGGTGGCACGGTGAGCGTGCACGCCAAGAGGTCGGTGGCCACCACGGCCAGACCGCCGGCTTCGTGGACCGCAGTGATCGCCGCGGTCCAGTCCGTGATTGCACCGCTGGAGGTCGGAAGGCTGAACAGCGCGCCGAAGCAGCCATCAGCCACGTCGCCGACGCCGCCGACGACCAGTTCGATTCCGATCGGTTCGGCGCGCGTCGCCAGCACGGCGATCGTCTGCGGATGCGTGTCGTGGTGCACCACGAAGCGGTCACTCGCTGACTTCGAGAGCCGGCGGGCCATCGTCATTGCCTCTGCTGCTGCCGTGGCCTCGTCGAGCAACGATGCGTTGGCCAGAGCGAAGCCGGTGAGCTCGGCGATCATCGTCTGGAAGTTGAGCAGTGCTTCGAGCCGGCCTTGGCTGATCTCCGGCTGGTACGGCGTATATGCCGTGTACCACGCCGGGTTCTCCAGCACGTTGCGCAAGATGACCGGGGGAGTGATCGTGCCGTAGTAGCCCATCCCGATGAGGCTGGTGCGCGCCACGTTGCGCGCCGCGAGGCCGCGAAGTTCACCGAGCACATCTTGAGGCGACCGTGGGCCGCCGAGATGGAGTGTCTCCGACATCCGGATGGTGCTCGGCACGGTGTGGGCCAACAGCGACTCGACCGAATCCTCGCCGATCACGGCGAGCATGTGGCGCCGATCGTCTTCGGTGGCCGAAGTGTGCCGACGGGTGAACTCACCATCGTCGATCAACTCGTCGAGTGTTGCTCTCATGATCACTCCCTGGGGTCGCAGGACTCACTTCGTCCCCAGCTGTCATCGGTACCTGAGAGCTTCACCGCACGACGTTTGATCGTCGGGCGGATTTCCCCGTCGGCGAGCAGGCTTGGTGCCTGCTGCTTTCCAGCGTTGCCTTCCCGAGCGGTCCGTTGGCCTGAGAGATTCCGGGGAGGTTGCTCCTTCGGCGCCGCAACGCTGGCTGCGTTGCAGGCTCTCCCGCGCGGGCTATTGGCAACGCCACTGTAGCGCTAGGTTCGGTTCATGCCGACCACCGCTGAACCCGTCCGCGCGCTCGCCGCGCCGACGGGAGACGTCGGGGGACGCTGGATGCTCCATCGCGAGGTGATCGGGCCGTGCCGCAGCTTCGGGTACCCGAACGGCTACGCCTACTACGTCGCCGGTCGCGGGGGAGTGCTGGGCGATGTCGACGCCGATGTCGTCGGCTCGGCGTTCGGGTTCTTCGAACCTTCGCTGCTGCGCAAGATGTGGGAGGCGGGTGTCGCCGTCGAGGGGGCGCGCCGAGCAGCGGCTCGCTACGGCGCCGCGTGCGCGCAGTGGGGACGGTCGCGTTTGGTCGCCTTCGAGGGTTGCGGTCGGCTGGCCGAATTGATCCGTCACGTCGTCGACTCGGCCGACTCCGCCGGATTGTCACTGTTCGCCGGTTGGCGTGCCGAGCCGCGACCCGATGACCCGGCCGGCCAGGCCTACGTGGCGACCAACCTGTTGCGCGAGCTGCGCGGCAGCGCACACATCGCCGCCGTCATCACTACCGGGATCGCGCCGCGCGACGCGATGTTGCTGTCGGGAGGCGAAGCTCGCGCTCAGCAGTTCGGGTGGGTCGGGCGGTTCCCCGACCTTGCCCATCTCGTCGGCCTCCGTGCCGAGACCGAGGCGCTGACCGACGAGATCATGACTCGCTACTTCGACCAGGCGTTGAACGCAAATGAGACCGGTGAGTTGCTCGAGTTGATCCTGGCGATGAAGGGCCATCTCGACTTGTCTCGCTGACAGTCGCGAGACGAACAGATCCAGACGCAGGTTGGCGTCGAATGCTGTCGGAACCCACGAAGGAGATCCGATGGCCATCACGTACGACATAACTGTTGCCGCAAAGAAGACGCACCCATCCGCGGCGTGGCGGGTCGCCCTCGGCCTCAACGCGCTGGTCGCGGCAGTCGGCCTGACGATCAAGTTCGCCGAGGCGGCGACCACCGCCGACCCCCAGTTCCCGACGGTGTTCGGGCGAGTCGCCAACGAGCTCTGCTACTTCACGATCGAGTCGAACCTGATCGTCGTCGCCGTGTGCGTCGCACTCGCCTGGAGACCGAGGCGCTGGAACTGGGTCGCCGGGGCACCCCGACTGACCGGTCTGGTGTGCATCACCGTCACCGGCGTCGTGTACTACGCGCTGTTGGCCGGCGACCAGCACTACGTCGGCATCGCCAAAGTGGGCGACGTGCTTGGGCACTTCGTGTCACCGCTGTTGTACATCGGCACCTGGCTGCTCGGACCCCGCGGCCTGATGTTGCGTCGGCACGTCGGTCAAGCGCTCGTCTTCCCGGTTCTGTGGATCGGGCTCACGCTCGTGCGCGGGGCGATCATCCACATCTATCCGTATGGCTTCGTCGACGTTGCCGCGAACGGTTACGTCGCTGTGCTCATCACGATCGTCGTCATGCTGGCGGCAGCCGGGGCCATGGCGGCAGGGGCCGTGCGATTCGATCGCCGACGCACATCCGCGGCCTCACTCGACCGTGCCGTACCTGCCTTCGAGGCCACGCTCGGCTGAGGCCAGCGACTCGTCGACGCTCGCCTTCAGATCAGCGACGAACTCCTCGATCTTGCCGAGGTGAACGTTGCTGACGGTGCAATGCAGCGACGGTGGCGGACCTTGGCGATCGACGTACCAACCACGCCGCCACAATGCGGCAGCCACGGCGAAGACGTCGAGTTGCGTTGCGTCGGTGGCGCCGAAGGCCAGCAGTGTCGCTTGTGGTCTGGCCCGGACGGCGAGCGACGGGATCGTCGCGATCGAGTCGGCGAGTTGCAGACAAGCTTGGCGAGCGGCCGACGTCACCCGCAGATAGCCCTCGTCGCCCAGGTAGTGCATCACTGCCCACGCGGCAGCCATCGAGCCGCCGCCTTTGGTGCCGAGCACGCCCGACGATCCATACAGCCCACCGAGCCAGTTGTCGGTGACGTAGGTCTGGTAGTTGCGCAGTTGCTTGGAGCGATGGATGATCACCGACGCGCCCTTGGCGGTGTATCCGTACTTGTGCAGATCGACAGAGATGCTCGTCACGCCGGGTACGGCGAAGTTCCACGCAGGGATCGACTCACCGAGTCGCTCGAGGTACGTCAGCACGACTCCGCCCATGCACGCATCGACATGGCAGTTGATGTTGTGCGCCGCGGCGAGCTCGGCGATCTGTGCGATCGGGTCGATCACACCTTGCGGATACTGCGGCGACGAGCCGACCAGCAACACGGTGTTGGCATCGATCGCTGCTTCCATCGCGGCCACATCGGCCCGCCAGTCTGCTCCGACGGCCGTTCGACGACTCTCCAATCCGAAGTAGTAGCAACCCTTCTCGAACGCAGCGTGTGCCGAGATCGGCAAGACCACGTTCGGCTGCGTGATGCCCAGATCTCGGCCGCGCTCGCGTGCCGCCTTCACGGCCAGCAGGATGCTCTCGGTGCCACCTGAGGTCATGAAACCTGCGCCCTCGTCGCCCGCGTTCAGCCAGTCGCCGACCATGGCCACGACTTCGGATTGGATCGTTCGCAAGCTGGGGAACGCATCGGTGTTCAACGCGTTCTCTGTCGAGTACCTCCGGTAGGCCTCCTCGGCGACGGCCAGCACATCGTCGCCCGCGAAGTAGACAAGTGTGAACGCACGACCTTCGCGCCAGCGCACGTCGTTCTGCTTGAGCTCGTCGAGGTGGGTGAAGATCGCCGCCGACGACATGCCGACTCGCGGAATGGCCATGGGCCGAACGTAGTCGCTGGGTTCAAGCCGCGTTGCTGGCGGCCACGGCCTGGTCGATGATCGTCAGCAAGTCGTCGGAGTTGCTCGGGAACTTCCCACTGACCAAGAGGGCGACCGTCAGCCCGTCCGGGCGATTGATGACCAGCGCATGAGTGTTCTCGATCGTGCCGGTGTGGCCCCACGACCCGTCGGCGTACAGCATCAGACCCAGGCCATAGCTCCACCATGTGACCGGCGGCGGCGTCTCGACGGGAACGGGAACCGGCACGCGCATCATGTCAACGGTTGCGGTATCGAGCAGCATGTCGTCCGTCGAATCCGCGCGTAGCGCCGCGGCGACCCTGGCAACATCGAGCGGCGTCGCCACCCAGCCGCCGGCCGGGCCGAGCACCTCCATGTAGTTGCGGCCCGCACCGGACGCGTGCACCGCATCGCCAACCTCGTTGTCGAAGGTCGGTGCCAAGTGGGCGTGGGCGTGCGCTCCGACTGGGTCCAGCACCCGTGCCGTGATCGCCGTTTCGAAGCTTTGGCCGGTGACCTTTTCGATCAGCAGGCCGAGCAGGCAGAAGTTGGTGTTGCTGTACTGAAACGCCGTGCCAGGGTCGAACAGCAGCACTTGTCCCAAGGCCGCCTTGGCAGCCTGGCGCCACGTATCCAAGCCGTGGCCGAAGAAGATGTTCCTGGAGATCGGGAATCCCGACATGTGCGAGAGCAGTTGGCGAACCGTGACGGTGGCGACGCGCGGATCGGCGAACGGCCCCCTGACGCCGAGTTGGTCGACGAACGGCATGTCGAGTTTGATCGCCCCCTCGTTGACCAGTTGCATGATCGCAACCGACGTGAAGATCTTGGAGACGCTGGCGAGGCGAAACCTCGTGTTGACAGTGGCGATCCGCGACTCGGTGGGGTTCTCCATCCCGAACGCTGCGGTGTGCAGGACCTTGCCATCACGGATCACCGCGACGCCCGCAGAGAGATCGCCGAGATCGACGGTCGCTGCCGCGATCACGGCATCGAACGCCGCAGCGTTCTGTGGCGGTGCCGTGTTCTGTGGCGGTGCCGTCGTCGTCGTGCTCGCCGCCGTGGTGGGAAGGGGGTTGTCACGCGTCGGCCGTCCCGGAGACGGTGGCGCCGCGACAACCCCCCGGGAAATGGAGGTCGGGGGAACGGTTGGAGCGGCGGTCGAGGTCGTCTGTGCGACCGTCGGAGATGTCGTGGCGGAGTCGCCAGTCGTGCTCGATGTCGACGTTGCCGATGTTGCGGCGGTCTCGTCATTGGAGTTGGACACCGACGCGAGGGCGATCACAGCCACTCCGGCGACACCGATCAACCAGACACGCCTCGCCATGCGACCCATTCTCGCTGCTACGTCGCCAAGATCGGCAGCACCGCCAGTGAGTACAGTCCGCGTCCATGAGTGTGGTCACCCCTGAGCAGATCAACACATTCGTGGCGGCCGAGTTCCCCGCCAGCGCCACCCGCTGCACTGAAGTGGGGGAGGGGTGGGCCGTCGCCTACCTCGGAGTGCAGCCATCGGCATTGCGACCTGGTGACATCATCAGCGGCGCGACGGTCTTCGGACTATGCGACGAAGCCCTCTACTACGCCTGCTTCACCGCGATTGGCATTGAGCCGATGACATTGACCAGCGAGTTGTCGATCCGCTACCTGCGGCCGGCGAAAGGGCTGGAGATCCGCGCTCGAGCGGAGTTGCTCGACGTCGGTCGCCGGTCGATCGTCGGCTCGATGGTGGCTTGGACCAGCAGCTTCGACAAGCCGGTTGCCGTTGCTCAGGGAACGTACGTGCGTCCGCGCATCCAGTAGGCGACTATGGTCGACGCATGGCCGACCGACCGACGATCACCATTCCCGACAACGATCCACCGAGCGATCTCGTGATCGAAGACGAGGTGATCGGCGATGGCGACGAGGCCGTCGTCGGCAAGCGCGTCTACGTGCACTACGCGGGCGTCGCGTGGAGCAACGGGCAGGAGTTCGATGCCAGCTGGAACCGCGGCGACGCGTTCGACTTCCGCCTCGGGGCCCGCGAGGTCATCGAAGGTTGGGACAAGGGCGTTGCCGGCATGCGTGTCGGCGGCCGCCGACGGCTGACGATCCCACCGCAACTCGGCTACGGCAGCAGGGGAGCGGGCGGCGTGATCAAGGGCGGCGAGACGCTCGTCTTCGTCGTCGATCTGGTCAACGTCCGCTAGCAGTCAAGATCCGTGGCGGCCCTCGCCGGCAGCGAATCGAGCCGCGCCGGCCTGTGTCTCACCCGACCGAATCGTCGCCAGACCGAACTCGGTCTCGTTGGCGAGGGCCTCGTCGAAGCTGAGGGCCCACTGGTCGTAGCTGCTACGGCGATCCGAGCGGAGGCAGCGCTGGGGGAGTGCAGCGATGTCGGCGGCGAGCTTGATTGCCGCGTCGAGCGCGGTGCCGTGGGCAACGAGTCGATTGGCGAGCCCCATGCGCAAGGCCTCGTCGCCTGAAACTCCGCGGCCCGTGAGGATCATGTCGAGCGCGTGGCTGTGCCCGATGAGGCGGGGCAGGCGCACCGTTCCACCGTCGACCAGCGGCACCCCCCATCGACGGCAGAACACGCCGAACACCGCATCGCTGGCGGCAACACGGAGATCGCACCACAGTGCAAGTTCCAACCCGCCGGCGACGGCGTAGCCCTCCACGGCGGCGATCACCGGCTTGTCGAGCAACATGCGTGTCGGACCGAGTGGCCCATCGAGCGACATGTCCCGCTCCACGCGATTGCCGTTGCCCGTACCGATCTGCTTGAGATCCGCTCCCGCGCAGAACGTTCCGCCGAGACCGTGCATCACGGCGACGTGGAGGTCGGGATCGGCGTCGAAAGCCCGAAACTCTTCCGCTAGCGCGCGGGCGGTGGGCCCATCGATCGCGTTGCGCGCCTCGGGCCGATTGATCCCGACCGTCAGGACGTGCTCGGCCGGCTGGTCAACAACGATGCTCATCTCGCCATTGTGACCTCGACCATCTGTAGTGTCACGCTCGAACTGGCACTCAGTCCACTCCCGGAGGAGGCGAGCATGGCCGACACGACCGACAATTCGAAGTGGGTCCGCTGCATCGTGCTCGCGACCAAGCGCGATGGCATGACTCAAGAAGAGTTCGACACGCACTGGGCAGACGTGCACGGGCTCATCGCCCGCAACTATCCGAACGTCGTGCGGTACTCGCAACTTCGTCTGAAGGGTCGAGGCGTGGTGTCGGACCTTCCGTCCGACGACAAGCTGCCGGTGCATGGGATCGTCGATTTCATCTACACATCTGCAGAAGACATCCCCAACATCTGGAAGTCTCCGGCGGGCCTTGCCGGCGTCGAGGACTCACCGAACTTCCTCTCCAGCGTCAGCGAGTTCTACGTCGACGAACACGTTGTCACCGACCACCTCGGCATCGGAGCGCTGACCAGTCACGAGCTGATCTCCGAGCCGCTGCGCTACCCATAACCGTCGATGAACGTCGGCGTCCAAGCGTTCTCGACCGATCAGGGCATCGGTCCGATCGATCTGGCGCGGGAGATGGAAGCGAGAGGTTTCGGCTCACTCTTCCTCACCGAGCACACTCACATACCGGTAGCCCGTGCGACGCCAACGCCCGGCGGGGGAGACCTTCCCGGCTACTACTCCAGGACGTGGGATCCGTTCGTCGCCCTCGGCGCAATCGCCGCGGTCACGACCACCCTGTTGATCGGTACCGGCATCTCGCTGCTAGGGATGCGCGACGCGCTGATCACCGCGAAGGAAGTGGCGACACTCGACCAGCTGTCGAACGGTCGCTTCATCTTCGGCATCGGGTTCGGCTGGAATCGTGACGAGGCTCTCGACCATCCGCCCGCCAACGATCAGTGGCCGGCTCGTTATGACGTGATCCGCGAGAAGGTGGAGCTGATGCGCGCCGTGTGGTCAAACGATGTCGCCGACAGGCCCGGCTGTCGCCGGGCTCAAGGCGGCTGCGCGCTGATCTTGCACCCACGCCAGCTGCTCTGCGCGGATTGCCTTCATCGTCTGGCCCCAGCCCCACGAGGCAGACCAAGGCCGATAGCCGCCCGAACGAATCTCGCCAGTGGCGAAGTTCAGTGTCTTGGCCCGATCGCCACCCTTGGTGCAGTACGCCGCACAGTAGCCAGCCTTCCGGGCTATTTCCCGCGCGTCGTCACCGCTGATCGCTTGAGTGTCGTGCTGACGCCCGAAGCCGTGCAGGACTGGCACAAGCTCTCCGACGCATTGCGAGAGGCTGCCGGCGCCGCAATGCGGCAATACCTGACGCCGCACCCCACACGCGAGAGCACCGGCCACATCAAGCGACTGCGAACTCGCGAGCACCCTCACTACAGGTTACGGGCGGACGGAACCCGCATATTTTATGATGTGCATGAGACGAAAGTGGAGGTGCTGGCAATAGTTTCCACCGACGAATCGGAGCTATGGCTACAGTCGGTAGCTGCTCCCGAGGCAGGG
>JANYKU010000011.1 GCA_025358075.1 Ilumatobacteraceae bacterium
GCGCGCAGTCCTTCGTCCCCACCAGCTGGAACCAGCCGGTGCTCACCGGTGAGTTCACCGCGCTGGGCGTGACGAAGATGCTCGAGGCCATCCGCCACTCCGCGCCGCACGTGCGCTTCTACCAGGCCTCGTCCTCGGAGATGTTCGGGCGCGTCCGCGAGGTCCCGCAGACCGAGGAGACGCCCTTCTATCCGCGCTCGCCGTACGGCGTCGCGAAGGCCTACGGCCACTTCATCACCGTCAACTACCGAGAGTCGTTCGGGCTCTTCGCGGCAAGCGGAATCCTCTTCAACCACGAGTCGCCGCGGCGCGGTCTCGAATTCGTCACCCGCAAGGTGACCAACGCCGTTGCCCGAATCAAGCTCGGCTTGCAGAGCGAGATCGTGCTGGGCAACCTCGATTCGAAGCGCGATTGGGGTTACGCCGGCGACTACGTGAAGGCGATGTGGCTCATGCTGCAGCAAGACGAGCCCGACGACTATGTGGTCGCCACCGGTACGACGTCGAGCATCGAAGACCTCGTCTGTCTCGCCTTCGCCGAAGTGGGGATCGAGAACTGGCGTGACTACGTTCGCCAAGACCCGAAGTTCTTCCGTCCGGCAGAGGTCGACCTGCTGATCGGCGATCCGACGAAGGCCCGCACCGTGCTGGGCTGGGAGCCCGAGGTCGCCTTCCCCGAGCTGATCAGGATGATGGTCGCCAACGACTTGAAGATCGAGTCCGAGAAGGCTCGTCGCAGCTGACCCTGCCAATTCTTAGGGCCGGTGCTCAGGGCCGATGCTCAGGTTTCGAGTGGCATGTTGCTGATCGCGTCCATCACGGACGCTCCCGACGGCACCTGCCCGCTTCGCAGCCTGGATCGCAAGGCCACAGCGAACGTGCACAAGGCGGCGAACGAGGAGGCCACCAGACCGAGCTCGACCCGCCGGAACAGTTCATGTGAGCTGAGCCATGTGACCAGTACGAACGTCGCAGCTGCGACTACCCAACCGAGGGCGACGAGGGCGTGGCCGCGTAGGGCGATCACGGCCTGGGCGATTGCCAGGGCAACCATGTAGAAAGCACTCCCCAGCGCTAGCATCGCCATCGTGTCGCGGGGGAGCTTGGCGTTGTAGAAGCGCTGGATCACGAATGGGCCGAGAAGGAACGCGCCGGCAGTGCCAACCAACCCGACGACCAGTACGAGCTTCATCAACTTGGCGAATCCGGCGCGGAACTCGGCGATCTCGTTGCGAGCCGCGAGGCGCGACAAGCGAGGCAGCAGGGCTGCCTGCACCGCTTGAAAGAGGAACAGAGGGATGCGGGCGAGCAACACGCCGTAGGTGAATTGGGTGACCAAGTCCTTCTGGTCGTCCTTGGCCAGCAGCGTGGCTGCCAACGGGCCGGCATTGACCAGCGCGGCCGCGAAGACCGAACCGAGCAGCAGCCAGCCGAGGTTGGGCGTGACCTCGGCCCACGATGCAGGGGGCCCGGGCTCGGTGCGCAGGGCGCCTTTGGCCTTGACCCAGAGCACGCCTGGCAGGGGGGAGACGGCAACGGCAAAGCCGTACAAGCCAACTGTCTTGACGCCTAGGATCGCCAGTGCTGCGCACAGGATGATGCGCACGGCGCCATCGGCGCCCATCACGATCGCGTAGGCGTTGAACCGCCCGTTACCGCTGGCGATCCCGCGCGAGAGGTGCGCCGGCGCATATGCAGCGAACGCCATGATCAGTGCGATCAGCAGGATCCAGTCGCCGTCGAAGTATCCACTGACGATCAGCGGGCTGGCCGCCAGCGCGGCGACGGTGACGAGGACCGCCAGGCCGATGCCGAGGGTGCGCACCCGGGCCACCACCGGTTTGCCACCCTGGCCCAGGGCGCGACGATGAGCGAGTGTTCTGGCCAGCTCCTGCTCCAGTGGCAGGAAGAAGCCGGGCGCCAGCGCAAACGTGGCGATCCACAGACTGGCGATCGGTTGCACGGCTTGGTCGCTGCCGAGCGCAACCTTGGCCACTTTGAGGAACAGGTAGGCCGTGACGCCTGCGACCAGGAGGCCGATGCCGACGGGTAAAGTTCCCTCTGGTAGCGCGAGTCGTGAGGAACGTTGTTTGTCGGAGGAGTCCACCAGACCAGCGAGGCTAGCTGCACAGGCCCCGGTCCGGCAGCCAGCCGTTGCGGTCAGGCAGCCGAGCGGATCAGCCCGCGTACTTGCTTGCGGGCGACCCTGGTGATGTCACGGGCCTGGCCGACCACGAGGCCGGCCTGCTCCGGCAAGACGGCCTCGAGCCGGTCGACGACCGAATCGATGCGAGCTTCCAGGGCATCGACGTGGGCGTCGATCCGGACCAACCTTGCCTCGACGGTGCCGCGCAGTGCTTCGACGCGGGGCTTGCTGGTCGACATGCGCTCACTGGCCTTGGCGGCGATCTTGCGCCGACGAACCTGAGCTTGCTCCACGGCGACGACGCCGAGCCCGACCGTCAGGTACGCAGCGTCGCGGACCGCTGCAGCAACCTTCTCGGTGTCGATGGTGGGGAGGTCGATCGCTGCGAGGCGCTTGGCGACATCGCTGTTGCGGAGCGCATTGACGTCGAGCCGTGAGAAGTCGATGGAGGGGAAGTCGATGGAGGAGAGCTGGGGAAGCTTGAACATGATCACTCGTTTCGATGGCTGAGGCCTCGGGCGGTCGTCCCGCTGCGCAATCAATATAACGCAGAGTGCTAACTTTTGCAAGCACAGCGGGGAATGGGGAGAACGGCGTGGCCCCACTCCGACCTCGCCTCGCAGTAGCCTGGCTGCCTCGTGGAACCCGCAACCCAGCTCGCCCCGCCCGTCGTGGCCGTGATGGTGGTCGCAGATCCGGGAGACTGGTTCGACGAGGTGCTCGACGGCCTGGCCGACCAGGACTACTCCAATCTGAAGAGCCTGTTCCTGGTGGTCGGCGAACCGGGCGACGTACCGGAGCGAGTTCGACAACGGGTGCCCAACGCGTTCGTGCGTGCCGTCGGCAAATCGACGGGCTACGGCACCGCTGCCAACGAGGTCCTGCGCCTGGTGCAGGGCGAGAACGGGTTCTTCTGCTTCATGCACGACGACGTCGCTCTGGATCCAGGGGCGATTCGCCTCTTGGTCGAGGAGTTGTACCGCTCGAATGCCGGCATCGTCGGGCCAAAGCTGGTCTCGTGGGACGACCCGGGCGTTCTGCAACACGTCGGCCTCGGGGTCGATCGCTTCGGAGAGATCGACTCGTTCGTCGAAGAGGGCGAGGTCGACCAGGAGCAACATGACGCGGTCCGTGACGTGTTCGCATTGCCGTCGGCCTGCCTCATGGTTCGCGCCGACCTGTTCAGAGCGGTCAACGGCTTCGACACGGCGATCGACTTCTACGGCGACGATGTCGATCTCTGCTGGCGGGCCCACCTCGGCGGCGCCCGCGTCGTCGTTGTCCCGGCAGCTCGGGCACGGCACCGCGAGTCGCTTTCGCAGCGCCGCCCCGATCTACGACCATCGCTGTTACAGGCCCGTCACCGCATGCGCTCGGTGGCGACGCTCACCGGAGGGCGACGCCTCCCGCTGCTCATGGTCCAGCTCTTCTTCGCCACGGTCGTCGAGCTCGTCGTCGGATTGTTCTCCGGCAAGCCGCGCGAGGCGTGGGCTTCGGTGCGAGCGATGTGCGGCCTCGTTCCGCGTCTGCCCGGCATCATCGTGCGGCGGCGCGATGTCCGCGCCCTGCGGTTGGTCCCCGACGGTGAGATCGCCGGGCTGCAGTTGCGTGGCTCGGCCCGAGTGTCGGCGTACTTGCGCAGTCGCGACATGCGTCCCGCCCGGGGCGAGAGCTCGATCGAGCGACGCTGGCGTCAGACGGCCGGGTCGGCGCCGATGTTCGCCTGGATCTGCGTCCTCGTTCTCTTCCTGTTCGGCAGCCGCAAGCTGCTCGACGGCATCCCCAACTTCGGGGAGTTCCTGCGCCTTCCCGTCAGCCCGCGGGCAATGTTGACCGACTATCGATCGGGTTGGTGGGGCCACGGCCTCGGGTCGACCACACCAGTGCCCACCGGCATCGCCCTCACTGCCTTGGCGAGCACGATCACCTTGTTCCACATGGGACTGCTGCAAACCGTTGGTGTGCTCGGTCTGGTGCTCGTCGGATATCTCGGGATCTGGCGACTGGCCGGTCTGTTCCCCACGGCGCGAGCGCGGATCGCTGCCCTCATCGTCTACGCCGCGGTGCCGCTGCCGTCGCAGCTCATCTCGATCGGCCGGTGGGGAGCGTTGGCTTGTTATGCAGCGTGCCCGTGGGTGGTCCACCTCTTGCGGCGCAGCGCGGGCCTGGAGACCTTCGACGTCGGCGACACGCAGCGCCGCGAGGGCTACACCCCGGTGGCCGCCCGCGCCCGGCTGAGAATGTTGTGCCAGCTCTCCCTGCTGACCGCGGTGACCTTCGCCTTCGTGCCGTCGTTCGCGCTGCTGGTCGTGGCGATCGGGGTCGTGCTGGCGTTGGGCACACTGGTCGCCGGCGGGCCGTGGAGATCGATACTGATCATGGTGTCGATCTCGATCGGTGCGGCCGCGTTCGGCTTCCTCGCCAACCTGCCGTGGGCCTCGTCACTGTTCGGCCGCCACGGCTGGGACCTGATCGCCGGTGTGCCGTCGCCCGTTGCCGCGGGCTCGGCGGCCGGATCGGTCGGCAGCCACGGCCTCGGGGTCGCACGGCTGGCGCGCTTCGGGTTGGGCAATGGGCAGTTCGGTGTGCTTGCGTTCGCCCTCTACCTCCCCGTTCTCGTCGCCCCACTGGTGGCCCGCAGCTGGCGGCTGAGCTGGTCGATCCGTTCGGCGGGCCTCGTCGTCGCCTTCGGATGGCTCGCAGTGCTCGACGACCGCGGACTGCGCGTTCGCCTGCCCGAACCCGGGGTGCTGCTCGCTCCCGTTGCCGTTGGCCTGGCGTTGTCGGCGGCGTGCATCGCCGCGGCGTTCCAGGACGACGTGCTCAGTGGCTCGTTCGGCTGGCGCCAGCCGCTCGGATTGCTCACTGCTGCCGCCGTCGGCATCGGCGTGTTGCCGGGCGTCACCGCCGTCAGCTCGGGCCGTTGGCACACGCCGTCGCTCACCCTCACCTCCGTCCTCGGTCAATTCGCGCAGAACCCGCCGGAAGGTGACTACCGCATCTTGTGGATCGGCGACCCGCAGGTCATGCCGGTGCCGGCGTGGACACTGGAGCCGGGGATCGGCTACGCGATCACCGACGACGGACCGCTGACCCAGTACGAGATGTGGCCCGGCCGACCGTCGAAGATCGAGACCGACCTCGGCTCGATCGTGCGCCAGCTTGCCACCGAATCGACACTGCGCGGAGGTCGGCTCTTGGCTCCGTATGCGATCAGGTACATCGTCGTGCCGGTCGCCGATGGCGCGATCAGTACGGTCGATCGGCCCTTGCCGTTGCCCGTCGGATTGGTCGACGCGCTCGACGATCAGCTCGACTTCGCCGCTCCGTTGACCCGGCCGCTGAACTTCCTCGTCTATGAGAACACGGCGTGGATCCCCACACGTGCGCAATTCGATGTCGCCGGTGCCGATGCGACTCGCCAGGCGGGCCTCGACTCGCTCGCCCGTGTCGAGCTCAATGCTTTGGCCAAGCCGCTCGCGGTCGGCGCCGCAGACAATGGCGACGCGCACTTCACCGCCGCCCCCGGCGCGGTGACGGTGGCGAGCCCCGTCGACCGGCGATGGTCGCTGCAGGTGGCCGGTCAGACAGTTGCCCCGCGCCCCGCGTTCGGCGCGACCACCGGGTACGACATCGCCACGGGTGGCCCGGCCACGCTCGGTTATCACACGGCATCGTCGCGGGCCCTGATGCTCGTCGGCCAGCTCGTGCTGTGGTTGGCACTGGCCCTCGGCGTCAGCAGGTTCGACACGTCGACGCTGAGGCGCCGCAAGTGGCGACGCGGCGTCGTCCGGCACGAGGCACCGTTGCTGTCGATCGACGAGCCTGTCCCGCCGGTCGTCGACGATTCATCAGCGCCATTGCCGACGACGCCTGACGACGCTCCGGCCGACGAACCCGTCATCGAGCTCGACGAGCCGGCGGTCGAGACCGCGCTCGACGTCGATGCAGCGGCCGTGTCGTGGCAGCCCGAAGCCGGACACCATGAGGCAGGCGTCGAGTGATCGCGGCACGTCGTTTCCTCGTCGGCCTGATCGTTGTGGCCACGCTCGTCGGGGTCATCGCCTTGCAACGGTCGCGGCCGGTGCACAGCGTGTCGGCCGAGTTCTCTCGACTCGGGCAACCGACGATGCCGTTCGTTCCGAAGGGCCAGTTCGTGACCTCAGCATGGTTCTGTGCCGGGGTCCCGGTCGGGGGCCCGCAGCTCGGCGGTTCTGCCGTCGTCGCCAATCCGAGTGAAGTGGCCCTCACCGGGAAGATCACGATCTTCACCGACGCCGACGGCGTTGCATCTGTCGGTACGCCATTCGAGGTGCCGGCGCGCGAGACCAAGGTCTTCGATCTCGCCAAGCTGCAGCCGAAGGGCTCGTTCGTCTCGGCCATGGTCGAGATCTACGGCGGAGGCGGCTTCGTCGAGCAACGTGCCGACAGCGCGTCCGGAAGCGCGGTGTCGTCGTGCTCCAACTCCACTTCGTCGACCTGGTACTTCGCCGACGGATACACGGTCGACGGCAGCAAGGAACAGCTGGTCATCACCAACCCGTTCCCATCCGACGCGATTGTCAACATCCGTGAAGCGACCGCCACCGAGAGCCGGCAGCCGGCCATCCTGCAGAGCCTGGAGGTGAAGGCCAATTCCGTACTGGTGGTCAGCCAGGACCTGCTCGCCAAGCGCGAGCTCGAGCTGGCCGTCACGGTCAGCAGCACCCGCGGCCGGGTGGTTGTCGGCAGGGCGCAGGAGTACATCACGTCCGCGGGTCGAGCCGGGTTCACCATGACTCTCGGGGCGCCCTCGTTGGGCGAGCAGTTCTACTTCGCCGACGGCGAGGTCGCTCCCAACGTGATCGAGCGATACAGCATCTACAACGGCTCCGACACCGATGCGGTGGTCAATGTGGCATTTCTCGGTCTCGACCCTGCGTCCGGTTTCGTCAACCCCGACCCGATCACCGTTGCCGCCGGGAAGGTCGCTTCGTTGATCGCCGGCGCGGCCGGGGTGCCGGCGGGTCGGCATGGAGCCGTGTTCTCGACCGAGACCGCTGGCTCGATCGTCGTCGAGCGGGCGATCACCCGCCAGACGGGCGACACATTGGCGACAACGGTGGTCATGGGCTCGCCGCCGTCGTTCGCGTCGACTCGCTGGAGCATGGCGATCGGCACCGATCTCGCCATCGACAACGTTCTCGTCGTGCTGAATGCCACCGGTTCGGAAGGCACGGTCACCGTCAAAACACTCGGTGCCGGTGGCGAGGTGCCGGTGCCCGGCATGGAAGCCATCGCACTACCCGCCGGCGGGGTGATCACGATCGGTGTCAGCGATCCGACAGCTCTCGGGCATCCGTTGGTGGTCGAGTCGACCCAGCGCATCTTCGTCGAGCGACTATTGGCGCGCAACCCCAACCTGCGTGGTCGGTCGGGTTCGTTCGCTCTGCCAGGCTGACGCAGTGAGCCAAGTCATCGTCGCTGCTGTCGTGCTCGTCGTCGCGTTGGCAGTCGGTGCCGTGTTGCGACGTCAGCGCAGAACCGACGCGCCGACCCAACCGGAGTTCTCCGCGCCGAGCCAGATCGACCGCGCCGACTTCGCCACCGGTGATGCGCCATGGTTGGTCGCAGTGTTCTCGTCGGCGACGTGCACGACATGCCGCGACATGGTCAGCAAGGCCATGGTGCTGGCGTCCGCGGAAGTTGCCGTCGTCGATGTCGAGTACTCAGCCAACACCGTGCTGCATCGCAAGTACCACATCGATGCTGTGCCGATCTTGTTGCTCGCGGACCGGCAGGGAGTGGTCAAGGCCAACTTCGTCGGTCCGGTGACGGCCACCGATTTGTGGGCCGCTGTTGCCAGGGCCCGCGACGAGTTGTAGCCGGTTGCACAACCGAAGCGGCTCGCTGCCGAACGTAGCCGGGATCAGCCTCCGGCGGGTGCGTCGGCCGCCGTCACGGGCTGCTCGTCGAGCCGCTCGCCCGGGGTTTCGCCAAGGCTCTCGTGGATGATGCGGGCGACTTCGCCGCCGTCGATGGTCTCTCGCTCCAGCAGTGCCTCGGCAACCAGGTCGAGCGCCCGGCGGTGCTTCGACAACACCTCGTAGGCCCGGGCTTCTTGCTCCTGCAGGATGCGAGAGATCTCGTTGTCGATCATCTTCGCCGTGTCGTCGCTGTACTCGCGGCCCTGGGTCATGAGATCCTCACCGAGGAACACCTGCTGATGACCGGTCCAGGCCATCGGGCCGACGGCGTCGCTCATGCCCCACTCGCGCACCATGCGGCGAGCGATGCTGGTGGCCTGCTCGAGGTCGTTGGCTGCACCGGAGTTGATGTGGCCGAAGACGATCTTTTCGGCGACGCGCCCACCCATTGCCCGGCAGACGACATCTTCGAAGTACTCCTTCGAGTAGGTGTGCCGCTCTTCCGGAAGGCTCCACGTGACGCCGAGGGCCATGCCTCGCGGCAGGATGGTGACCTTGTGCAACGGGTCGGCGTTGGGCAGCACGGTCGTCAAGATCGCATGGCCGCCTTCGTGGATGGCGGTCGCCCGCTTCTCTTCGCCGCTGAGCACCAGGCTCTCGCGACGAGCGCCCATGACGACGCGGTCGCGGGCGTTCTCGAAGTCGATCCGTTCGATCTGCTTGCTGCCACGGCGAACTGCGAACAGCGCTGCTTCGTTGACCAGGTTGGCGAGGTCGGCGCCGCTCATGCCCGGCGTGGCCTTCGACATGACCTCGAGGTCGACGTCGGGACCCATCCGCTTGTCGCGGCTGTGCACCTTCAAGATGGCGAGGCGCTCTTCGTTCTCCGGCAGCGGCACGATGATCGTTCGGTCGAAACGGCCGGGACGCAGCAGCGCTGGGTCGAGGATGTCGGGCCGGTTGGTCGCGGCGAGGACGACGACGCCCTCGCTGGTCTCGAAGCCGTCCATCTCGGCGAGCATCTGGTTCAGCGTTTGCTCGCGCTCGTCGTGGCCACCGCCGAGGCCGGCACCGCGCTTGCGGCCGATCGAGTCGATCTCGTCGACGAAGATGATCGCCCGGCCCATCTTGCGGGCTTGCTGGAAGAGGTCGCGCACACGGCTGGCGCCGACACCGACGAACATCTCCATGAAGTCGCTACCCGTGACCGAGAGGAACCCCACGCCGGCCTCGCCGGCGACGGCGCGGGCGAAGAGCGTCTTACCGGTGCCGGGAGGGCCGACGAGCAGGATGCCCTTCGGCACGCGGGCGCCGATCTCGCGGAAGCGCTCGGGCATGCGCAGGAAGTCGACGACTTCGGTGATCTCTTGCTTGACGCCTTCGTAGCCGGCGATGTCAGAGAACGTGGTCGACGGCTTGTCGGCGCTGTAGGCCTTGGCGCGGCTGCGCCCGATCGACATCACGTTGCCCATCTGGCCCGCGGCGCGGCGCTGCATCCACATGAAGAAGCCGATCAGCAACACCAGCGGAAGCAGCAGGCTGGCCCAGCTGATCAGCCAGTTGGAGCTCGGCGTCTTGGCCTCGAAGTTGACGCCTTTGAGCTGCAGTTCCTTGGTTTCGTCGAGGTTCGGGAAACTGTTCGGCGCCGTGCTGGTGAACTTCTCGCCAGTGTTCAACACGCCGTTGATGGAGTTGGTCGTGTTGTTGAGGCTGATGCTCTTGACCTGGCCGGCATCGACGGCGGTCCAGAGCTCGCTGAACGTCTTCTTGTTGGCGCTCGTGGTGGGCCACACGCGTGGCAGGGCGAACGACAGCATCAGGACAGCGAAGAGAACGGGGATGACCCAGCGCGGCCAACCGGTGCCGATCGGACGTCGTCCGCCGCGCTCGGGCTGTTGATCGTTCTGCTGGCCACGACCACCCGAGCGGCCGGGCGGCGGCGGGGGAGGCGGGGGAGGCAGGTTGCTCATTGCAACAATGCTAGGGGTGATCGGCGCGAAAGGTTCGGCGCCGGGCATCCACCATGAAGGTGTAATTGACCCGTAATTTGGGTGCATGAACCGGCAATGTTCACGCACGGGCTGCGCGCAGCCGGCGTCGTCGACACTCTCGTACCAGTACGGACGAGCGATCGTGTGGCTCGACGATCTCACGGCCAGCCGGGACCCCCACGACTACGACTTGTGCGAGCGACACACCGACCGTCTCTCAGTGCCCAACGGATGGCGCCTGGAAGACCGCCGCAGCAGGCGCGTGCTCGTGTTCGCGGCCTCGCGACGACTCGCCGGCTGAGTCGATCTCCGGTCCGCCGGTAATCTGTCGAGTCATGCCCGGCACCCACGTCTCCCCGACGCGCGTGGACCCCGACCAAGCCCGTATCGGTGTGCGCCAAGCCGCAGCCATGTGGCTGGTCGCCTGGCTCGCCGGAAATCTCCTCGGGTCGGCTGTGATCGCAGCATCCGGCTACAGCTCTGCGTCAGATGCTCCTGTCTGGGTGACGATGGCGTCGGCAGTGTCGCTGTGGGCGCCGATGCTCGCCGGGTTGTGGGTGCTCAGCGACCGCTTCGGACGGGGTCGCCCGGCCGACGATTTCGGCTTGCGTTTCAGAGTTGTCGATCTCGTCGGCGTGCCCATCGGTGTGCTGGCTCAACTCGTCGTGGTGCGCTTGGTGTACTGGCCGCTGGAGCGGGGATGGCCGCAGACGTTCAGCCGGTCACGTGTCGAACGAAACGCGCGCGACCTGTACGACCAGGCCCACGGCGGCTGGCTTCTCGGCCTCGTCGCGATCGTGGTGATCGGGGCGCCGTTCGTCGAAGAGCTCGTCTATCGCGGTCTGCTGCAGGGCGCCGTGGTTCGGCGGATCAACGATGCAGTCGCAGTGGTCGCAGTTGCCGCCTTCTTCGCCTTCATCCACTTCCGGTGGGTCGAGTTCCCGGGCCTGTTCGTGTTCGGGTTGATCCTCGGCGTTTGTGCGTTGCGCACCGGCCGGTTGGGCATGGGCATATTCGCTCATATGGCGTTCAACGCGACGGGATTGATGTTGGTGGCGCGGGCGTGACCACTGGGGTGACCGTTGGCGAGCCAGAGGGGAGTGAAACAATGGCGCCCGACATGACCGAGTTGATCGACGAACCGATCGTGGCCGAGGAGCCGGCGCCAACCGTTCCCCAGCCCGCGCCGCCTCGGCGTTCCATCGTCGATCGCGTGATTGCCCGTGTTCTGCGACGTCCGCGGCACTGGCTCGACGCGCCGTGGACCAACGAGCGCATCGCCCGGTACATCACCGCCTTGATCCTCGTCGGCGGCACGACGTTCTCGGTGCTGAAGGTCGTCCACCTCAATCTCGTCTTCGAGAACAACACGCCGACGGGCGGCGACATGGGTGCCCACGTCATGGCGCCGGCCTATCTCCGTGATCACCTGTTGCCACACTTCCAGCTCAGCGGCTGGAGCAACTACTGGTACGACGGGTTGCCGCTGTATCGCTTCTACATGGTCGTGCCGGCGTTGATGATCGTCGCGCTCAACATCGCCTTCCCGTACGGCGTCGCGTTCAAGCTCGTGGTCATCCTCGGTCTGGTCACTCTGCCCGTGTGCTGTTGGGCGTTCGGTCGGCTGGCCCGATTCCGCTACCCCATGCCCGAGCTCATGGCAGTTGCCGCCACGATCTTCTTGTTCGACGAGAGCTTCTCGATCTACGGCGGAAACGTGAAGAGCACGATGGCCGGCGAGTTCTCGTTCTCCATCGCGTTGTCGTTGGCGATTCTCGGTCTCGGCGTGTTCGCCCGCGGATTGGAGACCGGAAAGTTCCGCACCTGGGCGGCGGTCCTTCTTGCCTTGGCCATGTTGTGCCACGGCATCGTGTTGATCTTCGTCGCCCTCGGCGCATTGCTGCTCTGGGCGATCTGGATGGACCGCACGAGGTTCTTCTACGGGCTCACGGTGTTGATAGGTGCCGTGCTTTTGAGCGCGTTTTGGGTGGTGCCGTTCCTTGCCAATCACGCCTACATGACCGACATGAAGTACCACGGACGGCCGGATGGTCCGACGGACTCGTACTGGGACATGTTCTTCCCGTGGACGACCTTCCTCGACATCATCGTCACCGGCTTCGCCTTGTTCGGTTTCATCGCGTCGGTCGTGCGACGCCATCTCGTCGGAGCCTGGTTAGGGATCTGCTGCTTGGCGCTCACCGCCTTCGTCTTCCTGGCGAAGAACTCGTTGCCGGTCATCGGCCTGTTGTGGAACCCGCGTCTGCTGCCGTTCCTGTACCTCCTGCGGCTGATGCTGATGATGGTCGGGATCGTCGAACTGGTCGAGGTCGTGGTCCGAGGCAGCCGTGGCCCGCGGGCGCGCGCCAACATGTGGAAGATCGGCGCGGCCACCGCCGGCGTCGTCAGCGTGGTCGTGCTCGTGATGGAGCTGTTCTTGTTCCAACAGGTGCCGGGTGGGCGCATCATCACCCAACACGGCAAGGCCGTGTACGCATGGGGCATCGGCGATTGGAACCCGATCACGTTGTCGCCCACTGCCACAGACGCGCAGAGCGACGGATGGACGCGTTACAACTTCATGGGGTACGAGGGACGCGATGCATACGGCGAGTACAAGGCGCTGATCGACGAGATGAAGTCCCTCGGCGCGGACACGTCGCACGGTTGCGGCCGGGCGATGTGGGAGAACAACGGAGCCAACGGCCAGTACGGCACGACCATGGCCCTGATGCTCCTGCCGCACTGGACCGATGGCTGCATCGACAGCTCCGAAGGCTTGTTCTTCGAAGCCAGTGGCACCACGCCGTATCACTTCATCACGGCGGCGGCGGTCAGCAGCGACAGCTCGAACCCGGTACGCGAATTGCGCTACGACAACAACGACGACGCCAAAGGCGTGCCGTACCTGCAGACGCTCGGCATCAAGTACTTGATGGTCTTCACCGAGAAGGCCAAGGCCCAAGCGGAGACTCGACCGGAGCTCACCAAGCTCGGCTCCGTCGGGCCGTGGAACATCTATCAGGTTGCCGACAGCGATCTGGTGGTGCCCCTCACCGTTCAACCGGTCGTGGTCAATCCTCGCACCGGCGATCAGCGCGAGCGCAACCTCGAGCTCGGCATGAGCTACTTCCAACACAGCGACGAGTGGGCGGCGATCCCCGCCGACAACGGGCCCGCTGCGTGGCAGCGAATCGACGTGCAGGTCGACAAGACGCGCAGCGACGGTCTGGCGCCCGGTGCCTCGGGACGCAAGGTCGACATCGTCCAACCCGTCCAGCCGATCGTGCCGAAGACCCTCCCCAAGGTGGTCGTCAGCAACGTGCACCTCGGTGATCAAGACCTGCGGTTCACCGTCGACCAGATCGGGGTACCGGTTCTGGTGAAGATCAGCTACTTCCCGAACTGGCACGTCAGCGGAGCAAAGGGTCCCTACCGGATCGCGCCGAACCTGATGGTGGTTGTACCGACGTCGACCGACGTTCACCTCACCTACGAACGGTCGAACCTCGACTACCTCGCGTATCTGCTCACGTTCGTCGGGATCGGGATGCTGATCGTCTTGCGGGTCCGTGGCGACGTGCGCCATGCCAACGCTCATCCCTTCGGTAGCACGCCAGGCGCCACCGAGTTCGAGTGGGACGACTGGGAATCGGACCCCGAGCCGATCATCGCCGACCCGACTCCATCCGAGCCCTGGGAGCCCGACATGGTGGTTCCGCTCGAGACGGACCTTGCCGCGGACTCGCTCGTCTGGGCACCTCCGGCCACCGACGTCCCGGCCGACACGCGCCCGCCCGGCGCTAGCCTCTAACCCCCATGTCCTCGACCGAACGTTCCCACGCGCGGCAGGTGCTCGACGCCATCGTCAAGGCGTACGACGTGCGCGGCACCGTCCCCGATCAGCTCAATGCCGACGTCGCGCACGCGCTAGGGGTCGGTTTCGCCCGTTTCGCCAACGCGCCGCGGATTCTGGTCGGCCGCGACATGCGCCCGACCGGTCCCGAATTGGCCGAGGCCTTCATCCGCGGTGTACTCGAGCAAGGTGTCGACGTCGTCGACCTCGGCCTGGCCTCGACCGATCTGGTCTACTTCGCGGCCGGCAAGCTCGATGCGCCCGGGGCGATGTTCACCGCTTCGCACAACCCCGCTCAGTACAACGGCGCCAAGTTCTGCCTCGCCGGCGCTCGCGCCGTCGGGCAAGACACCGGTCTTGAAGACATCAAGGAGATCGCTGCCAATGTGCTCGACGGGCACGGTCCGTTGCCAGCGACCCGACCCGGCTCGTCGTCCACGCGCAACATGCTCAGCGCCTTTGCCGATCACGTCATGTCGTTCATCGACGCCAGCTCGATGCATCCACTACGCGTCGTCGCCGACACCGCCAACGGCATGGGCGGGCTCGTCGTGCCGGCCGTGTTCGAGCGTCTGCCGCAGCTCACCTTGGAAGTCATGTACGGCGAGCTCGACGGCACCTTCCCCAACCACCCCGCCGACCCGTTGCAACCAGCCAACCAGCGCGACCTGCAGGCGAGGGTTGTGTCGGGCGGCTTCGATGTAGGTCTCGCCTTCGACGGTGATGCCGACCGCGTGTTCGTCGTCGACGAGACCGGCCGCGGCCTCAGTGGCTCGACCACAACCGCGCTGCTGGCGGCTGCCATGCTGCGCGCCCATCCGGGTGCCACCGTGCTGCACAACCTGATCTGCTCGAAGGCGGTACCCGAAGTGATCCGCGAGCACGGTGGGGTTCCCGTGCGCACCAAGGTCGGTCACTCGTTCATCAAAGAGATCATGGCCCAGACCAATGCGGTCTTCGGTGGCGAGCACTCGGCGCACTACTACTTCCGCGACAACTACGGCGCCGACTCCGGTCTCATCGCCTCGCTGATCGTGCTCTCCGAGATCAGCCGGGCCGACACCGTGCTCTCCGTGGTCCGCAAGCCGTTCGAGCGATACTCGGCGAGCGGCGAGATCAACACCCAAGTCGACGACCAGATCGCCGTGATGGCGCGCGTTGCCGAGGCGTTCGCGGGTGAAGCGCAGGATCGCCTCGACGGGCTCACCGTCGACTGCGGTTCATGGTGGTTCAACCTTCGGCCATCGAACACCGAGCCGTTGTTGCGCTTGAACCTCGAGGCGTCGACACGCGACGACTGCAACCAGCGAGTTGCCGAGGTCCTGGCTCTCGTCACGAGCGTATGAGAGGATGAATCGCATGGCTCTCGACCCACGATTGCTGTCGGTGCTGGCCTGTCCAGAAGACAAGGGCCCGCTGTACTACCTCGGTGACGCAGACGGGTTGTACAACCCGCGTCTGCATCGCCGGTACCTGATTCGTGATGGCATTCCGGTGATGCTCATCGACGAGGCGGTCGCCGTCGACGACGCCGAACACCAGAACATCATGACCAGAGTGAGCAGCGAAGGCCTGGAGCCGACGTTTGCCGCGTGACCAATTCGGAGGCATGGTGGGATACGCTCACACAATGAATTCACGGCGCCACACGGCGCGGTTGATTGCGGCCGCTGTCCTTGTCGTCACTGCCGGATTCGTCGTCGCTCCGAGCGGCTCTCCCGCAGCCGCGGCGGTACCGCTCATGGGCAGTGGTGGCGAGTTCCATCCGCTGCCACCGGCGCGCATCTTCGATTCTCGTACCGGTGCGCTGTCGATCAACGACGTCGCCCCGATCGGCGCCAAGCCGCTTGGTGCACCAGACCCGGCGGTCTTCGACATCGATCTGCTCGGCAAAGGTGGCCTGCCTGCTGACGCCACTCCCGAGAACGTGCTCGCGGTCGTCGTCAACATCACGGTCACCGACACGGCTGCCAACGGCTACCTCGAGGCATATGGCAAGGGTGCCCGTCCGGCGACCCGCACGTCGATCGTCAACTTCGGGCCGAACCAAACGGTTCCCAACGTGGCCATCGTCCGCCCGGGGGACCTCGGCGAGTTGGAGATCGGCCTGTTCGGCCAATCCGGCACGGCCAACGTGGTCGTCGACGTCTTCGGCTGGTTCTCGACCAGCAACTACTCCTCTGCGGGTGTGGCCATTGACGACGGCTCGCGGCTGATCCCGATCACCCCGGCACGAGTTCTCGACACCCGCGACGGAACTGGTCAGCTCGCCGCCGGGGCACTGGCCGCCAAACAGACGATCAAGCTGAAGATCCGCGGCGCCAACAGCGTCAATCCGACGATCACTGGCGTCGTCCCCGATTCGCCCAACATCACCGGCGTGTTGTTGAACATGGTCGGCATCACCACCGACCCGGGTGGCACCTCGACCTACGTTTCCGTGTTCCCGGAAGACCTGCCCCAGGGCCAGGATCCGACGACCTCCAACCTCAACCTGGTGCCCAACGCGATCAAGGCCAACCTCGTCTTCGCGCCGGTGGGTGCCGATGGCATGGTGCGCATCTTCAACAACCAGGGTGTGACTCAGGTCGTGGCTGATGTGGTTGGGTACCTGGACAAGGGAGTGGATCCCAATAATGTCCTTCGTATAGGTCGGGTCGTGCCGCTGACCTCGCCGTATCGCGCGTTCGACACCCGCGACCCGCGGTGGGGCGGCGTCGCGCTCGGGCCAGGCCAGGCCGAAGACTGGAGCTTCGCCGACTTCGCCAGTTCCGTGGCCATCGGACCCGATCTGGTGGGTCCCCAGTTGGCGGTCATCGGCAACTTGACGTCGGCATCGCTGACCCGTCAGTACCCATCGGTCTTCGTGCGGTCGTTCATGACTGCCTACCCATCTTGCTCGCCAGGCGTGTCGTGCCGACCACTGTCGTCGAACCTCAACACCGTCGAAGGCCCGCCGATCCCCAACATGGCAGTCCTCACGTACGGAGCCAGCAACACGGTGAGCGTCTACAACCTCGCTGGATACGCCCACTACATCTTCGACGCCTCGGCTGTGATTCTGGCCGACTAGCCGGTCTAGACTGACGGGTACCCCACGGGCTGATCAGAACGTTGCCAGCTGGCACCTGCCCGAGAACAACACGTCGATCCTGTGGAGGAACCTTCAATGAGCCAGTCTTTCGCGGCACGACGCGACTATCGCGTCGCCGATCTCTCACTCGCCCCGTTCGGCCGCAAGGAGATCCACCTCGCCGAACACGAAATGCCCGGCCTGCGCGCGCTGCGCAAGGAGTTCGGGCCCAGCAAGCCACTGCAGGGCGCGCGTATCTCCGGGTCGCTGCACATGACGATCCAGACCGCTGTCCTGATCGAGACGCTCGTCGAGCTCGGCGCCGAGGTTCGCTGGGCGAGCTGCAACATCTTCTCCACGCAGGATCATGCCGCGGCGGCCGTGGCGGTCGGGCCCGAGGGAACGTTCGACGAGCCCAACGGTGTACCGGTGTTCGCCTGGAAGGGTGAAACGCTGGAGGAGTACTGGTTTTGCACCGAACAGATGATGTCGTGGCCCGAGGGTCCGAACGGTGAACAGGGCCCCAACATGATCCTCGACGACGGTGGCGACGCCACGTTGCTGCTGCACAAGGGAGTCGAGTTCGAAAAGGCCGGCGAGGTTCCCGACCCAGGGTCGGCGACGAACCCCGAGTTCGCCATCGTGCTCGGTCTACTGCAGCGATCACTGAAGGTCGAGCCGCAGAAGTGGACGCAGATGGCGTCACGCATCAGAGGGGTCACCGAGGAGACCACCACAGGTGTCATGCGCCTCTACAAGATGCACGAGCGCGGCGAGCTGCTGTTCCCGGCGATCAACGTCAACGACTCGGTCACCAAGAGCAAGTTCGACAACCTGTACGGCTGCCGCCACTCGCTCGTCGACGCGATCTGCCGCGCCACCGATGTCATGCTCGGCGGCAAGGTTGCTGTCGTCTGCGGCTACGGAGATGTCGGCAAGGGCTGCGCGCAGGCGTTGAAGGGCCAGGGCTGCCGCGTCATCGTCACCGAGGTCGATCCGATCAATGCCCTCCAGGCGGCGATGGAGGGCTACCAGGTCATCACCCTCGACGAGGCCGTCGGTACCGCCGACATCTTCGTCTCGGCGACCGGCAACGATCACATCATCACGGTCGATCACATGCATCAGATGAAGCACAACGCGATCGTCTGCAACATCGGTCACTTCGACAGCGAGATCGACATGGCCGGCCTTGCTCGCAGCGGTGCCACTCACGACCAGTTGAAGCCCGGCACCGACCTGTGGTCGTTCCCCGACGGCCACGCGATCATCGTGCTGGCCGAGGGACGGCTGGTCAACCTCGGCTGCGCCACGGGCCATCCGAGCTTCGTGATGAGTTGCTCGTTCAGCAACCAGGTCATCGCCCAGATGGAGCTGTTCAACAACGTCGAGCAGTACCCGCTCGGCGTGCACGTGCTGCCGAAGAAGCTCGACGAGAAGGTCGCCTTGCTGCACCTCGATGCTCTCGGGGTGAAGCTCACCAAGCTCACCGACGAGCAGGCTGAGTATCTCGGTGTCGAGCCATCCGGCCCGTTCAAGCCCAACCACTATAGGTACTGAGCAGAAATCTCGATCGCTGGCGTCGGATCGGGTGTTGGGTCGCCCGCGCCCGTATCGGCGCCAGCGTTACGTCGCAGGGGCGAGGGCTTGCTGTGGTTGCAGTCTCAACCGTGGGATCAGCACGTGCACGAGCGGTCCGATGCCGACCATGAACGCGATGGTGCCGATGCCGATGTGGCCACCCAAGACCACGCCGACGGCCAGTACCGCGGCCTCCTGAACGGTGCGCACGACGCGCACTGAGTAGCCGCGTGCCGCGATGGCGACCATGATCCCGTCACGAGGGCCGGTACCGAGGCCGGCCCCGATGTAGAAGCCGGATCCGATCGCGATCACCACGACCGCGCCGACGACGTACGCGAGGCGCGGGACCAAGCGATCCGTTGACGGCAGGTGGTTGCCGATCAGATTGACGACGAGCCCGACCTCGGCGGCGTTGAGGATCGTTGCCACGCCGGGCCGCTGCCGCAATGGGATCCACAGCAGCAAGATCAGGACACCGGTGATCTCGATCACCCAGCCGAGCTTCAGGCCGGTGTGAACGGCAACGCCCTGGTGGAAGACGTCCCACGGCGCCAGACCGAGGCGGGCCGTCACGAACATGCTGATGCCCGTTCCGAAGCACGCCAGTCCGAACACGCAGCGCGCCAGCCGTTGAACCGGTCGATCGGCAAGCGCAGTTCGCGGCACGACGAGACCCTACCGAAAGCACTGTCACACCCTCCTGGTAGTGATGGCACCATGTTCTTCACCAAGCGTTGCGCGGCGTGCGGGTCGCCGGGCCAGCCGGTTCTGTGCCATCGCTGCCGGTTCTCGATCGCGTCCGTCGGTGCCGCCCGCACCCCGCACGGCATCCGTGCCGTGTTCCCGTTCGAGGGTCTGCCCAGAGAACTCGTCGTCGCCCTGAAGTTTCGCCACCGGCGCGACGCCGCCCGGGTGCTCGCCGGCCAGATGGTTCGTCGCCTGCCGCTCGGCCAGATCGATGTGGTCACGTGGGCGCCCACCAGCGCGCGCCGAGCCCGTCGGCGCGGCTATGACCAGGCCGAGGCGATCGCCCAGGCAGTGGCTCGAGAGCTCGGCGTGCCGTGCCGGCGACTGCTCTATCGCGCCCACGGCACCGCGCAGACCGGCAAGTCACGCGCCGACCGGCTGGTCGGTCCGGCGTTTCGGGCCCGGCAGCCACGCGCGGGCCTCTCGGTGCTCGTCGTCGACGACGTCGTCACCACCGGCGCGACCTTGCTGGCAGCGGCGCAGGCGTTGCGTTCGGCCGGTGTCGCCCACGTCGAACTCGTCGCCGCGGCCAGCGCTCAACGTCGACAGCACGCCGTGGTCGAGTTGAGGCCGGTTCCAAGCTGACCGGGCTGTGCCAAGGTCGGCGACGACCTCGCCGGTAGGCTGTGCACCCGCATGGGCATCCTCGATCGCATCCTCCGAGCTGGTGAAGGTAAGAAACTCAAGGCCCTCGAGGGCCTGGTTCCCGATGTCAACGCTCACGGCCAGGCCATGAGCGCCTTGAGCGACGACGCGTTGCGCGCCAAGACGGCCGAGTTCCGCGGTCGCATCGAACGCGGTGAGACCCTCGACGACCTGCTGATCGAAGCGTTCGCAGCGATTCGCGAGGCCGCCACCAGGGTGATCGGTCAGCGTCACTTCGACGTGCAGCTGATGGGTGGGGCGGCACTCCACTTCGGCTGGGTCGCCGAAATGAAGACCGGCGAGGGAAAAACGCTGGTCAGTACGCTTCCGGCGTACCTCAACGGCCTCGGTGGCAAGGGCGTGCACCTCATCACCGTCAACGACTACCTCGCCCGCTTCCACGCCGAGTGGATGGGCCGGATCCACAAGTGGATGGGGCTCGACGTCGGTCTGATCATCCCCGGGTTCAAAGAGGCGCCGAGCGAGAAGCGGGCCAACTACGCCTGCGACATCACCTATGGCACCAACAACGAGTTCGGCTTCGACTACCTACGCGACAACATGGCGACCACGATGGCCGACAAGGTGCAGCGCGGCCATCACTACGCGATCGTCGACGAGGTCGACTCCATCCTCATCGACGAAGCCAGAACTCCCTTGATCATCAGCGGTCGCGTCGCCGACGCCGCCAAGCTGTACTACCGGTTCGCATCGATCGTTCGCTCCTTGAAGCGTGATGTCGACTACGAGGTCGAAGAAGACAAGCGGGTGGTCGTGCCGCTCGAAGAGGGAATCGAACGGGTCGAGCAGGCACTGGGCATCGAGAACCTTTACGACGAGGTTCAGCAGAACCTGGTGCACCAGTTGTCGGTGGCGTTGAAGGCCAAAGAGCTGTACCAGCGTGACAAGGACTACATCATCCAGGGCGGCGAGGTGAAGATCGTCGACGAGTTCACCGGGCGCGTGCTCGAAGGTCGGCGCTGGAGCGAAGGCATCCACCAGGCCGTCGAGGCCAAGGAGGGTGTGAAGATCAAGGAAGAGAACCAGACCCTCGCCACGATCACCCTGCAGAACTACTTCCGCATGTACGACAAGCTGGCCGGCATGACCGGTACTGCGGCGACCGAGGCCGCCGAACTGATGGGCACGTACCAGTTGGCGGTCGTGCCGATCCCCACCAACCAGACCATGGTCCGCGACGATCGGGCCGATCTCATCTACAAGAGCGAGGTGTCGAAGTTCGGCGCCGTCGTCGACGACATCGGCGAGAAGTACGACCGCGGCCAGCCGGTGCTGGTCGGCACGATCAGCGTCGAGAAGAGCGAGCACCTGTCGCAGCTGTTGAAGAAGCGCGGTGTTCCCCACGAGGTGCTCAACGCCAAGCAGCACACACGTGAAGCCATGATCGTCACCCAGGCGGGCAGGCTCAACTCGGTCACGGTCGCCACCAACATGGCCGGTCGTGGCGTCGACATCATCCTCGGCGGAAACCCCGAGGGCCTGGCACGGCACGAGGTCGTCAAGGAAGGGTACGACCCCGATGTGCTGGTCGACGACTTTGCCCTGCCGCTGCCGCTCGACCAGATGCCCGACGAGTTCAAGGCAGCCCGCACCGCCGCGCTCGCTCGCTACGACCAACTGCTGGCCCAGTACAAAGACGAGTGCAAGGCCGAAGGCGACAAGGTCCGCGCTCTCGGCGGCCTCTACGTGCTGGGCACCGAGCGCCACGAGAGCCGGCGCATCGACAACCAGTTGCGCGGCCGCAGCGGCCGTCAGGGCGACCCGGGCGAGAGTCGCTTCTACCTGAGTCTCGACGACGAGTTGATGCGCCTGTTCGCCACCGGTGCGCTGTCGTGGGTGATGGGCCGCGCCCTGCCCGACGACGAGGCCATCGAGGCCAAGATGGTGACCAAGGCGATCGAGCGGGCGCAGACCACGGTGGAGCAGCGCAACGCCGAGATCCGCAAGAACGTGCTGAAGTACGACGAAGTCATGAACGAGCAGCGCAAGGTGATCTACAAGCGCCGCGATCAGATCCTCGAGGGAGCCGACCTGAAGTCGGCGGCGATGGAGTACCTCGCCGAAGCCGTCAACACGTTGATCGAGACGCACTGCGCCAGCGTTGCCACCGACGAGTGGGATCTCGACGGTCTGGTGTTGGAGCTGAAGACGTTCTGGCCGAGTGACATCTCCGGTGGCCAGCTCGAGAAGTGCCACGAGACCGACGAGATGTACGACCTCGTCATGTCCGATGCTTCGGCGTACTACGAGAAGCGAGAGGCCGAGCTGACCTCGCCGGTCATGCGCGATGTCGAGCGTCAGGTGATGCTGCGAATCATCGATCAGCGGTGGCGCGAGCACCTCGAAGAGATGGACTATCTGCAAGAGGGCATCAACCTTCGTGCCGTCGGCCAGAAGGACCCGCTCGTCGAGTGGCAGCGCGAGGGCTACGAGATGTTCGGGAGCCTGATGAAGGGCATCGCCCAGGACTTCGTCAAGTACGTGATGCACGTGCAAGTGATCCGCAACGACGTTCCGGCGCCGACCGTGCAGAACCTGCAACAGACCTCCAGCGAGAGCTTGCAACCGGACGGTTTCTCGGCCGCGGCGCAAGTGGCGGCGGCGTCCGGTGATCCCGATGTTGCTGCTGTGGCACCGGCAGCGGTCAAGCAGCAGACGATCGTCAAGGACGAGTTCTCGAAGACCCCGCGCAACGCGCCATGCCCGTGCGGCAGCGGGAAGAAGTTCAAGATGTGCCATGGCGCGGGCGCATAGTCCCGCCCTATATGCGTGACTACTCCGACGACTTGAAAGAACTCCGCCGACGCCTCGGCGAGGCTCAGGGCTATCTCAAGATCGACTCCAACCGAGCCAGGTTGATCGAGCTCGAACAGGAGGTTGCCCGACCGGATCTTTGGGACGACCAGGACGAGGCGAAGAAGATCAACACCGAGTACGCCAACGTCAAGACCGATATCGAGCAGTTCGATGCACTCGCTCGCGATCTCGAAGACGTCGAGGTGCTGCACGAGTTGGCGCGCGAAGTCGACGATGCCTCGCAGGAGCCCGAGCTCGATGCAGCGGTCACCTCGATCACCAATCGGCTCGACCAACTCGACCTGCGCAGCCTGTTCACGGGCGAGCACGACGAAGCCGATTGCATCGTGCAGATCAATGCCAAAGACGGCGGCGTCGATGCCCAGGACTGGGCCGAGATCCTGCTGCGGATGTACGGCCGCTGGGCCGAGCGTCGCGGTTTCGGCTACGACATCGACGGAGTCAGCGAGGGCGCCGAAGCCGGCATCATGTCGGCCGAGTTCACCATCACCGGGCGGTACGCCTACGGCCTGATGACGTCAGAGCGCGGGACGCATCGCCTCGTGCGAATCAGCCCGTTCGACAACCAAGGCCGGAGACAGACCAGCTTTGCGAATGTTCAGGTGTGGCCCGTGATGGACGCGCTCGACCTCGAGGTCAACGACGCCGACATCCGC
>JANYKU010000017.1 GCA_025358075.1 Ilumatobacteraceae bacterium
CCTCGATCCACCGATGGGCTTACCGGTGAGGTGGTCGCGTATCCGCGTGAAAGGTCTCCTGGGCTGGGACGATGACGGTATCTGACGCCGCATTGTTCAACCAGCCAGGAGACACTTCCAGTGACGCGAGTATCGCACGCGCTCGATCGCATCGACGCCACCTTCGATGATCCGAACCTGGTGGCCAACGCGGGGCTGTTGCTCGTCGCGACGGTCACGGCGCGGTTGGGTTTGGAGTCGTTGATCGATGCCACGGTGCGCCTCGTCGGCAAGGTGGGCGGATTCCGTCCCGGCCGCAAGGTGCTGACGTTGGTGCACGCGATGATCGCCGGCGGAACCCACATCGATCACGCCGACATGTTGCGTGCCGGGTCGACCGCGGCGATGCTCGGGCATCGCGTGATGGCTCCCTCGACGCTGGGGACGTTCCTGCGCTCGTTCACGTTCGGTCATGTCCGCCAACTCGAAGCCGTCATCGGCAAGACCATCGAACGTGCTTGGGCTCTGGGTGCCGGGCCCGGTGTGAAGCCCTTGGTGATCGATATCGACTCGACGATCTGTCAGGTCGAAGGCGCACAGAAACACGGGGCCGCGTTCGGGTACACGAAGGTTCTCGGCTACCACCCGCTGCTCGCGACACGCGCCGACACCGGTGAGATCCTCCACGCCCGGATGCGCAAGGGATCAGCGAACACCCAACGCGGAGCGCGCCGGTTCATCGACGAACTGATCGCCCGTGTGCGGCGCGCCGGCGCCGCCGGCCAGTTGACGGTCAGATTGGATTCGGGGTTTTGGTCGAACGACACGATCGGAACGTTGAACCGGCTGAACGTGCGCTACACCATGGCCGTCAGAACGAACACCAAAGGCATCGCCGCCGCGATCGCCGACATTGCTGAGCAGACATGGGTCGAGATCGAGTACACGCCCGACGGGCGAGCACAAGTCGCCGAATGCGCATACACCACCGGCAAAGGCGACAAGGCTGTGACACGACGGTTGATCGTGCGACGCACCCGGCTGACCGACACCACACAGTTGAAGCTGTGGCCCGACTGGCGACACCACGCATTTCTGACTGATCTCGACGGGACCGCCGTCGAAGTCGATCTGTTCCATCGCCGACACGCCGTCGTCGAACTCGCGATCCGCGACTTGAAGGAGGGCGCCGGTCTCGAGCACGTCCCGTCCGGCAACTTCCACGCCAACTCCGCGTGGCTGCAATGCACCGTGCTCGCTCACAACCTGATCCGCTGGACCAGCATCTTGGGCAAAGTCCGCGTCGACGATCAACTCGTCGTCGCTCGCACCACCCGCACCCGGCTCGTCGCGATCCCCGGCCGGCTCGTCAACCGCGCCGGCCGATCCACCCTGCGACTGCCGACCCTGTGGCCATGGAGAGAGCAGTTCACCACAGCGCTCGACACGCTCCGTCTCCTCCGTCCCGCGCCGGCGTGAAAGCGGCCTCGCGGTCAGGCGCGCCGCACACCCCCGCCAGCGCTGACAACCCGAACCCCGCACGACGGCGAGCTCAGCTTCGACGCGCCTCGAAGCTGCACCGCAGACCACTGGGCACACTCATCGGGCCAGCGAACTCAACTCACACCGCAGCGACCCACTCAAAGGGCCCGGACGGTGGATCGAGGCTTACCCAGCGGTGGTCCTCGGATCGGTGACCGCTCAGAAGCTCGGCATCGTCTCCGTCGCCGATGAACTACGCGTGCGGATCGGGACTGACTGGTTCGCCGTGATCGGCATCCTCAACCCGGTCGCCGCGGCCTCGGGTCTCGATCGCGGAGCGATGATCGGCATCGGTGCAGCAGAGACCTACATCGTCGGTGCTTCCCTAGCTCCCGAGCGGATCTACGTCCGCACTCAGGAGGGTGCCGTCGACATCGTTCGTAGCGTGCTACCGCCGACCGTGAACCCGCAGACGCCCGAGGAGGTCGAGACAACTCGCCCATCCGATGCACTCGCCGCGGAGAATGCCGCCAGCACTGCGTTAACCTCGCTGTTCCTCGGCCTCGGCGCAGTCGCGCTACTGGTCGGCGGGATCGGCATCGCCAACGTGATGGTGATCGCCGTGATCGAGCGTCGCAGTGAGATCGGCTTGCGGCGAGCGCTCGGGGCGACTCGAGCACACGTACGCCGGCAGTTCCTGACCGAGGCCATCTTGCTCGCGGGAGCGGGTGGTGTGGTCGGTGTGGGCCTCGGCGCGGCCGTCACAGCGATCTACGCGTCGACCAAGCATTGGAAGATCGTCGTACCACCCATCGCTCTCGGCGGCGGCGTGGTCGCGGCGTTGGCAATCGGCGCGATCGCGGGCCTCTACCCGGCCGCACGAGCGGCACGCCTGCCACCGACCGAAGCACTGAGAGGCAACTGAGATGGCCTCGACAAAACGTCACCGCAAGCGCCGAGTCGTGATCGCCACGATCGTCTGCGTCGCGCTCGCCGGCGCAGCCGCCGCCGCGCAAGCCGACCGCGAGGCTTCCAGTGCCGCGCCATCGATCTTCAAGACGGCGACGGTCAAAACGGGCGACCTCACCACGACCGAGACCGTCGACGGAGCGGTGCAACTGTCATCGACGCTGACCATCCTGCACCGCATCGAGGGCCAGACGAGCTCGAGCACGGTGTCCGCCAATACGGCCAGCACATCGCAACGATCGACCGGCTCGACAGGCACCACAGCGTCGTCAGTTCCGGCCACCGCCAGCGCAGCGCTGCTCGATTGCACAACGCCCACGACACCGACGCCGACCACCACGACGACGACGACGGTCCCCGTGGACTCGGCGACGACCACCTCAGGCCCCGACTCGGCGACCACGACAACCTCGTCGACCACCACGTCGTCGACGACTTCGACCACATCCACGTCGACCACGTCGACCACCTCGACCACCTCGACCACCTCGACCACGTCGACAACGACGACCACCCCGCAGTCGACGACCACGACTGCCGCGGTGACCGTGCCCCCGTCGACCACGACGACGGCTCCTGCTGTGCCGTGCGAGCCAACGACGACGACGACCGCGCCGCCGCCCGACACGACGGCGCCCGCGGCGACCCAGGGTGGAGGCAGCCGAACGGGCGGAGGCTCGACCGGCACATCGCGATCGGGGTCTGGCACGACAGGTGCAGCCGCGTCGACCGCGCGCATCAACCAGACGATCACCTCGATCATCGCCCCCAACTCGGCCATCCAGCACGGTGACGTGATCTACACCGTCGACGGCTCACCCGTCGTCGCCCTCGACGGCGCCTTGCCGGCGTGGCGATCGTTGTCGATCTCGTCGACCGATGGCGCCGACATCGCCCAACTCGAATCGAGCCTCGTGGCCCTGGGATACGACCCGGCCCAGAAGGTCGCCGTCGACAACCACTTCGACTCGGCAACACGAACGATGGTCAAGGCGTGGCAAACGGGGCTCGGTGTCACGGCCACCGGAACGGTGACCCTCGGTTCTGTCGTCTTCCTCCCGACCGCGACGACGGTCAGCGGCGTCGCTCGACAGGTGGGAGACAAGGTCAGCGATGGCGACACGGTGATGACGTTGGCGACACCGTCGGAACAGGTGCTGATCGACGTGCCGACCGGTGACGAAGCGAAGGTCGTGCCGGGCCTGCAGGTTGCGATCGGACAGGTTCAGGGAACCGTGAGCCGGCTGCGCTCGGCAACTCGCAACGGCGCAGTGGTGGTCGAGGCGCTGGTCACTCCGGCAGCCGCGATGGCGGTCGCCGCCAATGGCACCGCGGTCAAAGTCACCATCACCCTACCCGACACCTCTGGCGTGCTCATCGCCCCCGCGGCAGCTCTCGTCTCGCGACTGGATGGCACCTACGCGGTCGAGCAGCAGGCGGCGGACGGCTCGACGAAGTGGGTGACGGTCGAGCTACTCGGCGTTGCCGGTGGCAACGTTGCTCTCCGTGGAACCGATCTCAGCGACGGCGCGGTGCTCTTGGTGCCGGCCTGACGCCGACGTCGACCAACCTCAGAGGTCGTAGCGATACACGTTGGTGTCGCGAGCCGAGAAGCCGATGCGTTGGTACAGACGGTTCGCCGCCTCGCGTGACGGCCGGCTGGTCAAGCTGACCGCCTTGGCGCCGTGTCGCCGTGCCTCATCCAGCGCTGCCTGGTTCAGTGCCTCACCGACACCGTGACCTCGCGCCGTTTCGTCGACGACGACGTCCTCGATCCACGCCTTCAGACCCGTAGGGATCCGGTACAACACCAGAGTGAGGCTGCCGACGATCCGTCCGTCGACGCGAGCGACAAAGACGGTCGACCCGCCGGACATGATCACGGCCAGCGCCGACGCATCGGGCGGCGCGGCCGACGACAGCTGCGGCAGTAGCCGGGCGAGCGCTTCGACGACCTCTTCGGTCGGATGTTCGACGATTTCGATCGAAGCAGTCACTGGTCTCCACCCTACGCAAGGCATGCACTGCTGACGTCAGCGAAATCCATCGTCCAACGGCGAGGTAGTCTGAAACACGCAGAATCGAGGCGATGCGTGACGATCGCGAACAACGACCAGTATCACCAGGGCCTCGTCGAGGTGCTCGACGCGCTGCCCGAACGGGTTGTCCGCTATCGCCTGGCCGACCATGTGATCGTGTACTGCAACGCCTCGTGGGCCGCCATGTACGACCGCACGCCGGCTCAGGTGTTCGGCCACCGGCTCGACGAGTTCTTGTCCGACGACGGTCTCCGAGGGCTCACCTCGCAGCTCTCTCGGCTCAGCCCGGAGACCCCGCTGCTGCCCGACCCCATCGCCCGCATCGCGCCCAATGCCCCTGGGCGGTGGATGGAGTGGGTCGATCGGTACCTGCCGAGCGCCGGCGGCGACGAGGTGCTCGCGGTCGGCCGTGATGTCACGGCACGACACATCGCCGAGGCCGAGCTGGCCGAAAGTGAAGCCCGGTTCCGCGAGCTCGCCGACAAGTCGACCGATGTGTTGTGGCACTACGTCAGCGACCCCTACCCGCATCTCGATTACGTGAGCCCCTCGGTCGAGACGATCCTCGGCTATTCGCCGTCGTACCTCATCGACGACTTCAACCGATTCCTCGGGATCCTCGCCGACGAAGACCGGGCGGTGATCGACCGTGCCGTCAACGGTAAACCGATGCCCGAACGCTGCGACTTCCACTACCGGCACGCCGACGGCTCCACGGTCATCGGCGAGATGCAGATTCGCGAAGTGCACAACGGCTTGCAGGGAGTCGGACGCGATGTGACCGAGCTGCGTCGCCTCCAGGAGAGCCTGGCGGCCTTGGCACTTCGCGACCCGCTGACCGGCTTGGCCAACCGCCGCCTGTTCAAAGAGCTGCTCGAAGCCGATCTGGCCCGAACCCAGCGCAGCGGCCAGCCGTTGGCCGTTGCGTACCTCGACCTCGACGACTTCAAGGACATCAACGACTCCTTCGGTCACGACGCCGGCGACAAGGTGCTGTGCGAGACGGCGCAGCGGCTGCTGGCAGTCGTGCGCGGCGCCGATGTCGTCGCTCGCCTCGGCGGCGACGAATTCGTGATCGTCTACGAGCCGAACGACCCGAGCGCCGACCGATTGGTTCAGCGAATCGAAGCCGCCCTTTCGTCACCCATCGACATCGGCGATTCTGTCGAGGTCTTCTGTCCGGCAAGCGTTGGCGTGGCCGATACGCGCACCGTCGGTTACGACTCCGCCCGGCTCCTTGCTGCCGCCGATGCGGCCATGTATCAGATGAAACGGCTTCGTCACGGCATCACGGCCGCCCGCGACAGCCGATCGATCACGCCGTCGATGCGCCGGCCAACACTCGTCGTGCGCGAGGCCGACCGCACGCGCCAGCTGTAGATCAGTAGGCCGTCAACCTGTACCTCGGTAGTCTGTTGAGCGATGGACCACGTCCGCTGGATGGCCCAACCGACTCTGCACCGGCCAACCATCATCGCCGCGTTCACCGGCTGGAACGACGCCGGCGATGCGGCCAGCAACAGCGTGCGTCACCTCATCGAGGCCTGGAAGGCGCAGCCGTTGGCGGAGATCGACCCAGAGGAGTTCACCGATTTCGCCACGGTGCGGCCCCACGTTCGTCTCGACGCCGGCATGACCCGATCGATCGTGTGGCCGACCGTCGGCCTGTGGAGCGCATCGACACCGGGCGGCGACGTGATCATGTTGCTGGGCCCCGAGCCGTCGCTGCGATGGCGGCTGTTCGGCGAGCAGGTCATGGCCGTGGCCGGCAAGTTCGAGGCCACCATGCTGCTCACGCTCGGCGCCCTGCTCGCCGACGTCCCACATTCGCGACCCGTGCAACTGATGGGCACCGCGACCGACCAGGCGATGATCGAGCGCTTCGATCTGCAGCGCTCGCGTTACGAGGGGCCCACCGGCATCGTCGGCGTGCTGCACGACGCGGCGTCGCGCATCGATCTGCCCTCCGCTTCGCTGTGGGCTGCTGTTCCCGCCTATGCCTCGCAGGTTCCGTCGCCCAAGGCCGCCTTGGCACTCGTCGAGCGAACGTGCGAGATGCTCGGTTGCCCGGCATCCACTGCCCGGCTGGTCTCCGATGCCGGTGAATACGACGCGCGCGTTTCGGCGTTCGTCGGCGACGACGACGAGCTGATCGGCTACGTGTCTCGGTTGGAGTCGCTGGCCGACAGTGGCGAGCTCGACGACGATGACGACGACGAAGTCGAAGAGGCCGTCGCCAGCGAGGTGACCGACGAGAGCCGCCTCAACAGTGACGAGCTGATGGCCGAGGTCGAACGGTTCCTCCGCGACCAAGGCAACGCCTGACCCGCCTCTCTCGTTTGGCTTATCCCGGTTGGCCGCGCCACATCGGCGAGCGCGGCGCTTCGAACGCCGTCGTCACCGGATGACCGTCGATGGCTGCAAACGCCATCGGCCCCCACCAGCTTGCTCCGGCGACCGGCCACGGCAACTCGTCGCGCTTGAACCAGCCGACGCCGACCGTTTCGAGAGGATGAGCAACCAGCTCGCCGCCCGTAGCGGTGCAGTGGAACAGCAGCAGATACATCGCGAAGCGGGTGAATCCCATGCGTTGCCCATCGATGACTGCGAGGAGCTGAACGGGTTCGCAGTGGATCCCGGTCTCTTCGAGCACCTCCTTCACAACCACCTCAGAAGGTGAGTAGCCGACGTCGGCCCAGCCCGTCGGATACAGCCAGATGCCGCTGTCGGCGCGCTGCACCAACAGGATCTCGCCGGCATCGTTACCGACGACCGCACCCACGGCCACCTTTGGCGTGACGTAACCGGGCACGCCTTCGCCGACCGAATCCATCCACTCCTGCACGAAGTGGTCGCGCTCGCGACGGACCTCCAGCGCCTCGTCGGCGGCCGCCTTGATGTCGGCCGCCACGTGCAAGATCTCCTCGAACCGCTCGCGCTCGTACAGGCTCTCGGTGAAACCGAGACCGGTGCGAGCAATCGCCGCAAGTGACTCGCTCCAGCGCACCAGTTCACGGGTGAAATCGTTGGGCGCTGCATCGCTCACGACGGCGACCCTACGGCATCAGCTCCGATCACGACAGGTCGAGAGCAATGCTCGTGACACGACGTGCCCCCTACAATTCGGCCATGCGCCGTTCACCAGTCAAGTGGGCCGTCGCGGTGACGGTGAGCGCGCTGATGACAGCGGTGGCCGCATGTAGCTCCAACTCACCGACGCCGACCACGACGCTGCCGGCGGCGTCGACCTCGATTCCCAGGGTCGACGACGGGACGTTGACCATCGGGGTGTTGACTCCGCAGGGCAGCGCCAACGCCGACATCGGGGAGGCCATCAAAACCGGCGTCACGCTTGCCGTCGAAGACATCAACAATGCCGGCGGGTACGGCGGCAAGAGCGTTGTCCTGGTTCCCGCCGACGAAGGCGTCGCCGGCGTCGGCGTCGACCCTGCTATCTCCTCACTGCTCGGCCGCAACGTCGACGCCATCGTCGGTCCGGCCTCGTCGCTCAACGCCCTCACAGGTCTCGGCGAGATCGTCAACGCCGGCGTGGTCGCGTGCTCGCCGACCGCCTCGGCGAGCCTGCTCGACGACTTCCCCGATCGCGGCTTGTTCTTCCGCACGATCCCGAGCGACACGTTGCAGGCGGCGGCGATCGCCGAGGCAGTCGACCGCACCGGTGTGAGCAAAGCGACGGTCGCGTTCATCGACGATGACTACGGGCAGGCGTTCGCCGATCACGTCGCCACCTTCCTTCGACGAAAGGGCATCCTGCAGAACGACCCGGTACCGTTTTCCTCCAACAACCAGTCGATCAGTGCGGCAGCCAAGATGGTCGCCTCGACAGCGGCGGGGGTCGTCGTCGTGATCGGCGACGCCACCTCCGGCCCGGTCATGCTGGAGGAGATCGACAAGGCGGCGGGCCCGACACCACCCATCTACGTGATCAACGACGCGATGCGCCGCCCGACGGCGTCTGCGGAGCCGATGGGCGGTTCGTTGGCAGCGCGGGTCACGGGCGTCTCACCCGTTGCGTACAGCACCGACCCGCAGTTCCTCCTCCCACTCGGGCCCGACCCGGCCAACTCGAGCCCCTACGCGTCGAACGCATTCGACTGCGTCAACCTCATCGCCCTGGCGGCACTCGCGGCCAAATCGACGCAGCCGACGGCAATCGCCGCCGAGATCCCGGCCGTCAGCGACGGCGGCACACCATGCATGTCGTTCGCCGACTGCCGAACCGACATCGACGCCGGCAGCAACATCAACTACGACGGTCCGGGCGGCACGCTCACGATCGGCAGCAATGGCGACTTGTCGTCGGCGCTGTTCGAACTGTTCGGCTTCGACCAGACCGGACGCGATTTCAACAAGAGCATCGTGATGGTGCACGCCTAGAGGCTGGCGACGAGCTCCTCGACCGGCGTGACCATGCCGGTGTAGAACGGGCCGAACTGGGCGTACACGGCGGAGGCCTCGTCGAAGCGCATCGTGTACACGACCTCTTTGAGGTCGTCGGGATGTACTGCGAACAGCGTGACGCCCCACTCGTAGTCATCGAGCCCGGTCGACGCGGTGATGTACTGGGCGACACGCCCAGCGAACTTGCGGCCACTGGCACCGTGTTCGTGCATCAACTCGCTACGCCTCTCATAGGGCAACGTGAACCAGTTGGCGTCGCCATCGCGCCGCTTGCTCATCGGGTAGAAGCACCACGCCGGCATGGTGTAGTCGACGTGGTTCGGAGGGATGGTCGGGTACAGACGCGGGCGCTTCATCTCCTCCGGCATCTGCGACGCGTACTCGCTGACCTCGGTGATGCTGACGTACGAATCGACAACGTCGAGCCCGGCGTGCTGCACGGCGGTCTGGAGCAACCGCAACTCGCGCAGGTCGGCATGGATGGCCATCACCGCCATGTCGCACTTGTGGCCGAGCATGGCGACCGTCACGATCTGGCAGCCGGAGTCCTCCGCCGACTTCACGGCCGCAACCACCGCTTCACCATCGAACAACGGGGTCGGCTTGCAGAACAGGTGGAGCACACCAACCCCAGTTGACGGCGAGACAGGTTCGCTTTTCATGTGTCCAGGCTACGGCTGGGTTCGCTCGGGCGCATAGACGTTGAGACGTTGACCACGGACGAATCCAGCCAATGTGAGACCAGCACGACGAGCGGTCTGCGCGGCGAGCGCGGTCGGGGCGCTGACCGCGATCAGGGTGCCGAACCCGGCTGCCCAGGCCTTCTGCACCAGTTCGAAGCTTGCTCGGCCGCTGACGAACAGGCCGAGACCGGTCGCCGGGAGCTGTCCGTCGAGCAACATGCGGCCGACCACTTTGTCGACGGCGTTGTGGCGCCCGACGTCTTCGCGCGTGATCAACACCTCGCCGGTCGGCGAGAAGGCCGCCGCCGCATGCACTGCCCCGGTGGTCGAGAACAGACCTTGCCCGGCAAGCACGGCCGATGGCATCGCCATCAAGACATCGAGCGAGATCGCCGCCGTCGGAGCCAACGGCTCCAACCGATCGCACAACACATCAATGGCCTCGTTGCCGCACAACCCGCAGCTGCTCGTCGTCGTGCCAAGGCGCGGGGTGGGCACCGGTGCACGGCCGCCGGTCTCGACCGTGACCACGTTGAAGTAGCTGTCGGTGGCGGAGCCGTCGGCGCAATAACGCACACCCGTGACCGGCGCTCCGGCGAGCAGCCCGTCGCTGAAGCAGAACCCCGCGGCGAGCTCGTAGTCGTTGCCCGGCGTGCGCATGGTGGTGCTGACGATCGACCCGTCGAGCTGGATCGTCATTGGCTCCTCGACGATCAACTCGTCGGGTCGGCGCCGAAGCAGACCGTCTTCGTAGATGGTGACGAGCAGCGACTCACTGCGGCGACGAGCCATGCCACAGGAAGGTACCCCGAGGATCGATCGTTCGGTGATCCGGAAGCGAATATGGTTCG
>JANYKU010000113.1 GCA_025358075.1 Ilumatobacteraceae bacterium
GCCATGCAGAACCTACCCGCAGGCAAGTACCTCGTGTCGGTGTCAGCAGACGGCTTCGAGATCGGCGGCGCGCACTTCACGATGCCGATGCCAATCGTCACCGCCGGCAATCCCGGCATCATCACGGTCGGCCTCAACCCCTATCCGATTCCGCTCGGCACGATCCAGGTCAAGGTGTTCCAAGACCAGGCACCCGCCGATGGCACCTTCGACCAGACGACGGAGCACGGTCTACAGGGTTGGCAGGCCAAGATCGAGGACATCCTTCCGGGCAACGTCGCTACCAACTGGTACGGCGACCCGATCTGCAGCGAGTACGAGCGCGAGGTTCCGGGAGGGCTGCTCGCCCTCGGGCCGACTCCGCCGAACAACCCGATGAGCCCGACGGAGGCGCTGGCCTTCTACGGGACGGGCGGCGCCGGCCGCGCATCAGCGACGACGTTCTACGGCGGTGGCGACCCCAACTACGTCTTCACGTACACCGACTACGTCGCGTGGGGAGTCGCTCTGGTCGGTGGGGTGCCGCAGCGCATCGCCGGAACAGGTGGCAAGTGCCTCAGCGACGCCGACGGCATCGTGCGGATCCCAGACATGGGCACCAACCGGTACTCCATCACCGTGACACCCCCGAACGATTCAGCGAATGAGGGCCGTTGGGCGCAGACGACAACCCTCGAGGGTGCCCACGACAGCGACTTCTGGATGATGGCCAACGACAGCGGTCTGGATACCGAGATGGTCCAGGCCGGTGAGCCCGTGCCGTGGGCACAGTTCGGTTTCGTCGACACCTGGAACGGGGATGTCGCCGGCCACAAGTTGCCTGGGCACCCCGTCTGGCCGTTGACGGCTGACTCGACGAAGACCGGTGAGATCAAGGGAACCGTGATGGCTGCAGAGCCCTACGTCCCCGGTCAAGGCGGCCTTCCGGGTCAGGGCGGCGCCAACGGCCAGTCGGGAATTCGTTACCCACACACGCTCGACCGCGTGAAGATCGTGCTCAACGACTTCGACAATGGCGACCTCACGGGCTACGTCACGCAGAACAACGCCGATGGTACCTTCGACATCAAGCACGTCAAGGACGGCACGTACCTGATGGCGTTCTGGGACATCGATCAAGACCACGCCTTCGACGCCTTCAACGTCACCATCGTCGGTGGCCAGATGGTCGACCTCGGCAACGTACCGTTGATCGGCTGGTTCACGCAGGTGACCGGCAAGGTGTTCATCGACTCCAACTCCAACGGCAAGCTCGACCCCGGCGAGCAGGGCGTGCCCAACTTCGACGTCACCATGAAGAACCGCACCAACGACATGATGGTGTCGGGCCAGAACGTGGCGACGACCGACGGCTTGGGCACCTACAACTTCAAAGAGGCGTACCCAGCCGGGGCCTTCGTGATCCAGGAGTTCTTCAACACCAGATACAAGACCACCGGCTTGACCTACCAGGCCGACAACGACCCGAACGCGCACACGGTGTCGACGGCGGCGGTCGACATCAGCTTGTTGCCGATCATCGGCCAGAACGGCCGAGTCGACATCGGCGTGCTGCCGTATGACACCACCGCCAAGCCGTGCGCCGATACCTGCCAGGGCGGCATCGTGGCGACCGTCGTGTACGACGCCACCCGCAACGAGCTGCCGGCCGGAAAGGCCGTGACCGAAACCTACGAGCCGGGCATCGCCGGCATCCCGGTGAACATCGCCATCCCGATCAAGTGCCCCACGACAAACCCTGCACCTGGACAGTGCGACGCGCACGGCAGGTACCAGCTCAAACCCGATGGATCAATTGACACCACCACGGGCACCGTGGGCCCAACTACGGCATCCGACTTCGCCCCCGGGAACGTCAACGACACCAGCGCGACATACGTCAGTGAGGCATGGCACCGCCCCGACAGCTGCCTGCCCCGCGACTCGAACGGCAACGTCGTGCAGCAAACGGCGATGCCGATCGACAACACGAATCGGACCCCTCACGACTGCATCGAGGCCACCGAGCTGGCAACCACCTGGGGCATGGCCGACGGCGCCGTGGGCGCGACCGACAGCCAAAACGTCGACGGCAACTTCGCCTTCGTGACGAACCACCCTGGCGACTACGTCATCAGCGTTGACATCCCGACCGACCCGATCTTCCACCGTCCGTTGTACAAGATGCGTGACGAGGCGCCGATCAACGTCTTCACCGGCGACGTCTACGTCCCGCAGGATTCGGACCTCCATGGGACGACGTTCCAATCGTTCCTCAAGTTCAATCGCGCCGACCCGAGCGTTCCGCAGCTGCCGACGGGCTACGGCCTCCGCGAGGCGGACAGCACGGCGAGCCCGTACTTCGCCGCGACCTGCGTCGGCCCGCTCAAGACGATCTACGCCAACGATCCCATCGGCCACCCCGACACCTACAACCCCGACCTCCACAACACCGGTGGCAGCCCGTACGAAGGCATGCAGGTTCATGATTGCTCGAGGAAGCTGATCCACGTCGAGCCAGGTCAGTCGGTTGCACCCAACTTCAACCTGTGGACCACCGTACCCGCCCCGTCCAAGTTCTGGGGCTATGTCACCGACGACGTGTCGGTGTCGACCGACCGCCGGGGCACCGCTCTGGGTGAGGTGCAAGGCGTCGCCAACGTACCGGTCGGCTTGTACGACTGGTCGAACCGGCTGCTCTACGAGACCGACACCGACTACAACGGTCTGTTCGAGGTGCTGATGCCCTCGACCAACAGCTACAACTGCCCGGTGCCGGCCGGCCCGTGCTCAGGCATGTACCGCTTCGTCGGCAACGACCCCGGTCAGCCGCAGCACCCGAACATGAACTACAACCCGGTCTACCGGACGATCGCGGCCAACTTCCAGGCATGGCCGGGCATCTTCACCTCGGCCGACACCGCGCCGACTCGCGTGACGGTGCAGATCGAAGGTCCGGCCTCACAGTTCTCGGCCGTTGCCGTCTGCAAGGCACCCGTCACCGAACCGCAGATCTTCCACACTGACTGGCCATTTGTGCCCAACCCCAACACGTACACGCCCAGCAACAACCAGGCGACCGGCCGAATCGAGGTCTACGGCACCGGCTTCGGTACATCGGCGGGAAGTGTGTCGCTGACACCGGTCGACATAGGGACCAGTCCGCCACCTGGCACGGTCACTGTGTCGAACTGGAGTGACACCCACTTCACGCTGACGGTCCAGCTCAGCGGGGGGACCAGCGTTGCCGGCGGTGCGTATCAGCTCCACGTGACGAACGCAGGCGGCTCGACAACCGTCAACGGTCTCACGATCCACGTGCTGAAGTCGAACTACACGACCGTCGCCCTTGGCCTCAACCTCACGCTGCAGGCCCGCTTCCCCGACGTGGCCCACGTAGGTCCGTTGTCGAAGCTGCGTCTCCTCGACATCGGCACCAACGAGCTGGCCCCCAACACCCCGTACAACAACTGGGGAGAGACGAACCGGGTGAACCTGTTCACGCCGACCGACCCGAGCAAGTTCTACTTCCCGGGACCGATCCAGAAGGCGATCAACTACGAGTGGGGCCGGTGGTTGAACGTCAGCCCGCTGCTGACAGCGCTGCTCAACATCTTGTTCCCGGTGCACAACGAGGTGTGGGCAGCTGCCATGCAAGCTGCAGGAAACAGTGCGTTCAACCAGTTCACAAGCCCACACAAGCACCCGCGGATCATGGTCTACCCGCGGTTCGACCAGAACCCGACGACCGGGGCTCCGGCGGTCGATCCAGTCACCGGTGCGCCGAGCTTCGACCCCAATGATCCGGCGCTTGCCTTCAACGCCAACGGCGCCTACTACGAGAGCCCGGTCATGTTCTACCCATTCAAGCTGCAGGGCACGGGCCCCGGCGGCATCTACCCGGACACGACCGGAGGTGCGACCGGTGCAACGTCTTCCTATGGCACGGTGGTTGACGGCCGGTACTTCAACGCGGCGACCAACAAGCCGGCACCGACGGTCACCGATGCGCAGGGCAATCTGTTGACCTACGACCCGTCCCTGTTCGTCGAGCCGTACGCCGCGCTGTGGGAGAACTTTGTCGAGCTCCAACTCGGCGCCGGATCGACCTTGACCTTCCCGACGATCCCGGCACCTCCGAGCCCGGTACCGTCGTGGTACGGCTACGGGTGGGACGGTCAACAGGCCCCGGCCGAGGGTCAGGTCTTGTATGTCCTCGCCCACAACGGTGACTACGGCACCGTCGCCAACCATAGATTCAGGGCGGCAATAGACGGCCTGACGATCACCGGCGGCGATCAGAAGGGCTTCCCAGGCAACCGCAACGAGGTTGGTGGCGGAGCCGTCTCCAACGCCCCAGGTCAGACTGGAACTGCCCCTGACGCCAACTTCGTGCTCGACATCCAGGGCGGGGCGATGATGGTCAACGCATTCGCCCGCTATCTGCAGATCACCAACAACAGTGTGATCGCCAACAGCGGCGCCTCGGGCGCGATCCGCATCGGCACACCGCAGCTCAGTACCGATCCTGAAGCCAGCAACCCCGAGACCGATCCGGTCACCGGTGAGACGTTCCCGGCGTACGACCAGCAGAACACCGACGTGCACATCGCCTACAACCGTGTCGTGGCTGACGGCGGCACGAGCCTGGGCGGAGCCTTGGCGATCTTCAATGGCAGCGAGCGCTACCACGTCGACCACAACCAGTTCTGTGGCAACTTCTCCGCAGAGTACGGCGGAGCGATCAGCCACTTCGGCCTCTCCAAGAACGGTGAGATCGATCACAACAAGATCTATCTCAACGAGTCGGTCGACGAGGGTGCCGGAATCATGATCGGCGGCGAGCCGCAGCTCGATCCAGCGACGGCCATTCCGATCCCCGGCAAGTTGTCCAACGGATCAGGACCGGTGTCCGTCCACGACAACTACATCGCCGCCAACCTGGCCGGCGACGACGGTGGCGGCGTGCGCTTCCTGCAGGCCGGCAACTGGCAGGCCGACGTCTACAACAACATGATCACCGACAACGTGTCGACTCATGAAGGCGGTGGCGTCGCCCTCGATGACTCGACCAATGTTCGGATCTACAACAACACGATCGCCAAGAACATCACCACTGCCACGGCGGTGACGAGCACTGGCGCGCCGGCTCCGGCAGGTCTGTCGACCGGCGACAACAGCACGCCCCTGATGGCTTGCGTCGTCACGGCACCGACCTACACGTACAACAACGGTCGGACCACCAACGGTTCGGCAACGTTCACCTTGCCCAACAGCACCCCGGTGGCCAACCGGTTCACGGCTGCCGACCTCGGTGCCACATTGGTCCAAGCCACGCGGCTGCCCGCCGGCTCCAAGATCGTCGCGGTTGCCGCCAATGGGTTGAGCGTCCAGGTGAACACGGCGGCCACGGGTACGAGCACAGGCCTGACGTACTCCGTCTATCGAGCCTGTGACGGCATGCCACCGCAAGCCGCAAGCCCGGCGTCGTTCAGCAACCCGCTGCTCTTCAATGACCTGTTCGACGACAACCGCGCCGGCAACTGGCAGAGCACGGGAACGGTTCCTGGGGTGCATGGCGTCGGTCTGGTCACCGGTGAGCTGATCAACGAATGGGACATGGGAGCCGCTGACGGCGCCGGTGTGCTGAGCCCGACCAATTCGGTCATCAACAGCACCACGGGGTACGTCAACCCGATCGCGGCGGCGAACATCGTGCACACCGAGCCAGTCCTTGCGGGTGATCCAGCGAGTGCTCACAACTACGAGAAGTTCGTGTCGCCGTTCGACATCTCGGTGTCGATCTCGCCATGGCGTGTCAACCCACGGTTCCGTCCGACGGCGATCGTCGGTGTGAGCCTGCCGGCCAACGCAATCGGTGACTACCACCTCCTCGACACGTCGTCGCCTGCCGTAGACCACGGAGCAGCGAGCAAGAGCATTCCTCCGTTCTCGCCGCCCACCGTCAACGCTCCGGCCACCGACATCGACAACGACCCACGCGCTGCTCCGATTGACATCGGCGCCGACGAGGTGAGGGTGCCGACGGCGGACCTGACGGTCACCAAGGCGCACACCCCGGCCGGCTCTGTGCCCTTCAATGCCGCGGTGACCTACACCGTCACGGTCCACAACAACGGACCCGACGCTGTCACCAACGCACCGGTCACCGACAACTTCCCGGCAGGCGTCACGGTCAACACGTGGACATGCACGGCGACGGCTGGTAACAGCTGTACGGCGACAGGTTCTGGCAACGGCCGAGGTGGCACGGTCAGCCTGGTCAACGGTGGCACGGCGACGTTCACTGCCGCGACCAACGCCCAACCCGTCACCAAGGAGCTGCCAAGCTTGGGCACGGCGCTCGACGGCTTCAATCGAGCGAACAGCGCCAACCTCGGAACGAACTGGCAACAGCCGGCCATCGCTGCGATCAGGGTGAACGCCAACCAGGCGCAGTGCAGTGGAGCGCTCACCTGCCCGATCGGACCGGCATACTGGAACGGCACATCACCGACTTTCGGTCCGAAGCAGGGCGCGGCGTTCACCTTCGCCAGCAATGCCGGTTCTCCGGCATCGCCGATCACGGGCTCGGAGCTGCTGATGGCGGTCTCCGGCTCGCCGACGGGAAGCATCTACCCGAGCGGCGTCCGAGTCCAGTATGCGTCGGGCGCACCGAGCACGATCACCAACACCGCGTCGGTTGCGACGCCGGCAGGCGTGGTTGATCCGAACACCGGCAACAACAGCCAGAGTGACAACCTGGGCCTAACCGGCAACAGCGTCCTCATCTCGTGGACCACCAACTCCGGTGGGAGCTGGGCCAACCTCGGAGCGCTCGGGATACCAACCGGCGGCTTCGCCAACGGCAACACGCTGCAGGCGGTGATCAACCTCGACGGCACGGTTGACGTCTGGAAGATCAACGGCGGCACGACCTACCTCGGGTCCGTCATCAATCTGCCGACGGGCTTCAGAACGAATGCCGGACGAGTCGGGATGTTGTTGCCGAACAACCAGAGGGTCGACGACTTCAAGGGGGCAACGGTCCCGTGAACAAGCGACGAATCGAACACGACGAGGCGATGAACGTGAAGAACGACAGGAGGCCAGACGTGGACAACGTAGTGTGGAGCCGGCTTGGGCGGCGCTCCTTCCTCAAGATGGCTGCCGGCGGCGTGGTTCTCGGCACCGCCGGCGCGACGGGGATCGCCCATTTCAGCCATTCAACACCGGCGCGGCGGCCGGCGACGCTATCCGGAACCGTGACTGGCAAGGTGCGTTCGTGGAAGTTGGTCGCGACCGACGGCTACGTGACGATGCCCGACCCGGCGATCGTCGAGCCGATCGGGGTGTACTACCCCGACCTGCTCGCCCCGGTCGACGCGAACGGCGTGGGTCAGAACCTGTACGTGTTCGGCTTCGACGACATCACCGACATCCCCGGGTTCGCCGCTTCCGGTCTCCAGGCACCTTGGGACCCCACCCAGCTGGTCAGCGACTGGGACTTCAAGGGGTTTGCCCAGATCAGTGCCCCGTTGCTGTACTGCGACGACGGCGACGACGTGCGCATCAATCTGCAGAACCTCGGAATGGCGACTCGGCCCGACCTGTTCGACCCGCACACCATCCACTGGCATGGCTTCGCCAACCAGATCCCGTACTTCGACGGCGTGCCCGACGCGTCGTTGTCGGTGCCTCAGGGTGGCGACCTGACCTATCGCTACTTGCCGACCGACGTCGGCACGTACATGTACCACTGCCACGTCGAAGACGTGGAGCACGTGCACATGGGTTTGACCGGCATGGTGTTCATCCGCACCAGCTCCGCCAGCCCGCGTTGGTCTGCGTACAACACAGCCAATCCGGGGACCCCGCTCGTCACTGGTCAAAAGTACGCCTACTACGACCCGTCGACGAGGTACGACCGCGAATACGCGATGATCCTGACCGAGGCCAACGTCGAGAACCACTGGAACGACGGTCACATCCAAGTGAGTGACTGGAGCGAGTACCGCTCGACGTTCGGGCTGATGAACGGTCGAGCGTGGCCGGACACGATCGTGAAGAACGGCTCGTTCTTCGATCGAGACGCCACCGACGTGACGCACCCCAATGGCACCTGGCGCAACTCGCAGTTCTCGGCAACCGAGTCTGCGCGACTCGCCCACAACCCGAACTCGGCGCTGATCCAGGCGAATGCTGGCGAGACCGTCTTGTTGCGGATCGCCAACCTCGGCTTCGACGAGCACAGCCTGATCCTGCCGGGAATGCAGATGACGATGGTCGGGCGCGATGCCAAGTTCCTCGGTTCGGGGCGGCCCGACTACACGCCCGACGATGGCTCGCCCACCCGAGACGACATCGTGGCCAAGACGTATCGAATCGACATCGGCCCCGGTGAGAGCCGCGACATGCTCTTCACAGTGCCAAACCAAGCCAGCACTGGCTTGGGCAATCCCGATATCTACCCGTTCTACGACCGAGAGATCCTGTTCCGCAAGAAGCAAGCGGGCAGCCTCGCACCACTCGACGGTTATGGGGCGATGCGCACCGAAGTGCACGTGTACCCCGCCGGCCACCTCGCGCCCCAGGGCCATCCCAACCAGCTGTTCTGAGAGAGGTACCGATGGAACACTTCGACAGCACCGAATCCGTGACCAGCTCCGCCGACCAGCCCAGGCGGCGGCGTCCGAAGGCGCGCTGGGTCGCCGTGCTCAGCGCAGCTGGCTTCGCGGCGATGACGATCCCGCTCGGGGCAGCGACACCCGGCCACGCGGCCACTGAAGCACCCGAGGGTTTGTTGTGCGAGCACAACGCGGGAGGCACGCCGAGCAACCCGACGTCGAGCTTCGTGCTCACGGCGAAAGAGGGCTACATCCTCACCCCCGACAACAACAGCATCTACATGTGGAGCTATTCGGCGGGAAGCAAGCCGTTCCAGTACCCCGGCACGACCCTGTGCGTGAACGAGGGCGACGCGGTCACTATCACCTTGAAGGACAGCCTGAAGGTGCCGACCTCGATCATGTTCGTCGGCATGGTAGGCGTGCTGGCCGATGGCGCCCTGTCGGTTCCCCAAGCGGGCACCGACAGCTTGACCAAGCAAGCAGCGGCTGGCGGGTCGGTGACCTATCAGTTCCTCGCCAAGCACCCCGGCACGTATCTCTACGAGAGCGGTACCAACGCCCAGTTGCAGGATCAAATGGGTCTGGTCGGTGCCTTGGTCGTTCGACCGAAGGGCTTCACCGATGCAGCGCCATACGCCTACAACCTCGCCGGCGGAGCCCCCGACACCGACACGAACTACAAGCCCACCAAGGAGTACCTCAACCTGTTCTCGGAGGTCGATCCCGACCTGCACCAGCGGGTCGAGTTTGCGCCTGACCAGAACGGCTATGTCGTCGACTGGACCGCCTATCGGCCTCGGTACTGGATGATCAACGGTCGTGTCTTCCCCGACACGATCGCTGCCAACGACTCGCAGTCGCTTCCGGCCCAGCCCTACAGCGCGCTGGTGCACATCCAGCCACGCGACATCGTCAACAACCCGTACCCAGCGTTGGTGCGGATGCTCAACGCCGGCGTACGCACCTATCCGTTCCACCCACACGGCAACCACGACAAGGTGGTCGGCATCGACGCTCGGCCGCTGCGTGGTTCCGATGGCAGCGACCTCACTCGGGACGAGTTCAGCGTCAACATGGTCCCCGGGCAGACCGAGGACGTACTGGTGACCTGGGTCGACGGTCAGGGCTTCGCTACCGATGCACCCGGCATCGGAGTTCCCGTGCCGCCATTGCTCAACCGTGAGAACGGGGCGTACTGGAGCGGCAGCCCGTACCTCGGCACGAAAGAGGCGCCGAAGTCGGGTCAGGTGCAGCTCAACGAATGCGGCGAGTACTACAACGTCGCTCACAGCCACGCCCTGTACCAAGTGGCAACGTACGAGACAGCTGCGTCCGGGATGCTCACCATGACCCGCATCGATCCACCCGGCGATGCAGCGGCGAACGGCTGCCACCCAGCAGGAGAGGGTTAGGACCATGGGAACGCACGACATCCACCGATATCTGATCGCCAACGAGCACGGAGGCGCCACGATGAATTCGAGCCGACACCGCCGTCACATCCTGGCCGTCGTCGCCGCTACGGCGATGATCGGCGTTGGCGCGGGCGTAGTGCCTCACTTCGCCACGGCGACTGCTCCGCATCCCCAGAACCTCGGGGTACCGGTTGCAGCAAGCAGCACTCCATCGTCATTGCCGGTCTCGTCGCCGGTGTGCGCACCGACGTGCAACCTGTACGCCAAGACGGGCACGGTGACTGCCGGCGGCAGTGGCGCCATCCCGATCTGGGGCTTCACCACCGACGACACACAAGACGGCAAGCTCGGTGGTGATGCTGCGAACACCTTCATCATCAACGAGGGCCAGACGCTGACCCTGACCTTGCATAACGAGCTCCCGGTTGGCGCCGGGAGTCTGTCACTGGAACTTCCCGCAGTGCAGCGTCAGCCGGATCTCACCGGCGTGGCGGAAGGCAGTGTCTCGGGAACTCCGTACACGTTCGGTCCGCTTGCTCCGGGCACGTACGTCTATCAAGCAGGTGCCACGCAAGATCAGCCTCGCCAATTGGCCATGGGTCTTGCGGCGGTCATCATCGTCCGGCCGAGTGACTACAACACGTCAGCGCCCGCCGCGTACGCCGGTGGCCTCGGGGCGTTCGCCTCGGAGGCACTGGTCGTGATGAACGAAGTCGACCCGGCATTCAACGGCGATCCGTTGAACAGCGACGTCGAGGACTACAACCCGCACTACTTCTTCATCAACGGCAACGCTCACCCGAGCACCCCTGACATCGCCGCCAACGCCGGAACGACGGTGTTGCTGCGTGCTGCCAACCTCGGCATCCGCGATCGCGCCCTCGGCCTGCTGAACAGCCGCATGACCTTGATCGGCGACGACAGCCAGCAGCTGCAGGCCAGCCGTCAGGTCGACCTCGAGTCGCAGTTGCTCACGCCCGGACAGGTGGCCGATCTCGCCACACTGATCGACCCGTCGGCTCCGGTGGGCGCCCAGTTCCCAGTGCTCGACCTCGAGCGCCATCTCAACAACGGCTACGAGGCGGCGATCGTGACGCCGAACCCCGGTGGCAACCTCACCTTCATCGACGTGGTCGGCACCCCAGTAGCAGCGGGCGCCCCGGCGGCCCGGGTGACCTCGCTCACGCCGACAACCGACGACGGCACCACCGACGTCACCGTGGCGTACACGGTCACGGGAACGAGCACAGCGGTCAACTGGTACATGGACAACCTCGGTGGACCATGTGGCGGCACGACCTCGGCGTCGCCGCAAACGTTGACCATTGCCATGTTGACGACGCCGGGTTGCACGCCGTACTGGCACACCGGTGATCACGTCATCTGGATCCAGCCAGTCAATGGCACCACGGTCGGCGCTGCCGGCGGCGACGTGTTCACGCTGGCCTTGGAAGGCCCGACGGTCAGTGGCCTCGCCGTTGATCCGCAGTTCGTCCACCTGACGTTGAACAAGACCGACTTCACCCCGCCAGGGAGCACTGACGTCTTGTTGACCGGGTCGGCACGGCCGTCGCTGCTCGACCGCACGATCGACGGGGCCGAAGGATGCCTCGTACTGCCAGTGAACCCCACACCGTGCCCGGCCGCCAGCGCAGTAACGGTCGCTTCTGCCGATGCCACCGCACCATCGGTCGCGCACGCGCTGAGCGCTCGCATTCCAGAAGCCAGTCTGCCGACAGCCAATGGCACCAACACCATCTACGTTCGGGTTCACGAGACCGACGGCACCAGCTCCCGCTGGTCTTTGTGGGGCGATCCCAATTCGAGCGTCGACGTCGTGCATGACACCACCGGTCCGACCGTCGACGGCGTCGTCGCCTCGCCGAATCCAGTGGGTGCGGGCAACTTCCCCGGCAACCTGAACTTCCTCGTGTCGGTGCGCATCACCGCACAGCTCCACGACACCTTGTCGCCGCTCGCCGATGCCGAATTGTTCATCGGTAAGACCACCGACCCGGCACCGACCACGGCGGAGTACGGAACGGGTTCGCAGCTACGGCCACGTAACGGCCAGTGGCTCGACAACCTCTCGGTTCACGACCGGGAGGCCTACCTCGAGGTGCCGGTGTCGGAGCTGCAGTCGTACGCCCAAGGCACGGTCAACGTGTACATCCACGCCAAGGACGCTGCAGGCAACTGGGGGAGCCTCACGACGTACGCCTTGACGATCGACAAGACCAATCCGCAGATCGTCGGCACGCCGGTCGACGTGCCGGGTAGCCACCACTACCCGAGCCAGGACGCGACCGGCGCCTGGGTGCTCGAGGCGGGCACGATCCAGGTCCAAGCCACGGATCCGAACGTCGGCGATGGCGTATCTCAACTGGTGATCGATCCGGCGGCGACGCCGCAGCACGTACAGGTTCGGTATCACGTCAGCGCCGTGACCGGAGGCGTCGGGGCTGCAGGCGCCGGCATCTTCTACCAGACGGCACAATCAGCGCTCGGAACTGTGACGGCCAACGCCGGCGGAACGTACACGCTGACGTTCGACTGGCACTTCACCGAGACACCCGGGGAGCCTCCCATCGCCACAACCTCGGTATGGGTTTGGGTGCTCGACGAAGCCGGGAACCCGAGCGTGCCGGTCGAGGTGCCGGTCGGGCCGGCCACGAACCCGGTGCAGATCCCATGAGCGCTACAACGATTGGCATCGAGACCGTGTCACGTCCCAAACGTCCGGCAGCGCGGCGGCGAACTCTCCAGTTCGCCGCCCTGCTGGCGGCTTCCGCTGCCACGTTCGGCGCAACCTTCGGCATTCGCGAGCTGGTGTCGACACGACACGAGAACATCACCGTGTCCGCTCAAACCACACCGGTACCGCGAAGCCCGCAGATCGAGAAGATCTGGGGCGTCGAGATCAAGGCGATCTTCCTGCTCGCCGACACGGGTGTGATCGACGTTCGCTACAGCGTGCTCGACGACGGCAAGGCTGCCCGCTTGCACACCGATGGCAACACGGGACTCCCGTCACTGCGCACGCAGGATCACGGCACGGTCAAGCCCGAGGCGGTCATGTTCCACTTCCACGCCAAGGCTGGTGACACCAACGGTCAGGGTTACGACATCATGTATGCCAACACCCATGGCGCGCTGCACGTGGGCAGTCTCGTCACGGTTGTCATGTCCGATGGTCTCGAGCTGCCCGGTGTTCCGGTCAAGGACTAGCAGACAGAGGCCGAACGACACCGTCCGCCGAGCATATCGGCCGGCTGGTGCGCAATCGTTCGTCGTCGCTGGGGCGGCGATCGCCACCGGCGTTATCTTGCTGCTGTCGGGCGCACTCGATGATCACGCGTCGGTGAACATCGACCCGAGTGGCACCGGCACGACTGTCACCACGACCAGAGGTTCCGCGGACTCGGTGATGGTGGGGTACCTCACCGCTCAGAAGACCTGGAATGAATGTGTGACGGCAGACCCCTCGGCGGCGAGTTGCGGCAAGGCGCCTGCGCAACCCGACGACCCGCGCTTGAACGCCTATCTCTCGGACTTGCTCGACTGGAACAAATGTGCGGCGCCGCGGCTGCGGCGCGGCGGCATGGAGACAGCCATCGCGGCTTGCGGACCGCAACCTGCATCGCCACTGGGGGGTTGACGACGTCCACGATCGTCGAGCCGCATCACGGGGCACAACGCTGCGCTGAGCAAGGCTGGGATTCGATGGATCCCGCCAACGATCACACCCGGCCGAGGCGCTCGTGGTTGCGACGCGTCATCGCCGTGGCCCTGCTCAGTGGCCCACTGGTCTTGGCGTGGTTCATCGCACGGCCCAACGGCACGACGATCACGCTGTTGCCGGTACCGGATCGAGGCCCGCTCCAGCAGGCAATCGCGATGGCAGCCCCCTCGACAGTCAAGATCAAGGGATCCGGTTGCGGGGTGACCACCGCAGGCTCAGGAGTCGTGGTCGCCACCCATCTCGTTCTCACGGCGGCGCACGTGCTCGCCGGGACCACGGATTCGCTCGTCATCGACGCGGCCGGCGGGCAACCCGCCATCCCGGTCGTCGTCGACCCGCTGTCCGACCTTGCGGTCCTCTACGTCGCGGCGCTCAACGATCAGCCACTCCAGATCAACGATCATCCGGCGAAGCGTGGCACCGTAGGCGTCGTGCTCGGCTATCCGCATGCTGGCAGCCTCGACGCATCACCTGCTGTCGTGCTCGACAACTACCGAGCCGAAGGTCACGACATCTACGGTCACGAACGAGTCGTTCGCCAGATCATCGAGGTGCGGGCTCAGATCTTGCCGGGATCCTCAGGAGGCCCGCTGGTCGATGCGAATGGAACGCTCGTCGGCATGGTCTTCGGCCAAGCACAGAATCAGTCCGATGTCGGCTACGCGCTGACGCCGGCTGCGATCAGAGAAGTCGTCGAGAATGGCCTCGGCCTGACACGCGATGGTGTCACAGCGGTCGCAACGGGGGCATGCCTGACGCCCGCCGGTTGAGGACCACAGCTGACCCTCAGAGGGCAACGGTCGGTTGCGGGCTGCTGGCCGTCGGACGAGAGGCCACGCTGCCGTTGTGCGGCAGCGTGATCGAGACCGTCGCGCCAAGGCCAGGGGTACTGTACATCGCGGCATCACCGCCATGCGCGTTGGCGATGGCTCGCACGATGGCCAACCCCAGTCCGGTACCTGCTGACCCATGCCACGGCTGGCGCGGACCCCTCTGGAATGGGTCGAACAAGTGCGACGGGTTGATTCCGTCGACACCCAGCCCATCATCGGTCACCGAGAGCACGACGTTGTCACCCTGGGTCTGGCTACGGATTGTGATGGCACCTCCCGGCCACGTTGCCGACACCGCGTTGTCGACCAGCGCGTCAAGTGCCTCGGTGAGCGCCTCGGGATCGGCGAGGATCAGAAGTCCGTCGCTGTGCGGTTCGGCCGACCAGACCCGGGGTGCTGCGGGTCGCCACCGCTCGACAGTTGTTCGGACCAGCTCGTCAACCTCAACCGGCTGCTGACGTTGAGGGTCGAGCTTGCCGGCGATGGATAGCCGCAGGATGCGGTCGGTGGCCCTGGTGAGGCGGTCGAGCTCCTCGAGGATCACATCAAGATCTGCTCGCGCACTTGGGCTCGTCGTGCAGTCGAGCAAGAGCTCGGCGTGGCCGTGGGCGACGGTGATTGGCGTGCGCAGAGCATGGGAAGCGTTGGCGAAGAAGGCGCGCTGGCGTTCGTTGCGGTGATGCTCGGCGACTGCGGCCTCGTGCTCGAGAGCGAGGGCTTGCCGATGGCGGCGAGCCAGGTACACCAAGGCGATGAAGGCGACGAGGTCGAGCATGATCTCGATGAGCGATGCAGCGCCCTCGTGTCCGGAGCGGACATCGTGGACCTCGATGATCAGCGCCAGGCCGGTGACGAAGCCGACGAGCGCCCAGGAATGCAAGCGCGGCGATGGCGTGCGCAGGGCGAGCACGGCGAGGCCGATCCACACGCAGTGGAAGATCACCAGTTCTGTGCTCGGGTACTTCCACAGCGTGACCAGTACCGCGACAACCAGGGCCAGCGTTACCGCGGCGGCCCCCCAGGCGAACCTACGCTGGAATCCGGTAACCGACGCCACGGACGGTCTCGATGATCTCTGGGCCGAGCTTGTGACGAACGCGGCGGATCGTCACCTCGACAAGGTTGCTGCCCGGATCGAACCACATGCCCCAGACGTCGGCGAGCAGTTCCTCGCGACTGCAGGCCTTGCCGGTGCGCTCCTTGAGATGGTGGAGCAAGCGGTACTCGCGATCGGTGAGATGAACCGGGCCGCCACCGGTGTCGACGCTGCGAGCGTGTACGTCGACTCGAATGCCGTCATTGCTGTGGCGCTCCAGCGAAGCTCCGGCCTCGCGGACCCTTGCGGCGACTCGAGCCTTCAGCTCGGCGAGGTGGAAGGGTTTGGTCACGTAGTCGGCGGCACCGAGCTCGAGGAAGTGGATGCGATCACTCATGTCGGCTCGTGCCGACAGGATCAGCACTTGCTGCTCGGGGCGGGCTGCGAGCAGTTCGGCGAGCACGGCTTCACCAGACAGTGACGGCAAGTTCAAGTCGAGGATCACCAGCGCATAGATCCCCGTGAGCGCGATCGTGAGACCGGCCCGGCCGTCATCGGCCACGTCGACGCCATACCCGGCGGCGCTCAGGCCACGTACCACGAAGCTGGCCAGCCGCGGCTCGTCCTCGATCACAAGCAGTCGTGTCATACCGCGACCCTGGCCGGGCTGACGCATCGACATCCCACCGGCTGTCCGTCCTTTCCGTCCACTCCCGATGCCGTCACACCGGGATTACCACGATCCTAGGGCAGGGCTGAGGACCTTTGCAATAGTGAAAGCAAGAAAGGGCCTGGTAGATGACAGAATTGTCACCCCGCTAACGCGTTGGCCAGCGGCTCGAGCCGGGCGACGCGATATGGGGCACGCATCGAGAAGATGACCAGGTCGACGCCGGCTGCGGCGTACGTCGCGGCGGTCTCGGCCATGGCCGATGGTGCTGCTCCTTCTGGCCACATAAGATGCACGGAACGGCGGATGTGCGACGGATCGCGCCCGATCGCTGCACAGTGCCCGTCGAGAACGTCGCTGGTCGCTCTCCACTTCGCCGGAGTGTCGGGCACGACGAGGTCCCACATGTCGGCCCAGCGAGCCGCGGCGGGCAGCGTGCGCTTCGGCCCACTTCCGCCGATCACGATCGGGATGCGAGGCTGAACTGGCTTTGGTTCGCGGCGGGCGTTGGTGAGTTGGTAGTAGCGGCCACTGAAGTCGGTGTGCTCGTTGGTGAGCAGCGAGGTGATCACCTCGAGGCCTTCGTCGAAGCGGTCGAAGCGCTCCTTCAGCGTGCCCAGGGGAATGCCGTAGGCCTTGGATTCGGGCTCGAACCAACCGGCTCCGAGGCCCAGGTTGAAGCCACCGCCAGAGATGTGGTCGACGGTGACTGCCGCGTTCGCGGTGACGGCTGGATGCCGGTAGTGCATGCCGTTGACCATGCAGCCGAGACGCAGGCGCTTGGTGGCTTGGGCCATCGCCGCAAGTACCGCCCAGCTCTCCAAGTGGGTTCCGTCGAGCGGGGGACTGAGCGGGTAGAAGTGGTCCATCGTCCACGCCGATTCGAACAGCTCGATGTCGTCGGCGGCCCGCCACACGTCGAGGAAATCGGCCCACGGGCCGTGCTGCGGGGGTGTCTTGATGCCATATGCGACCATTCCGCGAATCTAGACGTCGCAGAGCCTCCAGAAAATGACAGACCTGTTAGGTCAATGACACGTCAGCCGTCATCACGATCACCACAAATCCTCCCTAAAATGACAAGGCTGTTAGATCGATGACACCCCAAAGTTATATCAATACTCACGTTGCGCGGTTTCAACAACGCGCTGAGAAACGATGCTCATCTCGCTGAGGAAATTCTTTGCGTGGCGCGATCGGCTTGTCGACTGGTTGTAGGCGGTGCTCATATAATGGCTTTGATCAGGTTAAACTGATGAACCCTCGACTTCGCCTCGAGGCCCGTGAGCGGCACTCGGCGTCGGAGATTCTGGCCCACTAGGTCATTTGACCCATTGCCATTGGTCCTAAGCCCCGCTTATAGTCCCGGTCACTCTCGGTAGCGGACGGCTTTCGGGAGCTTGAGGACGGAAAGGGACGGAACGTGACACTTCGCGCTAGCGACGGCTTTGCTTCGCCGTCCCCTGAACGATCCACTAGTCGGCCATTTGGTCGGCGCCGGAGCCTTGGGTCCCACCAGGCACGACGAGAGCGGGGATGGATGATGTTGCGAAATTGGCGGAAGATGCTGGGCGCCATGG
>JANYKU010000115.1 GCA_025358075.1 Ilumatobacteraceae bacterium
AGAACAGACCCGAGTGCTCACCACTGAGGTACTCGGTCGGATCGAACGACAGGCCGAGGGTCTGGCCCAAGGTGATGTTGTCGTTGATCTCGTTGTAGATGTTCGCTTGGGTCTCCCACACGATCTGCCCGTTGGCGTCGAGCGTGCACTGCCATGGAGTCACCGTGAAGTTCTGAACACAGCCTTGGTAGATGTGCTCGAACCCATGGTTCAGCCAGCGGAACGCCGAGGCATTGGCCTGGAGCGCTTGCGTCAGGGGGTCGGCAACCGGGTCGGCGTAGAAGCCGTTGAACGCCAGGGTCAGTTGGTAGCCGCTGGCCTTCTCCCAATTGACGGCGTAGGTGACATCGGCGGGAGTCATCCGTGCCGAAGCCTCGGGGCCCGTGCAGTCCTCGCCGGGAGTGCAGTTGAGATTGGTGTTCCAACTCGAGTCCGAGTTGAACGCGTCGTCGACGTGGAACGTGAAGTTGTTGCGGTTGTAACCGAAGTGCACGCCGCGAGTCGCCCACGAGACGATGCCGTGAGCCACGTACTTGTACTGCGGCAACGAGACGCTGAACGCTGCGGTGATCACCAGCTGCTCGACGCCCGCGTTCGAATAGACGCCGATCAGCGAACCCGTAACACCACCGGGCAGCGGTGCGCCCAGCAACGTCGTGTAGCTCGAACCTGCCGGCAGCGCCGCTGCAGCGAGTGGCTCGGCGATGTAGCTCCAGCTGCCGACAGAGAACGGCACGGGGCCGTTCAGATATCCGAACCCGCCGGCGAGACCCGCCGCCGTGACGGTCGCAACGGTTCCGTTGATGTCGCCAACGATGCCTGCGTAGTTGAGACCAACGGCCGGGTTCGCCCAGTTGTAGGCGTCGACCTCACGAATCCCGAAGCTCGCCTCATACGCGCGGAGCGACGTGCTCTCGGCCGGCGACAACGTCGGAAGGTCGTAACTGGGCGCGACAACAGCCTGGTAGAACGCCTCAGAGCCGGACGACAAGAACGCATCGGTCATCACCGGGCGAGTTGCCGAAGCGAGCGGCACGGAGGTGAACAGCACACCCTCCGTCGTCATTTCCGACTGGATCGCATCGACCCACGGCGAGTTGTCATCGAGGACGAGCACCCGCAGATCGGTGCGAGACGGCACGACCGCAGCCGACGCCGGCAAGCCACTGGACATCGCCACAGCGCTCGTCGATACCAACAGGACGCTCGCGAACAAGCGTCGCCACGACAGGCGGAGCGAAGACAAAATCAACGGGTGATCTGAGCCGCTCATCGCGGTCGACCTCACTTTCGGAAACTTCGGTCACGGAAGGCGACCGGCGATTCGATGGTAGGAGTGCACCCCGAGAGCCACTACCCCGATTCTCCTTGGCCGCGAATAGTCAGGGTCGAGCCCGCTGAACGTAGGGGTAAGCGTCTGGACTTGCCGGGGTGCGGCGGTTCAAAGACTCGGGCTGCGCGATGCGGCGAGTCTCCTTACCATCGATCGTGAGGTCGGGGCCCCGATCTTGTTGAGCTCTCTTCGAGCACGGTGAAGGAGGTGGAACCAAGATGACACGCACTCTCGCAACAACTGCCGAACAGAGCAGCGCAGCGCCACGCATGATCTACCCGAGGATGGAGATACCTCGCCCGTTCCACGTCCGGTCCACCGAGCGCTCGTTGGACGTCGCCCTGATCACGGAGGGCACGTATCCCTTCCACGACGGTGGCGTCAGCGTGTGGTGCGACCAGATGGTGCGCGGTCTTGCGCCCGACCGGTTCCACATCGACGCGATCACCGCTGGGCTCGACGACACGGTGTGCTGGCAGTTCCCGGAGAACGTCGTCGAGGTTCGCCGCATACCGCTGTGGGGACGTGGTCGTCGCATCCGTCCTGCCGATCGGCTGAGCCCATCGATCCAACAGGATCTCGAACCGTTCCTGATGTCGATCACCACCGGCGACGTCGACGGATCGTTCCTCCCGAGCCTGCGGGCGCTGGCCACACATGCCCGCGACGGGTCCCTTTCCGGGGCGCTCAACACCAATGCGGCGATCGAGCTGGCGATCCGATCGATGCGCGCGACCTCGATCTCTCGCCACGTCGAAGTCGGACCTCCGGCTCCGACCATTGCCGATGCGGCCACCGCCCTCACCTTCTTGGAGCACTTCCTTCGGCCATTGACCGCCGCCCCGATCGACGTGGACCTGTGCCATGCGTCTTCGAACGGCCTCAGCGCACTACCGGCCATGGCCGCCAAGTGGACGCACGGCACACCGTTCTTGTTGACCGAGCACGGCGTGTACCTGCGAGAGCGATACATGGAGTACGCGCCCGGCAAGGTGCCCCAGGCACAGCGGTCCTTCCTCCTCGGCTTCTACAAGCACTTGTCGCTTGCGGCCTACCAGATGGCCGACGCCATCGCTCCAGGCAGCGACTACAACCGCCGCTGGCAGCAGGCCAATGGCGCGGACGTCGACAAGATCGAACCGATCCACAACGGCATCGATGTCGATGGCTTCAAGTCGACCGCCGCGAACACCGAACACCCAACCCTCGTCTGGGTCGGCCGCATCGATCCGTTGAAGGACGTGAAGACGCTGCTGCGAGCCTTCGTGCGAGTGCGCCTGGCCATCCCGAACGCCAGGCTGCGGATCTACGGAGGAACACCGCCCGGCAACGAGGGCTACCTCCGCGAATGTCTCGATCTGCGCGACAAGCTCGGACTCGAAGAGAGCGCCGCGTTCGAAGGCCGTGTCCGCTCGATCGCCGATGCGTACCTCAGCGGCGACGTCGTCGTCGCTACGAGCATCTCTGAAGGCTTTCCCTACGCGGTCCTCGAAGCCATGGCTTCGGGCCGGGCGATGATCGCTACCGATGTGGGGGGTGTCTCCGAGGCCATCGACGATGCAGGGATCCTGGTTCCGCCGCAAGACGAGGTCAGCCTCGCCAACGCGTGCATCAAGTTGCTCGGCAACCCCGAGCTCCGGGCGGCACTTGCCAACGATGGCCGCGAGCGAGTGCGTTCGCGGTTCATGGTCGAGTTGAGCAACGAACGGTACGGCGAGCTGTACGACGACCTGGTCGACGCGGCTCGCGGATCGAGCGAGGTTCGATCATGAGCGCGCGCATGCCCGTGAACGTGATGGAATCGGAGCTCGATGCCGCCGATGTGCACGGCTGGCTCGAGCGGGTCATCGACGGCGACGATGTCAGCCTGATCGGCTCGTCGACCCTGGCGAGAGTGTGCTCGTCGGCGGTCGATCCGCTGGAAATCGCTGTCGCGCTCGAGGTCGCCGGGATCAGCCACGCCGTGGCCACCGATCGATACAACCGAGCCGATGTGTTCGCCCTTGCCAGAACGTTGTGGAGCCGTCTGCCGCTGCGGCCGGCGCTCGCCCAGCCGGCAACCCTCCCGCGGCCAGGAGACCGGCACGATCTTGCCAGAGGGCTGCTGTATGTCCTGCCGGCGCTGATGCTGCTCGCCGTGACGAACGCGTTCGATCTCCAACTGGCGAGATGGGTGCTGCCGTTGGCGATCAGTTGGGGATGGGGTCTCGGACAAGTGGCCGCCTTCACCGGGTACCGCATGCAGGGCGCCGAGCTTTCCGACCAGGCAACCATCATGGTTCGAGTCGTCGCCGGTGCTGCCGTCTCGACCTTGCTGATCTCGATCGTCACCACATCCTTCGCCGGAGGTGGCGCGACGGCACTCGTCGCGACCACATTGCTGGTCACCTACATGGCGACAAGTGCGATCCTGCTGGTTCGCGCCGAGGAGCGCTGGCTGGCGCTGCTGTTGTTGCCAGGCGCTCTCGCTTCGGCGTTCGTACTCGTCGGGGCGAACGGATCGATGGTCTCGCGAACAGTGGCGATCGTCTTCATCGGCGGGTCGTTCCTCGGGGTCGTGTGCAGAGCGCTGAGGCGGGCCAAGTTGCACGTCGACAAGACCAGTCGAGGCAGGTTCGGTTCCCGAGACGTTCTCTCCGGCTCCGGGCACTTGCTGCACGGTGTGATCTGCGGTCTCGCCGTATCGCTCGTGGTGATCCGGACCGGACACGCATCAGCCGAGAACAACTTCGGCCGAGTGCTGTTGACGGTGCCCCTGCTGGCCGCCCTCGGCGTGATGGAGTGGCAACTCCATTCCTTCCGCTCCCGCATCGCCCACCTGACCCATTCGCTGGAGAGCATCGAGGACTTCCCCCGGCCGGCCCGCCGGGTGTTCTTCCGATCGCTCGCAATTTGCGTCGCTGCGATGGCGATCCCCGCGGGTGGCGTGATGATCGCCGTTCGCATTCACGGCGGCGACATCGTCGTCGGTGCCTTGATCCTCCAATGCGTGCTCGGCGCTGTGCTGTTCACCGACCTGATCATGGTGCTGCTCGATCGTCTCGAGATCGTGTTGCGCTCGTGGCTAATCGGCATCGCTGCCGCAGGCGTCTCGCTCCTGGCCACCTTGGCCTTGACCAATCGCGATCTTGGCGAATCGGTCTTTCCATCGGCCTGCCTGCTCGTTGCCGTCGTTCTGGTCCTGCTTCTGTTCGAAGCCCGCGAGGTGGTGTCAGCCGCCATGAACCACTGACCGATTCCGCTCCTTCCTCCCCCCCTACGAAAGGTTCAGATCCAACATGACCACCACCGCCATCACCGGTTCCGAGGGATTCATTGCCTCGCATCTCGTTGAGGCCCTCGTGCACCGAGGGCACTCCGTGCGCGCCATGGTGCAGTACAACTCGTTCTCGTCGACGGGCTGGTTGGAGCAACTGCCGGCCGACGTTCTCGACCACGTCGAGATCTTCATGGGCGACGTCCGAGACCATCGATCGGTCATGGAGCTCACCGAAGGTGCCGATGCGATCTGCCACCTGGCTGCGCTCATCGCCATCCCCTATTCATATCGGGCACCCGAGTCGTACCTGGCCACCAACGCGGCCGGAACGCTGAACATCCTCGAGGCTGCCCGCATGCACGGCACACCGCGGATCGTTCACACGTCGACGAGCGAGGCCTACGGGTCGGCACTCACCGTGCCGATCTCGGAAGCACACCCGCTGCAGGCACAGTCGCCCTACGCGGCATCGAAGATCGCTGCCGACAAGTTCGCCGAGAGCTACAACCTCAGCTTCGGTCTTCCGGTGGTCACGCTTCGTCCGTTCAACACCTATGGCCCCCGTCAGTCGGCCCGCGCAGTGATCCCCGCGACCATCGCTCAGATCGCTGCCGGCAAGCGACAGATCCTTCTCGGCGCGCTCGACCCAACACGCGATTTCAACTTCGTGCTCGACACAGTCAACGCCTTCGTGTCACTCCTCGAAGCCGACGATTCGGTGATCGGCAGGACGTACAACGCCGGCTCCGGACGGGAGATCTCGATCGGCGACCTCGTCAAGCTCATCGCGGCCGTGATGGAGATCGATGTAGAAGTGAAGCTCGACCCTGACCGCGTTCGGCCGGCCGGCTCCGAAGTCATGCGCCTCGTGTGCGACTCGACGGCGCTGCAGGCGGCCACCTCGTGGAAGCCGCAATACACCCTCGAAGAGGGTCTGGCTCAGACCGCCAACTGGTTCCTCAACCCGGCGAACCTCGCCGCATACCACCCCGATCGTTACAACATCTAAGGACGGATTCGATGTTCACAGACCGCAGCACATACCAGGGCCATTCGCCGAATGGATCCCTTCCCCTCGACGGAGCAATGGCATCCACAGGGATGCTCACGCTCGAGCGTCCGATCGTCAGCCGAAAGACCTTGCCGAAGACTGCTCGCCAAGCGGTCATCGTTGCCGGTGGGAAGGGCATCCGCCTTCGGCCGTACACGACGCTGATCCCGAAGCCACTGGTGCCGATCGGTGAGGATCACTCGATCCTCGAGATCGTCATGCGGCAACTTGCCGAGCAAGGTTTCGAGCGAGTCGTGCTGGCCATCGGCCATCTCGGCAGCCTGATTCGCGCCTACGTCGGCGATGGTTCGCAGTGGGGAATCGAGGTCGAGTACTACCAAGAGACGGCGCCGCTGGGCACCATTGGCCCGGCGTTGATGTTCCTCGATGACTGCCCTGACAACTTCCTCGTGATGAACGGCGACATCATCACCAACATCGACTACGCCGATCTTCTGCAGACTCACATCGAGGCCAAGTCGCCGCTGACGATCGCCACCTACGAGCGCGAGACCCGGATCGACTTCGGCGTGCTCGACGTGTGCGGCGACTCGGTGACCAGCTTCCGCGAGAAGCCGACGATGACGTACGCGGTCAGCATGGGCGTGTATGCCGTCGCCCGTCGCACGCTGCGCCGCTACCCCGCGGGCACACCGCTGGGCTTCGACACCCTGATCGAAGATCTGCTTCGGCAGGATCGTCATCCGGCCAGCTATCCGTTCGCCGGGTACTGGCTCGACATCGGTCGTCCGGAAGACTACGACCGAGCCAATCTCGAGTTCGAAACGATCAAGTCAAGTTTGCTCCGAGACCTGTAATGGCTCCGCGACTGCTCGTCCTCGGCGCAGGAGGCTTCCTCGGACGCTCGATCGTGCACCACCTCGCCGGCACCGGCGACGCCGAGTTGATCCTGCACAGTCGCGGCGCCGATGACCGAGCGGGCAACGGCCTCGACCTCGACCTCGAATGGCACAACCTCGACTTGTTGAACAGTGCGCCGGGAGCGCTTGCCGACCTGGTCGATGAGGTCGCCCCCGACGCCATCGTCAACTGCACCGGACTGGCCTTTGGTGAACCTGCCGATCTGCGAGTCGCCAACGTCTTGCTGGTGATACGCCTGATCGCCGAGCTCGATGAGTGCAAAGGCATCCACCTCGTGCATCTCGGATCCGCAGCGGAATACGGACGGTCGATCGACAACTGCCCGGTCGCCGAGACCGCACTCGCCATCCCGCAGAGCGACTACGGCATCACCAAGCTCATGGCCACCGAACAATTGATGCGCGCTGCTGCCGAGGAACGTCTTTCCGTCACGGTGCTGAGAGTCTTCAACCCAGTCGGCCGGTTCTCCCCGGAGACCACGCTGCCGGGCGGCGCTGCTCGAAAGATCGACTTGGCACTTCGATCCGGCGCGAAGGCCATCCATCTCGGCCCGCTCGACTCGTGGCGCGACTACGTCGACACTCGGGACATCGCCCGAGCAGTGCTCGCCGCGTCGGTCATCACTCCACGAACGAGTGCGGTGTTGAACGTTGCGCGCGGCGAAGCCGTCGAGGGCACCCAACTGATCAAGGCGCTCACCGCCATCGCCGGATACCACGGCGACGTCATTCAAAGTGCCCCACGATCGGTGAGATCGGCGTCGGTCGATTGGGTCTGCGCCGACGTGCGGGCGATCAAGAAGGAGCTCGGCTGGGCCGCGCTACACAGCATCGAGGACTCGCTCGGCGAACTGTGGAACGGAATCATCGCGAGTCGTGAGTCGAGGGAGTGAGCAAGATGAATGACATGCCGGCTCAAGGTCAGGCCGTGCCGGCCTACTTCCATCCGGAGCACGACGCTGCCGAGTGGGCGCGATTGGCCGCAAGTGGTCCAGCTCTCGTCGTCGCCAACGTGGCCAACGGCCCGGGCTTGGTCCGCGAGAAGTCGTGGGCCATCGCCCTGCACGACGTGCGGGCTGCGGGCTCACAGGTCGTCGGGTACGTCGACACCGGCTACCTCGGCCTCACCGGATTGCGAACCTGGCTCGGTTCGACGCTGATCGATGATTGGCTCGAACAGATCCTTCTCGACATCAACACCTGGTATCGCCTCTACGGCGACGCGCTGACCGGGGTCTTCTTCGATCAGGTGGCCGAATCATGGGACGGCGCGTCAATTGCGCCGGTGTTCCGCCGCCTCCGCGATCACCTTCGCCAGTTGGACTCCACAGCAGTGACCGTGTTGAACGCGGGTGCCGTGCTCCCGGCGGCGTTCGCCGGCCTTGCCGACGTCATCGTCACGTTCGAGGGCCCGTGCGACGCGTACCTCACCAGCACAGGCGACGACTGCTTCGAGCCATTGACCTGGCACCCCGAACCGAGCCAGACGATCTGGCACATCGTCCACCACGTTCCGGATGCGGCACGGGCTGCCGAGGTCATCGTCTTGAGCCGAAGCCGTGGCGCTGCGCTCGTCTACGTGACGGACGGAAGTGGGCAGAACCCGTACTCATCGCTTCCATCGCCCCACATCTCGGCGGCAACATCCGCGTTCACTTCGGCCTCGACCCGACATCGCAGCAAGCAGCAAGCCGGCGGCCACCAGACGTCGTTTGTTTCAACTGACGACGGGCCGACGATTGATCCGAACAGCACGCTGATCAGCAACCCGATGCTCGTTCGTGACGACAACCGGATCGAAGCGAGCGCCGACTTCGTCGTGTCGTCGTCGTGCCGGCGCGTCTTCCTTGCCAGCCGAAGGAGCGGCGTGCCACGGTGGTGGACCGGGAGCTCACCCCAGATCGCTGCCGATTGGCTGATCGAGAACAATCGGCTCTACGCCTACGCCGGCGATGGAACCGATTGGACCTGGACACCGACCGGCCAGGTCATCTTCGAGGCGCTCGGCAGCAAGGCTCGTTGGTGCCTCGAAGCCGACGCGATCGGGTTGGGTCGTGACGCGGACGCCGCCGCGGCCTTCCACGTGAGCGCCCCCGGACATCGTGAGTATTCCGATGTCGCCGTCGGTCGCCGAGCGACGACCTGCGCGCACTGACCCAACTCTCACACATCCGAAGAGGAGCATCGAATGAGATCACCCCGATCCGTGAAATCCGCAGGCTTGTTGTCGTGTGCATTGCTGATGGTGGCGGCGTTCACGATCACCGACAGGGCCGACTCGACACAGGCTGCCCCTCCCGTCAGCATTGCTCAGCAGCTCGCGGTGCCGGCTTACATCAACCCGCTGGCGGATCCTGCCGCATGGTTGCGCCTGGCCTCGTCCGCGCCCGGAAGTCTCGGCTTCGCGGTGGTCAACGTCATCAACGGTCCTGACTACGTACCGAAGGACGAATGGACGAGTGCGATCAAGAACGCGAGTGCGAGTGGCGTGAAGCTGGTCGGGTACGTCGACACCGGCTACCTCGGCACGACCGGACAGCGCACTCGTCTCGGTTCGACCGATCCGGTCGACTGGATGAGTCAGATCCAGCACGACATCAACGCCTGGTACCAGTTCTACGGATCGGATCTGACGGGCATCTTCTTCGACCAGACACAGAACGCGTGTGGGCCCACCGGTGACTCCAACGACTGGGCCGCTCTCTACCGCACGTTGAGCGATGGCGTCGAACGGCTCCATCCCGGGGCGATCACGGTCTTGAACCCAGGCACCAACGTTCCCCAGTGTTACGAGAATGCCGCAGACGTCATCGTGACGTTCGAAGGCAGCTACGAGTCGTACGTCGGCGACCCTGCGGCAGCGAACCCGTACACACCGCTTTCGTGGACGCCCGTCGACCCGAAGAAGATCTGGCACATCGTCTACGGCGCGCCGGACGTGGCGAAGATGAGCGAGGTGGTCGACCTGAGCAAGACGAGGTCCGCCGGGTACGTCTACGTCACCGACGACGTACTGGCCAATCCCTACGACACCGTGCCGGCGGCCGACTACTGGTCGGCCGAACAAGGCATGGTCGCCCAAGTACCGGGCGAGGCGCGTCCCCCAAGCCGTCCGACGTGGCTCGACACCGTGGAGGTGTACGGCACGAGTGTGGTTCTCAACTGGGTCGGCTCGCGTGATCGATCTGTACCCGTCGTCGCCTACGACATCTATCGCGACGGCGTGATGATCGACTCGGTGCCAGGCGACGTGGTTACGTACACCGCCGCTGATCTCACACCCCTGACGAGCTACGTGTTCACCGTCGTCGCGCGCGACGCGCTCGGCACGACCAGTGCTGCCAGCAATTCGCTCGCTGTCGTCACCGATCAGACGTACGGCGACCCTCGGCTACCACCGGTGGGCCTCACCGCAGTGAACACCACGTTCACCAGCGTGCAGCTCGCCTGGCAACCAGCTCCCGAGCGCAACGACCGGCGTCGACCCGGCATCGCTTCGTATGTTGTCGAACAGAACGGCCGCGAGATCCTTCGGTTGCCAGGATGGGTCACGAGCGTCACCGTCGGCGGCCTCGCTCCGGGCGCGTTCTACTCGATGTCGGTCTATAGCATCGACAAATCCGGCGACCGCACAGGCGACTCCGATGCGCTCGCCGTGAGCACCCCTTCCTTGCCCGCAGGCGGCACGGTCGCGCGGACCACCGTCACCTCCTCGCCAACCCAGTACACGTTCAGCGCCGACTTCCTCGTGCCGTTCGCGTTTCGGCGGGTGTTCATCGCAACCGGCAACTCAGCGGACCCCTGTTGGTCGACCGGCAGCGACCCGCAGATCTGCGCCGACTACCTGCTCGAGAACCATCGGCTTCTTCGCTACACCGGGTCAGGACAGAGCTGGGACTGGACGATCGTCGGCGACGTCGTCCCCACCGTCGACGGCAACACGTACAGCTGGCTCGTGTTGGCGGCAAACATCGGCACCCCGGCGAATGTTGTCGCTGTGTTCAACGCCAACGGCTACGCGCCGAATTCGTACTGCGGAACCGGGTTCGCCTGCACGAGCACGGGTCCACCGCTGCCCTACGAGTGACACTGGCGATGTACTTGTAGCTCGGGATCAACCGCCGACGACCTTCCGACGTGTGTTCCAATGTGACGATGGCGCGCCATGCCGAGGCCTCAACGAGCACGGCGAACTTCGAACGGCTCTACCGGCAGGATCTGTCCGCCTTGATCGCCTTGGCGACGACGATGACCGGCAACCGAGACGTCGGTGCCGATCTCGCCCATGAGGCGTTGGCTCGGGCGTACCGGGACTGGCGCACGGTTGGTTCGCTGGATCGTCCTGGCGCGTGGATTCGTCGGGTCGTCATCAACTTGGCGATCGACGCCCATCGACGGCGAGCGCGCGAGGCAATCGCGCTCGCCCGGCTCGACCCGCATCCGATCGTGGCGTCCAGCGAGGCCGTCGACGTCGCCTTCTGGGCAGCGGTCCGGGCGCTCCCCGAACGGCAGCGCGCCGCGGTCACTCTCTACTACGTGGAGGATCTGGCCGTCGCCGAGATCGCCGAGATCCTCGGTGTCGCTCCCGGCACGGTGAAGACATCCCTGTTCATGGCCCGCCGTTCACTGGCGGCCTCCCTGGGCGCAGAGGAGGTGCTCGATGACAACGATCGATGAGCTCGGCAGACGAGCGGCAGAGGCCGCCCGTGCCGATGCCGCTGCACTGGCGGCCACACGAGTGGAGTCAGGGCTCGACCGGCTCCGCCTCGGTGACGCACCGGCGGTGGGCATGCCGCGAACCAGCAGGGACCCGCGCCGATGGGTCATGCTCGGCACCGCCATGGCGGTGGCTGCCGCGGCCATCATCGCCCTCGTCATCAATGCCAACGAGGGCGAGAGCCACCGCGTCATCCCCGGTGCCACATCTACACAAGTGACGACAGCGTCGACCCCGGTCGCCTCGACGGGCGCACCCGACACGACCGAGTTGACGACCCCGACCGCTCCGGCGGTCACCGTGCCCAGCGACGCGATCGCCGTCGTCTACCTCGCCCTGCCACCGGGCTACCCCGCAACGCCGATTGCATCAGTGGCCGCGCCCGCCGACCCGACGCAGATGCCCCTCGTCGCAATGAGCGACAGTTGGATCGTGGCCGTCGACACCGTTGCCTCGACAGCCACGTTGATCAACCGCTACTCACCCGGTGATCCGCCTCAGCAGATCACACTCGCCGCCGGCCTCGTCGGAACCAGCATTGCCGCGGGTCCTGGCGACGTGCTGTACGGCATGGTGCAGGGCAACGGTACCGACATGTGGCTCGACGCGATCGCGTTGTCGGGTGATCGAGCCGGTCAGGTCGTCGCCTCGGCCGCGGTCTCCGCAGTCGCGTTCGTCGAAGCCCCGGCTGGCGTTCTCGGGCATGGCCCCGACGGGATCATCGACCGGCGAACGGGTGAGTTGCTGCTCGGCTACGTCGACGTCGACGGCAAACCAACATCGCTCGGGCGAGCGGCACACGATCTCACCGCTGTGTCCGGCTCTGTAGCGGGAGACGTCAACGTGCACGATCCCGACGGCGCGCACGACTGGCACCTCGCGATCAGGAGCGACCCCGCGTCGCCGGGTGCGTCGACTACCGAGTCAACGCCGGCGCCGTCGTCACACGGCGGCGCGGTTGTGTGGACAGACCTCCAATCGAGCACATCCACCGAGCCGGTGGTCGCCGTCTTGGCCGCCGATGGAACCGGCCAGT
>JANYKU010000118.1 GCA_025358075.1 Ilumatobacteraceae bacterium
AACGCCCACACCCGCGACCCTGCAGTCCTCGCCGCTGAACGCCGCCACCGCGCCAAGATCCGAGGCGAAGCCCAACGACGATGGGGCCACCCACGAACCACCGCCGCATAACGCGCGAACGTTCGTGGTCAGAGCACTAGCGGACGAACAGAAGGGCCGGCGTCTCGAGAAGCGCCCGGATTCGTTGGATGAACGCTGCAGCGTCGGCGCCATCGACCACACGGTGATCGAACGACGACGACAGGTTCATGATCTGCCGCGGAAGTAGAGCGCCGTCGACGTAGACGGGACGCGTCGCGATCTTGTTGACTCCGATGATCGCGACCTCGGGGTAGTTGATGATCGGCGTCGACACGATGCCACCGAGCGAGCCGAGGCTGGTGATCGTGATCGTCGATCCGGTCAGCTCCTCCAGGGTGATCTTGTGCGTGCGTGCCGCTGTGGCGAGTCGGGCGACCTCGGCAGCGCTGTCCCACAGATCGCGAGACGCCGCGTCGGTCACGACGGGAACCATGAGGCCCTTCGGGGTCTGGGCAGCGACGCCGAGGTGGATCGACCGGTGCCGGTTGACGACACCGTTGTCGTCGTCGTACCGAGCATTCATCTGCGGGAAGTCGGCGATCGCCTCGACGATCGCCCGCATCAGGAACGGCAGGAAGGTCAACTTCGGCCGTTGCTCGCCGTACTGCTCGTTGAGTTGGGCGCGCAAGTGCTCGACGTTGGTCACGTCGATCTCTTCGACGTAGGTGAAGTGGGGGATGCGCTCCTTGGCGAGCTGCATTCGCTGGGCGATGTTGCGCCGCAAGCCGACGACGGGTACCGCGTCGACGACGTCGTCGGTGGTATGGGTCGAGCCGTTGGACAGTTGCCGGCTGCGACCGAGCTGGGTGTCGAGGTCGGCGTGAACCACTCGTCCTTCCGGCCCGGTGCCGACCACGTCGGCGAGATCGATGCCAAGTGTTGCGGCCCGCTGGCGCACTGCGGGTGCCGCGGTCGGCGCCGTCGAGCGTTCGGCCGGAGCTGCCTCGGTGGGCGTTGCCGGTGGAACAGGTGGAGTTGCGACCGCGACGACGGGTGGAGCCTCGGGTGCTGTCGTGTCGGCGCTCGATCGAGCTTCGCCCACCGTGCCGTTACCGGTGTCGATGCGGATCAGCGGCGAGCCGACCTGGAGGACGTCACCCACTGCGGCGCCGACCGAGAGGACCACGCCGGTGACCGGCGAGGGCAGCTCGACGGTTGCCTTGTCGGTCATCACCTCGACCATCACTTGATCCTCGGTGATGGTCTCGCCGACGTTCACGTGCCACTCGACGATCTCGGCCTCGGCAATGCCTTCGCCGACATCGGGAAGCTTGACGACGTATTCGCTCATGTCAGGCCGCTATCACTCGGCGGTATGCCGCGCCGACGCGGGCGGGACCTGGGAAGTAGTCCCATTCCTGGGCGTGCGGGTAGGGCGTGTCCCACCCGGTGACCCGTTCGATCGGAGCTTCCAAGTGGTAGAAGCAGAGCTCTTGCACCGTCGCCGAGAGCTCGGCTCCAAAGCCACTGGTGCGGGTCGCCTCGTGCACGATCACGCAGCGCCCGGTCTTGGCGACCGAGGCCTCGATGGTGTCGGTGTCGAGGGGCAGGAGGGTGCGCAGATCGATGATCTCGGCGTCGATGCCCGTCTCTTCGGCAGCGGCTTCGGCGACATAGACCATGGTGCCGTAGGCCAGCACGGTGAGGTCGTCGCCGGGTCGTCGTATCGCCGCGCTGCCGAGCTCGACGCGGTAGTACCCATCGGGAACTTCGCCGAGCGGATGGCCGGCCCACGGCACGACCGGCTTGTCGTGATGGCCGTCGAACGGGCCGTTGTAGAGCCGCTTGGGCTCGAGGAAGATCACCGGGTCGTCATCTTCGATCGAAGCGATCAGCAAACCCTTGGCGTCGTACGGATTGGAGGGGATGACGGTGATCAATCCGCAGACGTGGGTGAACAGGCTCTCCGGGCTTTGACTGTGCGTCTGCCCGCCGTGGATGCCACCGCCGCAAGGCATGCGCACGGTCAAGGGCGCGGTGAACTCGGCACTCGATCGGTAGCGCAGGCGGGCTGCTTCGGAGATCAACTGGTCGAGGCCCGGGTAGACGTAGTCGGCGAACTGGATCTCGATCACCGGCCGCAATCCGTAGGCGCCCATCCCTACTGCGGCGCCGACGATTCCACCCTCGGCGATCGGCGCGTCGAAGACGCGCTCGCTGCCGTACTTGGCCTGCAAACCCTCGGTGCATCGGAACACGCCACCGAAGTAGCCGATGTCTTCGCCGAACACGACGACGTTGTCGTCGCGTTCCATCATCACGTCGATGGCCGAGCGAATGGCCGCGTTCATGGCCATGGTGGTCATCGCTCGTCCTCCATCTGTCGGCGCTGGCGTTGCAGATGTGGTGGCATGTCTTTGTAGACGTCCTCGAAGATGCTCTTGGCGCTGGCTACCCGACCGTCGAGCAGCGTGCCGTAGCTCTCGGCGTCTCTCGCCGCGGCGAGCACCTCGCGGTCGACGTCGGCGACCAGGTCGCGGTGCTGCTCTTCGGACCAGTCGCCGCGCGCGATCAGATGGTTCTTGAGGCGTTCGATCGGGTCGCCCAGCGGCCACGACTTCCATTCGTCGGCGGGGCGGTATCGCGACGGGTCGTCGGAGGTCGAGTGCGCTGCGGCTCGGTAGGTGAGCCACTCGATGACGGTCGGTCCGAGGTTGGCGCGGGCCCGTTGCGCGGCCCAACGGGTGGCGGCGATCACGGCGAGGTAGTCGTTGCCGTCGACGCGCAACGCAGGGATGCCATGGCCGATGGCGCGAGCGGCGAACGTGGATTGGTTGCCGCCGGCGATGCCCTGGAACGTCGAGATCGCCCACTGGTTGTTGACGATGTTCAAGATGACCGGCGCCTGATACGTCGTCGCAAACGTGAGCGCGTTGTGGAAGTCGGCCTCGGCGGTCGTTCCCTCGCCGACCATCCCCGAGGCGATGCGGGTGTCGCCCTTGATCGCCGACGCCATCGCCCAGCCGACCGCTTGGATGAATTGCGTGCCGAGGTTGCCCGAGATCGAAAAGAAGCCGACCTCACGGGCCGAGTACATGATCGGCATCTGCCGGCCGTGCAGCCGGTCTTTCTCGTTGGAGAAGACCTGGCACATCATTTCGACCAGCGGCCAACGGCGAGCGATCAGCCACCCCTGGTTGCGATATGTGGGGAAGAACATGTCGTCACGGTCGAGTTCGAGTGCGTGGCCGACAGCGATCGCTTCTTCACCGGTGCAACGCATGTAGAACGACGTCTTGCCTTGTCGCTGGGCCATCAGCATGCGGTCGTCGTAGGTGCGGGTCATCACCATCGCCCGCAGCCCGTGGTAGAGCGCGTCGGGTTCGAGCTCCGGGATCCACGGACCGGTCGCCGAACCGTCGTCATCGAGCACGCGGATCAGCGAGTAGGCAAGGTCACGCATCTCGCTTGGATCCGTTTCGATTTCGGGTCGCCGGGCGCTACCGGCCGGAGGTACCACGATGTACGAGAAGTCGGCCCGTTCGCCCGGTCGAGCCGGGGGTTCCGGTATCCGGAATCGAAGTGGGACGCCCTCGATCATTGACCTTCCTCCCTTGTACTGGCCTTGTACGGGTGTCCAGTTCAGCACGTCTTGGCGGCCTCGGTGAACAGTACCCCGCCACCACCCTGCGCCAACCCTGTCCACGTGGCCGTCTGGCGGCGCGGGACCGTACGATGCCGCCGTGCGCGTGATCATCTATGGGGCGGGGGCAGTTGGCAGCGTGATCGGCGGTCGTCTACGGCAAGGCGGCGCCGACGTCGTTTTGGTCACTCGGGCGCCGCACGCCGCGGCCATTCGCGAGTCGGGGCTCTCGCTGCGCATGGCTGCGGTCATCGACGTCGTCGAGATCGATGCCGTCATCTCCATCGATCAGCTCACACCGGGCGCCGACGATGTTGTCGTGATCACCGCCAAGACGCAGGACACTGCGGCGATCCACGCCGAAGTCCTCGAGTGGCATGCCGACGTTCCGGTGGTGTGTGGCACCAACGGGGTCGAACACGAGCGAATGGCGCTTCGGCGTTTCGGTCGGGTGTACGGCATGGTGATTCAGCTGCCGGCTCAGTTCGAAAAGCCCGGGGAAGTCACGGTGCTGTGCGCTCCGACGAACGCAATCCTCGATGTCGGCCGGTACCCGACAGGCCTCGACGACACCGCGGTCGAGCTCGCCGCCCTGCTCGACGGGTCACCGAGGTTGTCGTCCGAGGCCGACGACGACGTCATGACCAAGAAGTACGGCAAGTTGTTGGTCAACCTCGGCAACGCCGCCGACGCGGCATGCGGCACTGCCGGCCGTGGCGCGCGTGTCGCGGCAGTGGCGATGGACGAGGGCAAGCAGGCGTACGCGGCGGCGGGCATCCGGTGGGAACAGGCGACGGAGCGCGCCGAGCGGTACAAGGCTCGGGCCGCGTCCATGCAGTTCGATGTTCCGGCCGGCGACACGTTCCTCGGTGGATCGACGTGGCAGAGCTTGATGAAGGGCGCCGGGTCAGTCGAAACCGACTACTTCAACGGTGAGATCCTGCTGCTCGCCCGATTGCACGGTCTACATGCGCCGGCCAACGAGTTCCTGCAGCAGTTCACGATGCGCCTGCTTCGCGGCGAAGTTCCACCGGGCTCGATGTCGACCGAGCAACTCGACACCGAGTGGGAGGAATGGCGGGGCGAACTGTCGCTCGAGCGGTGATCGATCAGCGAAGTTGCCGAAAGCACGCTCTGACGTCGGCGACGAAGAGATCGGGCTGTTCGAACGCCGCGAAGTGGCCACCCTTCGGCTGCTCCGACCAGTGGACGATGTTGGGATAGTCGGCCTCCATCCACGACCGAACCGGGGTGACGATCTCTTTGGGGTACACCGCCACGCCGACCGGTACCGCCAACTGGGTGGCGCGGGACTTGCCGAAGCTCTCCCAATAGATGCGAGCCGAGCTGGCGCCACTGTTGGTCGCCCAGTAGAACATCACGTTGTCGAGCAGCTCGTCTCGATGCAACACGTTTTCGGGATGTCCATCGCAGTCGGTCCATGCCCAGAACTTCTCGAGGATCCACGCCGCCTGTCCCGAGGGCGAATCGGCGAGCGCGTACCCGACCGTCTGCGGCCGAGTGGCCTGCTGCTTCGAATATCCGGAGTCCCACGTCTGGTAGTACTCCGCGCCGTTCAGGGCGCGCTGCTCGTCGGGTTTGGCCTCGCCAACGAGGCGTGGCCGAGTGCCCATTGCCAACGTGATGTGGATCGCGGCACAGTGCTCGGCGTCGCTGGCACCGATCGCCCGGGTGACGGCCGACCCCCAGTCACCGCCTTGGGCGAAGTAGCGGTCGTAGCCGAGCCTGGCCATCAGCACGCCCCAGGCTTCGGCGATCCGGTCGACACCCCACCCGGTCGTGGTGGGCTTGCCGGAGAAGCCGAATCCGGGCAGCGAGGGACACACCACGTGGAACGCGTCGGATGCCTGCCCGCCGAATGCGGTGGGATTCGTCAACGGCTCGATGACTTTGTGGAACTCGACGATCGAGCCAGGCCAGCCGTGGGTGATCACCAGTGGCTTGGCCTCAGCGTGCGGTGACCGCTGGTGCACGAAGTGGATGTCGAGTCCATCGATCGTGGTGATGTACTGGGCGAACCGGTTCAGGCGCGCTTCGCGCGCCCGCCAGTCGTAGGTCGCGGCCCAGTACGTGCACATGTCCTGGATCCACGACAACGGGGCACCCTGGCTCCAATCGTCGACCGCCTCCGCATCGGGCCAACGCGTGCGGGCCAGGCGCTGGCGAAGGTCGTCGAGCACCTCGTTCGGCACGTCGATGCGGAACGGGCGGATCGAGACGTCGTCGGGCATCACGCCTGACCTTACCGTCGACACACGATGCACGAGAGGGGCCGACTCGACCGAGTCATTACCATCGGAGGGCATGACCGACACCGCGTGCTCCCACCTCGACGCCATCGTGGCCGACATCGAACCGTCGTCGGACGGTTGTGTGGATTGTCTCGCCATCGGTAGTAGGTGGCTGCATCTACGTCGATGTACCTCCTGCGGCCACGTCGGCTGTTGCGACAGTTCTCCCAGGCGCCACGCAACGGCACACTTCAACGGCACGCGTCATCCGATCGTGCAAAGCTTCGAACCTGGCGAAGACTGGTTGTGGTGCTACGTCGACGGCGTTGCCTTCGAGTTGCCATCGATGATGGCCAGTCCGGCACACCCCTGAGGGGTCGCTGACGGCTACTTGGTCGATTTGCGATGTGGCAGCGCGAGCGTCAGCACACCCAGCCCGACAAGGATCCCGCGGCCGAGCAGGGGGCTCGCCGCGGCGCTACGGCACATCGAGCTCGAGCGTGGCACGCGTCTCGACCGTGACGTCGTCGATGCGTGCACGCGACTGTTCCATCAGCACCAGATCGCGTTCGGTCGGGAACCGGTCGTCGACGCGCATCACGACGACTGAACGCTGCGCGACCGGGCCCGGAGGAGCGCTACCCCCGCACCGGGGCGCTGGCGTTGCAGCCCAGCATGTAACGAAGCCGTGGCGAGAAGATCGCTGCCTGCTCGGCCGTCATCGGCGTACGGAGATCGACGAACGGCTTCACCCATGAGCGCCCGTATTGGATGATCACCCCGTTGCGCACACCGTCGGTGACGTTGGCGCCGTGCCGATGCCAGGTCTGTGACAGCCAGATGGCGATGGATCCGGCTGGGCCCTCCAGCACCGTCTCGTTCTCCAGCAGGTCACGCCCCGACGGTGGTTTGCGCTGCGTGAGATGACTCCCGCGAACAACGTGTGTCGCGCCGTTGTCGATCGTGAAGTCGTCGAGCATCCAGGCGGTCTGGATGCCCAAGGTGAAGTTGGGCAGCGGCTCGTCGATCTGGGTGAGCGGCGAGTCGACGTGCCACCCGGCGCTGTTGGTGTGGGGGCCGACGTGGTTGACGCTCATGTCGAGCACGATCGAGTCGCGGCCGAGTGCCTGATCCATCATCTCCAGCAGCAGCGGATGCTCGACCAACGGTGCGAACGCGGTGTCTTTGTTGATGAGGTTGAAGATCCGCTGCGAGCGCCCGTCGTCGAACAGGCTCGGGATGTGGATGAAGCTGATGCACACCTCGTTGGCGCGCACGGGCCATGGAGTGTCGAACTCCTCGGCTTGGCGGTGCCGAATGCGCCGCTTCATCCGCTGGATCTCGTCATCACCACTTCGCCAATACTCGAAGTCGACGTCGCCCACTTGATCGTTGGTGATGGCCGATTCGCCCGGATCGACCGGGTGCTCGCGCTCGTACGCCAGGATCCGCTCGACGCGCTCGCGCAGGTAGGTCACCGTTGGTTTCGGTAGGAGGTTCTCGATCACCACGTAGCCGTTGGCGTTCAATTGCTGCAACGCCTCGGTGGCCTCGATCGTCGGTTGCGTCAGCATGTCGTCAGAGCCGCCTCACGTACTCTTCCGCGGCGTCGTCGCCGAGCTGCTTGAGCTGCTCGGCCTTGAACGCTTCGCGCATCTTGGCCTTCGGGTGGATGTAGCCGGCGCCGATGACGACTTCGCCCTTGCCACACATGACGTAGCGAGAGATCCGTTGCCCATGGGGGGAGAGCCGCTTCCATTGCTCGTACGGCATCGAGCGGATCACGGCCTCGCTGCGGAACCACGGAGCGAAGTATTCGATGTTCGGTGCGGCGCGGACGTCGTGCGAGAGGTTTGGCGTGCCCCCGTGCCAGGCCCGCAGATCGCGGAAGATCGCCGAACCGGCGGGCGCTGGGCACAAGGTGCTGAGCTTCATCCACTCCGGCTCGTCGTGGAGGTTGGGGATGGGATGCCGCGAGTTCTGGGTGCCGGGGATCTGTCTGGTCGGGCCGTTCTCGAAGGTGAGATCGCACATCGGGAAGTTGATCGTGACTGCAGGGACCGGCAGTTCGCGAGTCGAGACCCGCCCGGTGGGATCGTGAAGTTCGGACCACACGTTGTCGGAGTGGAGGCCTTGGTACTCGATGGCTCCCGGCATGGCGACGTCGCCGCCACCACCGATCAGGATGTAGTTGGGCGACCCGAAGATCGCCGTGAGGATCGGCGTGGTCGTGGGCATGTCGACCATGTCGACCCACTCGTCGACGTGGAGCATGTGCCGAGATGCTGAGCTGCTGCCGAAGGAGAAGCGGTGTGGCAGGCCGCCGGCCCCGCCACCTGCGGCACACGTCGGATCCACCGCCAGCATCTCGTCGAGTGCTCGCTCGGTTGCCTTGCGCATTCGCTGCAGCTGCTGTGGATCGAGCGCATCACGAACGACGACGAAGCCGTCGCGATGGAACAGTTCAGCGGCACGTTCGACCTCGGTGGGGTCGACGATCTGTAGCCCTCTGATGCCGTTGTGCTTGCGCAACTTCTCGCGCAGCTGCACGACGTTTGGGTCATCGAAGGACCGGGTCCAACCGTCACAGCTCGGATCGCCGCCCATGAGGTTGTAGTGCTCGGGAGTGGTCTCGATGTCGGCCGCAGGAGTGTCGAGCCCCAGCGGATTGCTGTTGCTGGCGATCGGCGACACCGTTCGGTTGACGAAGCCGTTCGGTGGGACCTCGGAATGCCACCCGAGGTGGCTCGGTCGTGTCGTGGTATCAGTCAATGGATCTGCCCTGTGTTCTGTGGCGCACCGCGCGACACCGAGGTTAGAACTGCTCGGCGCCGCGGGACGATCCGAAAATCATATATGATCGGCACGAGACCTGTCTGGGGGTGGGGAGCGATGAGCGATCGTTCGAGAAAACGTGATCGTGCTCGGATCGGGTGCCGCCGGCATGGCCGCCGCGCTGGCCGCCGCGGTCGAGGGAGCTCGGGTGACGGTTCTGGAGCGGTCGGCTTGGCTCGGCGGCACGACGGCGATCTCCGGTGGAGGGATTTGGGTGCCGGCCAACCCCTGGTCTGCTGCCGCTGGTGTCGTCGACGACGTGGACGCCGGCCTTCGCTATCTCGGCAACTTGCGTCTCGGCGACACCGACCCGGCGGTCAGCGAGGCCTATGTACGAGAGTCGGTCGCAGTCGCCCGCTGCCTCGAGGATCGAGCCGGCCTGAAGTGGCAGCACCTCGTCGGTATGAGCGACTACCACTGCGAGCTCTCTGGCGGCTGCCCTGGGGGTCGATCGCTGGAGATCGCGCCCATTCAGGTCAGCGCTGACGCCATAGCGCGCGTCCGAACTGATCCGTATGCCACCCCGCATTGGACGATCAACGAGGAAGGTGCGGGCTCCCTTCGATCGGGCGACGCAGAGCTCTTGCGGCGAGTCGAACAACGGATCTTGACCCGCGGTCGCGGCCTGATCGCCGCACTGTACGACGCGTTGCGGCCGTTCGGAGTCGAGTGGCGAACCCAGGTCGGAGCCATGTCGCTGGCGACGCACGATCGCCACGTGATCGGTGTCGATGTCGACGGCCGACAACTTCGCGGCGCCGTGGTCGTTGCCACGGGTGGGTTCGAGCGCGACCCTCGGCTCGTTGCTTCGTTCCTGCGCGGTCCCGTGCTGGCCCCCGCCGGGCCACCCTCGAACACGGGCGACGGTCTACGCCTCGGGATGTCGGCAGGCGCCGCGCTGGGGAACATGAGCGAGGCCTGGTGGTGCCCCGCCGTGCACATCGCCGGCGAGCAGATCGACGGCTCGGCTTTCTACCGCATGCTGTTCATGGATTCGGCAAAGCCCGGCGGCCTGGTGATCGATCGCCGCGGTCGCCGCTTTGCGAACGAGGCCACGAACTACAACGACTTCGGACGTGTGCTGACCGAGCTCGACGGCGCGGCCTTTGAACACACGCGAATACCGAGTTGGCTGGTGTTCGATGAGCAGAGGTATCGCCAGCATCCGCTCGGGTTCATGACCGATCCGCAGCCCGATGGTGACTGGCTGGTGACTGCCGGTTCGCTGATCGAGTTGGCGGAACGGATTGGGGTTCCGGCAACTGAGCTGTCGTCGACGGTCGATCGGTTCAACGAAGATGTGGCGCGCGGCGTCGATGCGTTCGGGCGCGGCTCGTACGTGTGGGACCGGTTCAGCTCCGGTGGTGCCGAGCCTCGTCCATTGGGCGACCCTCCGTTGTACGCCGCTCGACTGCTGCCCGGATGCCTCGGCACCAAGGGCGGTCTGAAGACCGACGGGCACGGTCGGGTCCTCGCTGCCGATGGCAGTGGCGCAATCGACGGGCTCTTTGCCGCCGGAAATGCCGCGGCCAACCCGTTCGGTTGCGCCTACCCCGGGCCCGGCGCGACGATCGGACCGGCTCTGGTCTTCGGCTCACTCGCCGGAGAAGCAGCGGCGCAGTCCTAACTGCCGAACCTCGGCACCACGCGGCCATCGTGGCCGTGAAAAACCAAAGTTCCGGCAGGTTGTCAGAAGATGCCCTCGAGCGAGATGTAGGGAATGTCGCTGTAGGCGACGCGGCGGGTGAACTTCCATCCGTCGGGGGTGCGCGCCAGTTCGTCGCTGTACCGGCCGAGCATCTCGAACACCGGCCTGTCGGTGTCGCTGCGGGTGACAAATCCCCAGTTGCTCTTCGACTTGGCCGTATCGCCGTTGACGTGGATGACCGGGTTCATCACGAGGTGATACGTGCGCTCGAGGTCACTGGGGTAGACCTCGAGCGTACGAACGAGCAACGCCTCGATCTCTGCCGGCCCGATTGCCTTGCCGAGGTTGCCGATCCACACGGCGTCGTCGGTGAACAGCGATGCGTAGGCCTTGAAGTCGCGGGCGTCGAGGTGACGCTTGTACTCCATGAACAGCATCCAGATCGCGTCCTTGTCCTCCATCGCCTGCACCCTGGCAGCGAGCGCGTCGAGGCGAGTGTGCGGTGGGGGATCCATCGGCGAACGGCCCATCGCCCGCGAGATGTCGTGTCGCTTGATCTTCCATCCACCATTGACGCGCACGAGATCGTCGTTGTAGCGGCCTGACTGAAGCACGGTCGGGACACCATCGGGATCGGAGGTGAGGGAGAACCACACGACGATCGTCGTGGCCGTTTCTCCGTCGATGTCGATGCGCTGGTTGTTCATCACGTGGATCGCTTCGGGGAGATTGCCACGAACGTGGGGGCCGAGGTTCTTGTCGAGCACTTCTTGGATCGCCGACGGACCGACGGCCTCGCCGAGTTGGGCGACGAGCACCCCGTCGTCGGAGAACAAGCTGGCGTAGCCGGCGTGGTCGCCGGAATCGAGGTACTTGGCGTAGTCGATGAAGATCTGGCGGATCTGCTCGCGATCGGCGAGCTCTTGAAGACGGTCGGTATCGGTCATGACCGGGTATCTCCCTTCGGGTAGTGGGGTAGCGGAGCGGAGGTGCACAGCGAGGGCATGGTGTGCACAGTCGTCGATGTCGTGAGGAACAACGTGCGGAGATCGGGGCCGCCCCAACACAGGCTGCCGCAGACTTCTGGGGTGCGGATGATGCCGAGCCGTTCGCCGGCCGGGCTCAACACCCAGACGCCGCCGGGGCCCGTGACCCATACGTTGCCGAACTCGTCGCACTCCATGCCGTCGACGGACCCCTCCCCGATGGTGCCGCCGCCCATTCCGGTCATCAGGATTCGTCCGTTGACCAAGTTGCCATCGTCGGCGACATCGAAGACCTTGATCTCGGCGCGAGGGGAGTCGTTGACGTACATCAGCGACTCGTCGGGCGAGAAGCACAGCCCGTTGGGTTGTTCGAACTCGTTCGGGTCGACGACCAGTTGTGCTTCGCCGCCTTCGTGCGGCACCCGGAACACCGCCTTGAAACCGAGCAGTGGTTCGCGCTTGCAGCCGATCCAGTCGTTCCATCGCCCGTAGTCGGGGTCGGTGAAGTAGATGCTTCCGTCGCGACTGCATGCGACGAGATCATTGGGACTGTTGAGGTACACGCCCTTGTGGTGGAAGCACACCGTCTCGTGATAGCCGTCGGCGTGGAAGCGGGTGACCGAGCTGTTGACGTGCTCGCACACGATCAAGCGGCCCTCGACGTCGAAGGCCATCCCGTTTCCCTTGAACGTCGGGTCCATCACGAGTTGCACGCCCGTCGACTCGCTCCATCGAAAGCGTTTGTCGCCGGGGATGTCGCTGAAGTAGAGGCACTGCTCCGCCACGCTCCACGCCGGACCTTCGGTGAAGACGTAGCCGGAGCCGATCTGGGTGAGCTCGGCATCGGTGCTGACGAGTTGCTCGAACTCAGCCGTGTCGGGATTGACGACCGTCATGCATGTACCCCCTGGTGTGCAGCCGGTGGCGCGCTCGCCATCTGGCGCTCGCCGTCGGATCATATATGATCATGCAGCGCGGGAACAACCCCTGCTGCGTCGAACGGAGGTCATCGATGAAGACCACAGCTGCCGTGCTCTGGGAGGTCGGTACGCCCTGGTCGGTCGAGGAGATCGAGCTCGATCCGCCCGCGTACGGGGAGGTCCTGGTCGAGTTGCGGGCCGCAGGCATGTGTCATACCGACGATCACTTCGTCACCGGCGACATGGTCTGGCCGCTGCCCGTCGTCGGCGGTCACGAGGGCGCCGGGGTCGTCACCGAGATCGGCCCCGGAGTCACCAGATTCGCCGTTGGCGACACGGTGATCCTCAACTTCATGCCGATCTGCGGCCACTGCCCGAGCTGCTCGAATGGTCGGTCACGGTTGTGTGACCGAGGCGCGGTGATCGGCTCGGGGCTGCAGATCTCCGATGGCACGTCTCGCCATCACGCCCGCGGTGAGGATCTTCGACTGATGTGTTGCATCGGCACCTTCGCCCGCCACACCGTCGTCCACGAGGACAGCTGCATCCCGTTCGACTCCGACATCTCCTTCGAAGTTGCCTCCTTGATGATGAGCTGTGGCGTGGTCACCGGCTGGGGCTCTGCAGTGCGCACCGGCGGCGTGTAGCCCGGCGACACGGTCGCGGTGGTCGGAGTGGGTGGACTCGGGTCGAACGCCATGCAAGGTGCCCGTCTTGCCGGGGCGAAGAACATCGTCGCCATCGACCCGGTCGAGTTCAAGCGCGAGAAGGCACAGGAGTTCGGTGCAACCCACAGCGCGGCGTCATTGACCGATGCCTTCGGCCTCGTCACCGAGCTCACGGCCGGGCGCATGTGCAACGTGGTGGTGATGACGATGGGGGTTGGCGATGGTTCATTGATCGCCGACGCGATGAGGCTCACAGCCAAGTATGGAAGCGTTGTCGTGACCAACGCCCACCCGCAGCACGAGACGTCGATCAACATCAGCCTCGCCGATCTCACGATCATGGAGAAGAAGTTGGTGGGCTCGTGCTTCGGTTCGGCGAACGCCAGGTCCGACATTCCGATGCTTCTCGAGCTCTACCGCAACGGCCAACTCGAGCTCGACGGATTGATCACGCGCACCTACCCGCTCGAGGATCTCAACCAGGGCTACGCCGACATGCACGCCGGCAAGAACATCCGCGGCGTTCTCGTGATGTGAGCCGACGGCGAGGTCGACCGATGCCTCAGCGCGATTGCGGGGTGAGCAGACCGCCGGCGGGCGTGCACGTCCAACTCTTGAACTTGATCTGCTTGAACCATTCCGGCAACACGACATCGCCGGTCGCTATCCGCCGCGTCAGGTCGGTGCGCCATTCGGACATGTCGCCTGCGTACTCGTACAGCGCAAGGTGCTGCTCGTCGCCGGCCGGCTCGCTGTTGACGATCTCCTGAATCGTGTAGCGCTGGGCGCTGACGAACCTCGGGCTCTCGATGTTCTCTTGGGCGTGGTCCGCGTACCAGCGGTGGTAGTCGTCGACCGAGATGTGATCAGGCTTCTCGCTGAACACCAGGTACATGTTGTTCGTCATCGTTGTGCTCCTCGGTCGATGTGTTGACTAGCTGGAAGACTTGGCGACAGGGTGAAGCGTGATGCGCTCGCTGACCTGCGTGCAGTTCCACGAGCCGAACTCGATGGCCGCGAACCAGTCGGGGAGAGGCAGCTTGCCCTCGTCGGTGCCCTTCTTCTCCACGTAGCTGTCGGCGTTGCCCATGTTGGCCGCGGCGAGATTGGCCACGGCGACGTCTGGCGGGCAACTGAGCTCGTAGAGGGACAGGAACCTGTACTTCTTCGAACCGTCTGCGCCGACCACGCCCTCGATCGCGTAGCGGGTCGCCGACTCCCACCCTTCGACCGACAGGATCTCTTGCACGTGGGCGTCGTACCAGGTGTTGTAGTCGTCGTCGGAAACCGTGGTTGGAGGCTCACTGAACACCAGGTGGATGTAGCTGCTCACGATGGACCCCTCCCTTGCTTCCCCGAGGCGCCAGTCTGCTCTGCTCGTTCGCCGCGTGCAAGTATTTCGTATACGATCCAGGAATGGCTTTGGGTCGTATCGGTGCACCCCTGGTGGCGCCGACGCCCAAGATCATATATGATCACACGAATGGCTGCCGTCCGCTCGGCGGCCCACCAACAGGTACGTTGCGGACGCCAGACCTGAAGGAAAGGGATTCCGACGAATGAAGTCGACCAAGAACAGCGTGAGCGATGTCGAAGCCGGCCCGGGTGCGCCGCGTTCGAAAGCCGATCGCGCCTACGCCTTCATCCGCCAACGGGTGCTCGACGGTCAACGCACCCCGGGCGAACGGCTCGTGATCGAGCATCTCGCCCGTGAGATGGATGTCAGCGTCGTGCCAGTGCGCGAAGCCATTCGGCGCCTCGAGGCAGAGGGCTACATCACCTACACCCGCAACGTCGGCGCCACAGTTGCGAGCATCGACCTCGAACGCTATCCCGAGACTGTCGAGACGCTCGCCATCCTTGAGGGTGTTGCCATCGGGTTGGCCGGGCCGCACATCACCGCCAAAGACATCAAGGACGCCCGGGCCCTGAACGAGCAGATGCGTGCATGCGTCGACTCCATGGACCCGAGCAAGTTCACGGCGATCAACATGCGGTTCCACAACATTCTGTACTCCCGCTGCCCGAACCGCCACCTTCTCAACATGGTTGTGAAGGAGTGGGGATTGCTGGCGACGACTCGCAAGTCGGCCTTTGCCTTCATCCCCGAGCGTGCCATCGGCAGCGTCGCCGAACACGAGCAGATGCTGCATCTCATCGAGTCCGGTTGTCCCGCCGAAGAGATCGAGGCCTTCGCCCGCAGCCACCGCATGAAGACCGCCCGTTCGCTGCTCCGACACATCGGCAACGAGATGTCCGACGACAACGTCGTCGCTCCGGCGCCGTGAGGTTCCGCTCGAATCCGTCGTCGATCAGGGGATCGATCGCACCCGTCGTCACTCCGTTCACGAGCGACGGCGACATGGATCACGACAGCCTCCGAGCGCTGGTTCGCTGGCAACTCGCCTCCGGCTCGCACGGGATCTCGCTCGGCGGATCCACCGGCGAGCCCAGTGCGCAAACCGTGGCCGAGCGGATCGCGGCAATGCGTGTCGTGGCCGAAGAGGTCGCCGACCGCGTTCCGTTCCTGCCGGGTACCGGCTCGGCCAAGCTCGACGAAACGTTGGAGATGACCGAAGCGGCCATCTCGTTGGGCGCCGACGCCGCGTTGGTGATCACCCCCTACTACTCGAGGCCCACCCAAGAGGGTCTGTACCAGTGGTATTCGGCAGTCGCACGCACCTTCCCCGACATGCCGATCGTGCTCTACAACGTGCCGATCCGCACCGCCGTCGATGTCGCTCCCGAGACGGTCGCGCGGTTGCGTCGCGACCACGACAACATCGTCGGGGTCAAGGAAACGACCAAGGACTTCGAGCACTTCTCTCGCGTCTTCCAACTCTGTGGCCGTGACACGTTGATGTGGTCAGGTATCGAACTGCTGTGCCTACCGCTTCTCGCCCTCGGTGGTATCGGGTTCGTCAGCGCCGTCGCCAACCTCGCACCCAGTGCCGTCGCCAAGATGTACGACCATTGGGTCGCGGGCGATACCGACAAGGCCCTCGACATCCACTACGGCCTGCACCCGCTCGTCGACCTGATGTTCGTCGAGACAAATCCGGCACCGATCAAGAGCGTGTTGCACCGTGCCGGCCTGATCTCTTCCGACTACGTACGTCCACCGCTCGTCACACCGACGCCTCCCGGTCTCAAGCGCATCGATGCCTATCTGCTGGAGGGTTCCTCGATGCTCGAACACCCGCTGGCGGCGCTGGCGGATTCGTTGAGGCCTGCCTGATGACTGCGGTCGCCGGTCCAGCGATCAAACAACAGCTGGTCGATTCGCTGCCTTCGGCAATTCGGCACTACATCGATGGTGAACACGTCGACAGCGTCGACGGGGCCACGATCGCAGTCACCGATCCGGTTGGCCACGAGCAGTACTGCACGCTCGCCGCCGGTGGATCCGCCGACATCAGCAAGGCCGTGGCCGCTGCCCGTCGTGCGTTTGTCGATGGTCCGTGGGCCGGGCTGTCGGCTCGGCGCCGCTCCAACACGCTCAACGCCATCGCCAACGCGATCGAATCGCGAGCCGACACCCTTGCCGAATTCGAAACGTTCGACACCGGGCTGCCGATCTCCCAGGCACACGGTCTGGCAGCGCGCGCTGCCGAGAACTTCCGCTACTTCGCCGAGGTCTGCGGCTCGATCCACGAAGACTCGTTCCGCAGCCCCGCTCAGATCGGCTACTCGATCCGTCGGCCGAAGGGTGTCGCCGGCCTCATCACCCCGTGGAACGTGCCATTCATGCTCGCCACGTGGAAGCTGGCGCCGTGCCTGGCCGCCGGCTGCACCGTCGTGCTGAAGCCCGCCGAGCTGAGCCCCCTCACCGCCAGCCTGCTGCCCGAGATCATGGAAGAGGCTGGGGTCCCGCAGGGGGTCTTCAACATCGTGCACGGCATCGGCGAAGACGCCGGCGCCGCGCTCGTCTCGCATCCCGACGTGCCGGTCATCTCATTCACGGGCGAGACCACGACCGGAAAGATCATCATGCGGTCGGCGGCCGAGCATCTCAAGGGTCTGTCGATGGAGCTCGGGGGGAAGTCGCCGGTCGTGGTGTTTGCCGATGCCGACGTGCCGGCGGCACTCGACAGCGCGCTGTTCGGGGTCTTCTCGCTGAACGGCGAGCGTTGCACCGCGGGCTCGCGGGTGCTCGTCGAACGCTCGCTGTACGACGAGTTCGTCACGATGCTCGGTCAACGTGCTGCGAAGATCCGTATCGGCGATCCCAGCGACCCGGCCACGCAATTGGGCGCGCTGATCTCGACCGAGCACTACGCCAGAGTCATGTCCTACATCGACAGCGGCATCGAAGAAGGGGCCCGCCTGGTCACCGGTGGCACGCGCCCACCTCACCTCGAGACCGGCAACTACCTCGCCGCCACGGTGTTCGCCGACGTTCGCCCCGACATGCGCATCTTCCAGGAAGAGATCTTCGGCCCGGTGGTCTGCGTCACGCCGTTCGACGACGAGGGCGACGCCATCCGTCTCGCCAACGACACGCGCTACGGCCTCGCCGCCTACATCTGGACCAACGACCTGCGCCGAGGGCATCGGGTGGCCCATCGCATCGACGCCGGGATGCTCTGGCTGAACTCGCACAACGTTCGCGATCTCCGCACGCCATTTGGCGGAGTCAAGGCCAGCGGGCTCGGGCGCGAGGGCGGTCAGCACAGCGTCGACTTCTACACCGAGACCAGCATCGTGCACGTCGCCCTGGGCGACACGCACGTCCCACGATTCGGAGCCGAGTGACATGCCGACCGCACCCCCCAACATCGTTCGAGCGGCATACGCCGAACTGATCGTCACCGACCTCGACCGGGCCAAGTGGTTCTGGGTCGACATGCTCGGTTTCGCACTCACCACCCGCGACGACGAGGCCTTGTACCTACGCGGTTGCGAAGAGACGACCCATCACTGCCTCGTCCTGCGCAAGGGCGCCGAGCCTGCGGCAGCGTGCATTGCTTTCCGCGTATGGGCCGAATCGGATCTCGCCGCCGCCGAGCAGTGGTACGGCGAGCGCGGTTGTCGCGTTCAACGTCGGCCGGCCGGCGCCACTCGCGGAATTGGTGAGTCGGTCCGGGTCGAAGACCCGCTCGGGTTCACCCTCGAGTTCTTCCAGGCAACCGACCGCACCGAGCGGCTCCTCCAACGGTTCGAGCTCCACCACGGCGCTGCTATCGCGCGCATCGACCACTTCAACATCTCGGTCAACGACGCCCCCGCCGCCTACGCCTACTACGAGTCCCTCGGCTTTCGCTGCTCGGAGACGATCGAAGACGAGAACCGTCTCTATGCGGCGTGGATGCACCGCAAGCCGAGCGTGCACGACGTTGCCATGACCGGAGGCGCCAGCCCCCGCCTGCACCACGTCGGTTACTTCACGCCAGAGGCCCATCACATCTTGAGGCTCTGCGATCTGTTCGGTGCCATCGACGAGCAGCGCCACATCGAGCGTGGGCCCGGTCGTCACGGCGTGTCCAACGCCTTCACCTGTACCTCCGCGACCCCGACGGTCACCGCATCGAGATCTACACGAGCGATTACTACACCGGCGATCCCGACCACGAGCCCTATCGATGGAACGTCAACGACATGCGTCGCCGCGACTTCTGGGGCGCCGCGGTCGTACCGAGTTGGTACGCCGAGTCGACCCCGGTGCTCGATCTCGATGGTCGCATCGTGCCGTCGACTGCCATCGACCCTCAGCGGTCCGAGGTCGTCGTCGGTGCCGACGGCTTCCGCTAACACCCTCCATCATCTGCCAACACCTTCAGTTCCCAAGGATTGATCACATGCCTCAGCTTCCCCTCCGGGCCGACCACGTCGGCAGCCTGCTTCGCCCCAAGCGCCTGGCGACGACGCGCCAATCGTGGCGAGACGGCGAGACTCCCAAAGACGAGTTGACTGCGATCGAGGACGAATGCATCGCCGAGCTCGTCGCCCATCAAGAGCGGGTCGGGCTCCGGGCCATCACCGACGGCGAGTTCCGCCGCGACTGGTGGCATCTCGACTTCCTCAACGGATTCGACGGCATCGGGCTCGCCCAGCGCGAGCGGCCGGCCAACTTCTCCGGGGAGGGTGAGAGCCCGCCGATCCCGGTGGTCGTGGGCAAGGTTCGCCACACCGCGCCGATCTTCGTCGACGCCTTCAAGTACTTGGCGTCGGTGACCAAAGGCGTCCCGAAGATCACCATCCCGGGTCCCGGGATGGCCAGCTTCATGGGTGGTCGTAAAGTCATCGACCAAGATGCCTATCCCGACATCGAGGAGTATTGGGACGATCTCGTCACGGCGTATCGAAGCGAGGTCGAGGCGTTGTACGCCGCCGGCTGTCGCTACCTCCAGCTCGACGACGTGAGCTTCGCGTACCTCTGCGATCCCGACTTCCGCGAGCAGATGAAAGCGCGCGGTGACGATGCCGATGACATGATCGTGCGGCACCGCGATGCCATGAACGCCGTCATCGCCGGTCGTCCCGACGACCTGTTGGTGTCGACGCACATGTGCCGTGGCAACTTCCGTAGCCGTTGGGTCGCCAGTGGCGGCTACGAGCCGATCGCCGAGCGAATCTTCGGCGGCCTCGACGTCGACGCCTTCTTCTTGGAGTTCGACAGCGAGCGAGCCGGCGGGTTCGAACCACTTCGCTACCTCGCCCCGAACAAGATTGCGGTTCTCGGCCTGGTCACCACCAAGACGGCCGAGCTCGAGCCGGCAGACGAGTTGCGACGTCGCATCGATGAAGCTGCGGCGATCGTGCCGCTCGACCAGTTGGCGCTCAGCCCGCAATGCGGGTTCTCCAGCACCCATCACGGCAACGACCTCACCGAAGACGAGCAGTGGAGCAAGCTCGAGCTCGTGGTGCAGGTCAGCGAGAAGGTCTGGGGAGACTGAGCGTCGGGCCGCCGCGACGACGGCGACGACATCTCACTACAGAGGAGAGGGGTACTCATGTACAAGGTCATCTGGCTCGTCAAGTTCCAGCCTGACAAGCCGCGCGAGGAGGTCTTGGAGTGGTGGCGGGGGCGGCACGCCGAGCTGGCCAAAGTCACGCCGGGAATGCTCCGCTACGTGCAGAGCTACTGGGTCGAAGCACTCGACCCCGTCACCCAGCAGGCAGCGGGCACGCCGGGCGCTTTCGACGGTCACGCCGAGCACTGGTTCGAGAGCAAGGAAGCGTACGAGGCCGCGCTGGCCAGCCCGGAGTGGAAGAAGACCCTCGTCGACGGGCCGTTCGGCTTCATGGATGAAGGTCGGGCCGGTGGAGTGTTGGAAGAGACGGTCATCACCTGGGACCGGATGGACGACGGCCGAGGATCACCCTGACGAAAGGGGTCACCATGTACAAGGTCGCTCAGGTAGCGCACTTCCTTCCCGAGATCGGCGCCGACGCCGGTCGTCATCGCTGGTGCGGTTCGCACGCCGCCCTCGGCGCCGCAGTACCGGGCGTCGAGCGTTACGTTCAGAACTTCGCCACGGCATCGCTCGGGCTCGTCGACATCCACGACTCCAGGCCGGCGTTCGACGGCTACGCGTGCGTGTGGTTCGCCGATCGCGACTCGTTCAGGGCATCGTTGCAGTCACCGGAGTGGTCGGCGATGGAGGCCGACGGTGCATCACTGTTGGTGCCCGATCCATCGCATTCGCTGACCGCCGCCGTCGAGGAGAAGTTGATCATCGATGGTCCGATGGGCCCGTTCAAGGCGGTGTGGTTCGTCCAGTTCACCGCCGACATCCGTCGCGATCCCGACCGCACTCGCGAGGCTCACGAATATTGGACGCGCACGCACGGCGGCGCCTTTGGGGTTCGGGTTCCCGGCATCGATCGATACGTGCAGAACCATGTCGTCGAGCCGATCATCGACGGGGTCGATCTCGGTTACGACGGCTTCTCCGAATGTTGGTTCCAGGATCGTGCGGCGTTCGACGTGACGATGGAATCGAAGGAGTGGGACGAGATGAACAACGACGCCAAGAACATCTTCGACCGCGACTGGATCGTCGGCGGCTGGAGCTCGCTGCTCGACGAGGTGGTCGTCACGGCCTGACGCTCAACGTCCAGACGATGCTGCAGCCCGATGTGGCGTCGGAGTCAGCGGAGTCGCGCCCCCCGAGCGATCTGGGCGCCAATCTCCGACATCGCCGCTGCGCGGCCATCGTTGGCACCCAGATCGTGAGCTTTGGACGAGTCAGTCAGCGCCGCGCCTCCTCAGGGAAACCCGCTCACGCCCTGACTTGCTGCACGGCTTGCTCGGGGCGGGCGCGAAATGGGAAGGCGAGCTGCGCCACGAAGCCATCGGGCACGGTTTCGCCGCCGCCCAATCCGAACTCGATCACCGGGTTGCGATCCGGATGCCGGTAGGTGCCGAACAACTGATCCCACACGGGAGTGATGCCGGCGAAGTTGGAGTCCTGCAGCTGGCGATCGCCGGCATGGTGAACGCGGTGGTTCTGCGGTGTGGGCAGCACCCAGTGCAAGACACCGGGGAATCGCATGTCGACGTTGGAGTGGGCCAGCGTGCCTTCGACGTTGTTCCACATCGCGATCCACAGCACGACCCGGGGCGAGGCGCCGAGCACGAGCAGTGGAGCGAGTATCACCACGTACCGGAGGAAGTCTTCGCCGATGTGGATGCGGTTGCCCTTCAGCAACTGCATCCGAGTCGGGTCGTGGTGCAGCGCGTGGAACCACCACAGCCGCTCCACCCGGTGGAACCAACGATGCGTCCAGTAGTTGGCGAGGCTCCACAGCAGGAGGCCGAGCGCGACCTGCGCGGCCATCGGCCACGAGTGCGGCCACGGACCTCTCGCCCGGGCCTGGTCATCGACGGCGACGACCAGGCCGACCAGCCCGACGGTGATCGGCAGGGCGACGGGCCGGCTGATGCCGCCGATCAGGATCCCGTGCCCGATGTCGTTGAACGACTGCCGGTCACGGAACAACGACCAGCCGCGTACCGCCGGCATCAGGTGTTCGAGCGCGAGGATGACGATGAAGGTCGCGGTCGACACGACGAATGCCCAGATGGGAGTGCTGATGCCGTTGGCGAACCCCCACCATGCCGCGTACAGCGAACCGGCCATCACCAGCGGCCAGATCGCGTGCGCAATCCCAGCTCGTATCGCAGCCACGCAAGGATTCTCGCGCGGGAAACGTCCCGCGGCTACTCACTTGTCGCTTGTCTAGAGTTTCGCGGAACCGCCCGGAGCGAGGAGGCGTCCAATTGGGCATGCGAGGTTCGCCGCTACTGCTCGTTGCTCTCGGCTCGCTGCTGCGGGCCACGACAGCATGCGGTGCACCGGTGGAGCAGAACGCGAGGGCGTCGCCCTCGACCGACCTCACCAACTCTGTCGCGACTGTGGCACCCGTGGCCAAGGAGAGCACGACGTCGTCCTCGCAACCTCCCGAGACGGTCGCCGTGACGACGACTACCGCGCCGGACGCGATGACCAAACGCTGGCTGTACCCATCGAGCGACCCGAGGGGTATGCACCTCATCAGTGCACAGCGCCAGGTGATTCCGGACTGCGGGATGACCGATTGTGGGCTCACGATGGCGATCGCGACGCTCGACTACGACAGCAATGGCACGACCGAACGGCGGTTTCGGATCACGCAGTCGTCACCGCCGCACGCTGCGACCACATCCGACGCTCCGACCCCACCCGACCTCTTGGACAGTGCGCCCGAACGTTCCGCCGGCGATCGGCGCGTTCGGGTCGTCGAAGATTCGGGCGACATTCGTGCGGCGTGGACCGAACCCGATGGCGACGTCGTCCACGTCGAGTCGGTTGGTATCGGGTGGGATGATCTGGCGGTGATCATCGGTGGACTGCGGCCGATCGATCCTGCGGCATGGCCAACGGTCACGCCGCCGCCGCCGATGAACCCCTGCGTCGCTGCCAGCTCGCAGATCGCACCGACGACCCCTGACGGTTGGCAACGATTCGTGTTGCAGGCGCGGCCGGCGGGTAGCTGCGATCCGGGCCCGATCCTGACGATGTCGCTCGTCCTTCCGGGAACGGCTGCTGGGCCAGGCAAGCTCGTCACGATCACCATCGCCGGTGGAGGCGGTGCAGTACCGCTCGGTGACCATGTGGTGATCAACGGCGACAACGGGTTCCTGTCTGTGTCGGCCATGGCCGACGGCACCCCGTCGGCCAGCATCAGCATCGACCTCGGCGGCGTGTCCGTCGAGGCACACGGCATGGTCGACAAGGATCAGCTCGTGGCCATCATCGCCAGCTTCCACCGACTCGACGAGGCCGAGTGGGCCGACCTTGTCAGCTCGGTCGTGAAGGCTCCATGAACGGGGTGTAGGCGAGCGTGGTGCCGAGCAGTCGTTCGGCTGCCTCGATCGTCAGACCCTTTCGCTCGGCGTAGCACTCGATCTGGTCCAGCTGGACTCTTCCGACGGCGAAGTACGTGGCGTCGGGGTGGGCGAGATACACACCGGAGACCGACGACCCGGGCCACATCGCAGAGCTCTCGGTCAAGCTCACGCCGATCTGCTCTTCAGCGCCGAGGAGGTCGAAGATCGTGGCCTTCTCGGAGTGGTCGGGCTGCGAGGGGTAACCGGGTGCCGGCCGGATGCCTCGATAGGGCTCGGCGATCAACTCCGCCGGAGTGAATGGCTCGTCGGGCGCGTAGCCCCACAGCGTTCGCCGCACAACTGCGTGCATGTGTTCGGCGAGCGCTTCAGCGATTCGGTCGGCGAGCGACTTCACGAGGATCGACGAGTAGTCGTCCCCTGCTGCTTCGTAGCGTTCGGCAATGGCCAACTCCTCCGGCCCAGCGGTCACGACGAAGGCGCCGATGTGATCGGTGATGTCAGCGTCACCCGGCGCCAGGAAGTCGCTGATCGACAGGTTCGGTTTGCCGTCGCGTCGCTTCAGCTGTTGGCGCAGCCCGTGCAGACGTCGTCCGTGTTGTGGCAGCACGATGTCGTCGCCGTCGCGGTGGGCCGGCCAGAACCCGACGACGGCCTTCGGAACGAACCAGCGCTCGTTGACGATCTGTTCGAGCATGCGTTGCCCATCGTCGAACAGCGGCCGCGCCGCGCCGCCCAGTTCTGAATCGGTGAGGATCGCCGGGTAGCGGCCGCGCAAGCCCCAGGCGTGGAAGAAGGGCGTCCAGTCGATGTACGGAACGAGGTCGGCGACGTCGATGTCGTCAAACGTGCGCACGCCGGTGTAGCTGGGCGCGACCACGGTCGACGCGTCGAAGGCGAACCGACCGGAGTTGGCCCGGGCGTCCTCGATCGAAACTCGATTGCGTTCAACCTCGGCACGCTCGTGAGCCTCGATCACCCGCCGATACTCGACATCGAGATCCGACAAGAAGTTGTCGCGCTGGTCGCCGGAGAGGAGCTTCGAGATCACTCCCGCGGCGCGGCTGGCGTCGGCGACGTGTACCACGGGGCCGTTGGAATACGCAGGCGTCACCCGCAGCGCCGTGTGGATGCGGCTGGTCGTTGCGCCGCCGATCAGCAGCGGGATCGTGAACTCCTGGCGCTGCATCTCGCTGGCCACATGCACCATCTCGTCGAGCGAGGGAGTGATCAGGCCGGAGAGCCCGATGATCTGGGCGTCGTGTTCGCGGGCGGTGTCGAGGATTCGCTGCGCCGGCACCATCACACCGAGATCGATGATGTTGTAGTTGGCGCAGCCGAGCACGACACCGACGATGTTCTTACCAATGTCGTGAACGTCGCCTTTGACCGTGGCGAGCACGGCCGTGCCCTTGGAGTTCGACGTGACCTCGCCACCGGCCGCGATGAGTGCAGCCCGCTCGGCTTCGAGGAACGGGGTGAGATGGGCGACCGCCTGCTTCATCACCCGTGCCGACTTGACCACCTGCGGGAGGAACATGCGGCCCGAGCCGAACAGATCACCGACCACGTTCATCCCATCCATCAACGGCCCCTCGATCACCGAGACCGGTGACTTCAGACGTAGCCGCGCCTCCTCGACATCTTCCTCGATGAACTCGGTGATGCCGTTCACCAGCGCGTGCTCGAGTCGCTTGTCGATGTCCCAATCGCGCCACTCCTGGCCGGCCCGTTCGAGGGGTTGGGCCGCGCCGGATTGGTACCGAGTTGCTGCTTCGAGAAGACGTTCGGCAGCATCGGCTCGCCGCGCCAACACCACGTCTTCGCAGAGCCCGCGCAGCTCCTCGTCGATCTGTTCGTACACGGCGAGTTGGCCGGCGTTGACGATGCCCAGCCGCATGCCCTTGGCGATTGCGTGGTAGAGGAACACCGAGTGCATCGCCTCTCGAACCTGATCGTTGCCGCGGAACGCGAACGAAAGGTTTGACACGCCACCCGACACGTTCGACGTCGGGAAGCGCCGGCGAAGCTCGGCGGTGGCCTCGATGAAATCGAGCCCGTAGCGGTCGTGTTCGGCGATCCCCGTGGCGATGGCGAAGATGTTCGGGTCGAAGATGATGTCCTCAGGCGGGAAGTCGAGCTCGGTGGTCAGCAGCTCGAACGCCCGTGTGGAGATGTCGATCTTGCGAGCCAACGTGTCGGCTTGGCCGTGCTCGTCGAACGCCATCACGATGACAGCAGCGCCATGGTCGCGGCACACACGCGCTTGAGCCAGGAACTGATCGACACCCTCCTTCATCGAGATCGAGTTGACGACCGCTTTGCCCTGCACGCACTCCAGCCCGGCCTCGATGATGCCGAACTTCGACGAGTCGATCATCACCGGCACGCGGGCGATGTCGGGTTCGGCGGCGATCAGGTTGAGGAACGTGACCATCGCCTGTTTTGAGTCGAGCAGTCCCTCGTCCATGTTGACGTCGATGATCTGGGCGCCGTTCTCGACCTGGTCGCGGGCAACATCGAGCGCCTCGGCGTAGTCGCCATTGGTGATCAGCCGGCGGAACTTGGCCGATCCCGTGACGTTGGTGCGTTCGCCGACGTTGACGAAGGGAATGTCTGCGGTGAGCGTGAACGATTCGAGACCGGAGAGTTGCAGAGCTCCGCGTCGTTCGACCGGAACTCGTGGGCGTTTGCCGGCGACAGCTTCCGCGATGGCGGAGATGTGGGACGGCGTGGTGCCGCAGCAGCCGCCGACGATGTTGACCAGCCCGGCCTCGGCGAACTCGCCAAGGATCGCCGCGGTCTGTTCCGGCGTCTCGTCGTAGCAGCCGAGTGCGTTGGGCAGGCCGGCGTTCGGGTACGCGCAGATCAGCGTGTCGGCGATGGCGGCCAGGTCGTGAATGTAGGGCCGCATGTCGGCGCCACCGAGCGCGCAGTTGAGACCGACCGACAACGGATCCGAGTGCCGGATCGACTGCCAGAACGCGTCGGGCGTCTGACCCGAGAGCGTGCGGCCCGATCGATCGGTGATCGTGCCGGAGATCATCAGCGGGGTCGGGATGCCGGTCTCCGCAGCATGGCGACGAGCCGCCCAGATCGCCGACTTGGCGTTGAGGGTGTCGAAGATCGTCTCGATCAGCAACACATCGACGCCTCCCTCGACGAGCCCGGCGATCTGCAGGCGGTACGCCTCGGCGAGTTGCCGAAACGTCATTGTGCGGAATCCCGGATCCTCGACACGAGGAGACAGCGACAGGGTGACGTTGGTCGGTCCGATGGCACCGGCGGTCCAGCGTGGCCGGCCATCGCGCTGTTGCGCTTGATCGGCGGCCTCCCGGGCCAATCGGGCGGCAGTCCTGTTGAGCTCGACGATCAATCCCGGGTCATCGAGCCCGTACTCGCGTTGGGCAACGGTCGTGCTCGAGAACGTGTTGGTGGAGACGATGTCGGCGCCGGCGAGCAGGTACGACAAGTGCAGTTGGACGACCGAATCGGGTTGGGTGAGAACGAGGAGGTCGTGGTTGCCCGCCAGCGATGACGGGTGATCCCGGAAGCGCTCGCCGCGCAGATCATCCTCGGTGGTGCGAAGAGCCTGGAACTCGGTTCCGGTCGCCCCGTCGAGCACGAGGATTCGCTGGCGTGCAGCCGCCTGAAGTGCGGTGCGGGCGCTCATGCGGCGACCACCCTCGGGGCGATGCCGAGTTGCGCGCAGACGGCCAGCGCGAGGTCGGCCCGATTGAGGGTGTAGATGTGCACCTCTTCGACACCGTGTGCAGCCAGCTCGGCGATCTGCGCGGCAGCGACCTCTGTGGCGATCTCGTGAGTGGCTGCGCTGTCGTCGTCGAGCCCGGCGAACCGGGTCGCGATCCGCGAGGGGATCGAGGCGCCACACCGGTCGGCGAACCGTGCAACCGTCGGGAAGGAGTGGATTGGAAAGATCCCGGGCACGATCGGAATGTCGATGCCGTACGCGCCGACCCGATCGCGGTAGCGAAGGTAGTGGGAGTTGTCGAAGAACATCTGGGTCATTGCCCTGTCCGCACCGGCCGCAACCTTCTCGGCGAGCACGTTCAAATCGTGGTGGTCGGTGGGGGACTGGGGATGACGCTCGGGGTAGGCCGAGACGGAGATGTCGAACCCGCCGCGCTGCTTGATCGTGTGCACGAGGTCGGCCGTGCTGCGATACCCGCTCGGATGTGCTTCGTATTGCGCATCGACGCCGCCGGGCGGATCGCCACGGAGTGCGACGATCCGGCTGACCCCGAGCGCCGCATAGCGATCGATGACCACGTCGATCTCGGATCGGGCCTGACCGACGCACGTGAGGTGCCCGGCAACGTCGAACCCTTCGGACCGGACCGCATCGATCGCTGCAAAGGATCGCTCGCGGTCGGAGCCGCCGGCACCGTAGGTCACCGAGACGAACGCCGGCCCGACGTCGTTCAGTCGGGAGACGGTCGACCGCAACCCTTCCAATCCATCGACGGACTTGGGTGGGAAGACTTCGAACGAAATGGAGAGGGTCATCGTCGGCCGTGCTCGATCGCCGTGGCCGTGGCCGTGGCCGGAGCCGTTGCGGTTCGCCGGTCGCAACCGAGCCACAGCGACACGGTGAGTCGCTCGCCGTCGGACGCAGCTTCAGCATCGACCACGGGCGGAGCGATCGTGCGGATCGTCGGCACGTCGAGCCCGGAGTGTTCGAGCCAGCCCGCGACCGTGTCGGCGCGGAAGCCGAGACGTAGGTGGGCATGGTCGGCGCGTAGGAATTCGAGGGAGTGCGGTGCGAAGTCGACGATGAGCAATCGCCCTCCGGGCGCCAGCAGCCGAGCGGCTTCTCGCACGGCTCGGGCCGGATCATCGAGGAAGTGGAGCACTTGATGGATCACGATGAGATCGAACGAGTCGTTGGCGAACGGCGGGCTGTAGACGTCGCCCTGGCGGAGATCGATGCCCCGGACCTCGGCACGTTCCAAGTTGGCCCGCGCCACGGCCAGCATCGAATGGCTGGTGTCGAGGCCAACGGCATGCTCGGCGTTGCGGCCGAGCAGCTGCAACATCCGGCCGGTGCCGGTCCCCATGTCGAGCATCGACCGGTACTTGGCCGGGCCCACCGTTTCGGTGATCGCCTGTTCGACAACGGCGTCCGACGCGTGCAGCGAACGTTCCTCGTCCCACCTCGGAGCGATGCCGGCGAAGTATTCCTGGGCGACCGCGGTGCGACGGCTGCGCACGATGGTGAGACGGTCGAGGTCGGCGGCAAGCACGCTGTCGTGCACATCGGTCAGGGCCAGCACGTCGGCGACGAGCCGGCCGATCGGACCGCTGCTGACCAGGTCGAAGAAGGCCCAGGTGCCCTCTCGGTGCTTGTCGACCACGCCGGCGTCGGCGAGCAGCTTGAGATGGCGGGAGATGCGCGGCTGCGACTGCCCGAGGATGTCGGTGAGATCCGTGACGGTGAGCTCGCCATGCTGCAGCAATGCCACGATCCGCAGCCGGGTGGCCTCGTCGAGGGCCCACAAGACGTCGAGCAGCGATGACAACGGAAGGGTCATGGGCAATAATTATATAACAATATCTACATGTAAACAAGGAGAAGTTCTGAATCTGGTCGCTGATGTCAATTAGCATTCGTGCGGGGGATCGGTGCAAGGGAGACTGAACATGGGGAACATCACGCAAGGCGCTGTTGACGCGCTGCGAGAAGCCATCGGCGGTGAGGTCTGCCAGCCCGGTGACACTGGCTACGACGAGGCGGTCAACATCTGGAACGGCGCGATCTCGAGGCGACCTGGCGTCGTGGTCAGATGCACCAGCAGTACCGATGTCGCCGTGGCGCTGAGCTTCGCCAAGCGGGACGGGCTGGAGGTCTCGGTCCGTGGTGGCGGTCACAACTATGCCGGGTTCGCCCTCACCGATGGTGGCCTGATGATCGACCTGACACCCATGAAGGAGGTGCGTGTCGATCCAGATAACCGCCGGGCAACGTGCGGAGGCGGCACCACGTGGGGCGAGTTCGATGCGGCGACGCAGGCACATGGCCTTGCGACACCGGGAGGCTTCGTCAGTCGTACGGGTGTCGCCGGGCTCACGCTCGGCGGTGGTCTTGGCTGGCTTTCGCGCCTGGCCGGGTTGTCATGCGACAACCTGGTCGGCGCCGAAGTCGTCACCGCTGACGGGCGCGTGGTCCACGCGTCTGACACCGACAACCCCGACCTGTTCTGGGCGCTCCGCGGCGGTGGCGGTAACTTCGGGGTGGTCACCGAGTTCGAGTTCGCCCTCCACCCGGTAGGCCCCCTGGTGCACCTTGGTCTGTTCTTGTTCAGCCCCGACCAGGGGGGAAACCTGTTCCGCTTCGCACGCGAGTTCGTGCGAGATCTCCCCGACGAATGCTGCGCGTTCCTTGCTGGGCTGAGCGCCCCGCCCGAGCCATTCATCCCCGCTGACCTGCATTTCGCGCCGGCATACGCACTCGTCGTTGTCGGTTTTGGTGACGACGTTGCCCACGCCCAACTGATTGCACCGATCAAAGAGGCGCTCACTCCGATCGTCGAGTTGGTGACGCCTATCCCATATGTTGCACTGCAGCAGATGTTCGACGCGGCCGCGCCCTGGGGGCTGCACTCGTACGAGAAGGCCGTGTATCTCGACGAGTTGAGCGATGGCGCGATCGAAGTGATCCTCGAGCACCAGGCGACGAAGATGTCGCCGCTGTCGTTCGTGCCGATCTTCGTGCTCGGCGGCGCATATCGTCGGGCGGACGGGAACTCGACTGCGTTCGGCGGCAGCCGCGGCATCCGCTACGTCGTCAACATCTCAGCCAGCACACCTTCTCCTGACGAGTACGAGGCTGAGCGTGCTTGGGCGAGAGGCTACTGGTCGGCGTTGGTAGAGCACGCTGTCGGCGTGGGCGGCTACGTGAACTTCATGACCGACTACGACGAGGACCGCGTTCGAAACGCGTACGGCACAAAGTACGACCGGCTTCAAGCTGTCAAGGCTGCGTACGATCCGCACAACATGTTCCATCTCAACGCCAACATCCTTCCCGCGGGATGACGCTGGTCGAGCCTCCCGATACGGCACTTGCGCGGCAGGCCGCCGAACTGGTCCACGACTGCTGTGAGCCGCACGTTGCGGCCCACTGTGAGCGCAGCATCCAATTCGCTGCGCTCCTGGCCCGTGTCGAGAACCTCGATATCGACCTCGAGGTGCTGTACATCGGCACGGTGCTCCACGACGTCGATCTCTCGCCGCGATTTCCGGGTCCCGAACGATTCGAGATGCGCGGCGCGAATGCCGTGCGAACGATGGCGCGCGACGCCGGAATGCCAGCGGCACGGGCAGAGAGCGTGTGGGATGTGATCGCGCTGCACGCATCCACGGCAATCGCGGCGCACAAGAGCGTCGAGACTCGCATCGCCAACCGGGGGATCAGCATCGACGTTCGTGGCGCAGGAGTCGACTCGCTCCCTGCAGGCGCTGTTCGAGCGGTGCTCGACAAGTGGCCGCGGCGCGACTTCCCATCGGCGTTCTCGCAGGCGCTCGTCGACGAGGTCTGTTCCAATCCTGCTGCGGTCAGATCGAGCTGGATGGAGGGCATCGCCGTTGCCCACGTTCACGGTTTCCAGGCCACCGACTTTCTCGCCACCCTGCGCTCGTCCGAACATTTTGTCTAGCGAGGGTTCTGCCGCGAATCGGTGGGCGAGTTGGTGCGGATGCGTCATGCGGCGACAGGACTTTGGTCTCTAGCCGAGCCGCCGCAAACGGTGCAGGTTGGGGAGTCATGAATGTGAATCGAGACGCCAATGGATTCGTCGTCCTCGATCGGCATGCCTGTCTCGAACTACTCGCCCTGCATCGTGTGGCTGCCTTGGCGATCACCGATCACGCGCTGCCTCTGGTGCTCCCGGCGTTGTACACGTTGCGTGGCGAAGACGTCTTGGTGGGCGCTGCGAGCTCGGGGATCCTCGGCCGGCGCATGCCCGACAGCATCGTGTCGATGTGCGTGCACGACCTCGACGACGATCTGCTCAATGGCTGGACGGTCACGGTGACCGGACTGGCCGAGGTGGTGACCTCACTCGCAGACCTCGCGGCAGTCGCCGAACTTCGACGGTGGGGCTCCGCCGAGGCGCCCCAGGTGGTCGTGCGCGTCAGCACCGAGCACATCTCCGGACGTCTGATCTCTACGAGCCCGAGCAGCTAACGATTGACTTGGTAGAGGCCGAGCCTCGTGCCCGGTAGCTGTCGCAACTCGATCAGGCGACGGATGTCGCTGCCGCTGCTCGCGGCATCATTCGGCGGAAGATCCTTGAGGATCACGGCGATCAGCGGTGTGTAGAGAAGTGCCACGTCGTTGGCGAGATCGTTTTGCACCAAGACTTCGGTGAGGGTCGCCGTGAGGGTGTCGGCTTCAGCCCGCTGCGCGGCAGACAGGGGATCGCTGACGGCCAGGGTGGTCGAGTTGTCGGGTGGCGCCAGTGCGGTTGGCTCGTCGCGGATCAACAACTCGAAGTCGCTGCGGCCGGGGCACACGCGTGAGTTGCCGAACTGGCTCGCGTACGCGGCATCAACACACAGCCGGAACCCTGCTCGGTCCATCTGATCGGCGAGTGCCAGAAAGATGGTGCCGGCCGCGAACGGATCGCCGTCGTACGCGAGGTGTATCGGCTGCGACTTGTCGAGCCGACCGGTGGCAGCGGTGAACGCCTTGATGGGGGCGATGGTGGTGTCGTGGGCGTTTGCCGACGCGGTGCGGTGCGCGTAGCCGATCGTGCCAAGTGTCAACGCGATCAATGCGAACCCAGCCCCGACCTGGCGAACTCGACAGCGACGGAAGCGCACGTCGGCCAGTGGCTGCAGCATTCTCCAACCGACCAGTACAACAGCACCCCAGCTGAGCCAGGCGAGGGGCTGCAACCACTCGACCAACCAGAAGGCCAGTGGTCTGGTCACGCGGCTGGCAGCGACGAGACCGGAGATCCAGACGACCATCAGGCCGCCGCAAAGCGACGCCTCGGCCACCATCCGTCGTCGCACGGTCAGGGCGAGCGCGATGCAGAGAAGTAGCAACAGCGTTCCGGGCAGGAACCCACTGTCGACGACGCCGATCGAGAAGACGAACTGGTTGGGAAACCTCGGGTGCACCGGGAACGACAACGAGGTGCTGCGCCCGAGCAAACGAAGGCTGTCCGACACGCCGATGGTCGATTCGTCGTTGTTGACCGACCATTTGATCAGCCGCCAGATGTTTCCCGGCCAGTGAGCCAACATGTCGTAGAGCGCAGGCAGGGCGACGACCGTCCCCGTAGCGATCCCCAAGCCGACGTCGCGAAGGCTGGTGTGGGGGTTGTCGCGCCGGCTCTGGATGCAAAGCCACACGACTGTGCTGATCATCAACGGCACGAGCACCACGCCGAATCCGACGTGGGCCTGAAACACGAAGGAGAAGGCAACGGCGGCGACCATCCATGCCCATCGGTCACCGCAACACGCGCACCAGCAGGCGGCGATGGTCAACAGAAACGGAAGGACGGCGACGGTGACGTTCCAGCTGTCGGCCAACGCGTTCGAGGCCAACCCCCAGACCAATGCGCTCGCCCCTGCCATCAACACGACGAGGGTCGTGATGCCGCGTCGGCGCACGACCCACGCGATCGTCACCAACGTGGCGACGTTGAACATCAGTGTCGTCAGTCGCATCGCCCGCGCGGTCCCGCCGAACAACCGGTAGGGGATTGCGAAGAGGTAGAACTCCAACGGACCGGGGTGCGACCAGCCGTATCTCGAGTACGCCCCGACGAGCGGGGGATGACTCGTCAGCACATCGCGAGTGCGCAGTTCGATCAGGGCGATGTCACCGACAGCGAACACGTGATGGGCGAGCACCGCCCACAGGCACGGCACCGCCAACGCCGTCACGACCACCGCGACCGCGATCAAACGCGCGGAAGGGCGTCTCGCTCGCATTCGCCGACCCTATTCGCGCAATGATGGGCCGAACACGCCCCACCCTGCAAGGAGCACCACCATGGCTGCTGATTCGCCAATCCAGTACCGGCTCGTGACCCGTTATTCGGCGGTATCGCCCGAGGCGGCCGATGAGAACCAGCGTCGGGTGGAGGGGGTGTTCGTCGAGTTGGCCGAAACCAAGCCCGACAACGTCAGCTACATCGTGCTCCGTCTCGCCGACGATTCGTTCATGCATCTCTCGTTCCACGGTCATGGCCACGACGATTTCAATCCGATCGCCGGGCTCGCTTCGTTCAAGCACTTCGGCGACGATCACGCGTCGCGTCGTGAAGGCGGCGTGAATCAGCAAGAGGCCAAGCTGGTCGGGGCGTACATCACCTCGATCGCGTAGCGTCGCCATCCATGAACGTGCGGGTGTCGAGGTTTCTGCTGTCGAGCATGCTCCTCGTCACGTCGGCAATCCTGTTGCAGGTCACCCCAGGCGCCACGCAAGCACCAGTGGTCACCGGGTTGCTCCCGGCCGTGCGCCTCGATCCTCCGCGGCGTTCGTTTTCCCTCGTTGCTACCGTCGATGTCCTGACCGAGAGCCCGGTCACCATCGCAGCCGCGGCGTTCGCAGCGGGCACGGCAGCGCAGTACGACTTCGCACCGCTGTTCGCGCCGATCACGCCAATGCTGTCGTCGGTCGACGTCGCCATCTGCCACATGGAGATGCCGATTGGCACGCCAGGGCAGCGCATCGGCGTGTACGGGCGATCGCCATTTGGAGGCAATCTGATCCTGGCGCCGTACGAGATCGCTGACGGACTGCATCGCGTCGGTTTCGATCGTTGCAGCACCGCCTCGAACCACAGCAACGACCTCGGCGTGCCGGGTATCGACTCGACGCTCGCGGCACTCGATGCAGGTGGAATCTCCCACGCCGGCACGGCCAGGTCTCCAGCGGAGGCCACCACCCCCTCGCTCATGACGGTCAACGGCGTACGAGTTGCCCACCTGTCGTACACCCGCTATTCCAACACGGTGCTTCCGGCCGACCCGTGGCGAGTCAACTACGTCGTGACGCCGGCACAAGTGGCTGCCGATGTCAATGCAGTGCGCGCCGCGGGCGCGGAGGTCGTCGTCGTGAGCCTGCACATCTCCAAGGAGCTGTTGTCGGCGCCGGCGCCGGACGACCGTCAGTTCGTAGTCGACCTCACGGCGCTGACCCACATCGATCTCCTCGTCGAACACGGCCCGCATGTGATCCAACCCGTCGAACAGGTCAACGGCACTTGGGTGTACTGGAGCGTCGGCAACCTGATCTCCGGCATGGGAGTACCGTCCACGGGCAAGTACGCCGATCTGCGCACCCTCGACGGAATCGCGGCAGGGGCGCGCTTCACCGAGACTGTGTCAGGTTCGTTCACCGTCGAACCGTGGCCGGTGTTGCTGTGCGTCGAACCGTTCACCCGGCTGGTCTATGCGCCACTGTCTGCACCGGCGGGCGCGCTTCCACCGCTTGTTCGCTCGGAGATGGATCAGTGCATCCAACGTTCGATGGCGGTGGTCCCGACCCTTCACTGAACCGACGCGGCGGCACGGTCACAGGCCTGAGCCGTACCCCGCGTCGACGATGTCACCGTGAGGCACGCCGAGCTCGTCGAGGCGCGCTGCCCATTCGACGAGCCGGCAAGGGCACGTAGTCGGTCAGTCGTCGACGGTGACCGCGTGGTACGCGTAGTTGTAGCCCTCGCGGACAGTCGTGTGATGGTCGACATCGATCCACAGTTCGATCGAGTAGCCGATGCCCGCCGCGCTCGGAGCTGATAGGTCCGTCGTGCGGTACATGGTGCCGTTGGTGGGCAACGGCGTGCATTCGACCAACAGATCGTCGATGGTCTGGTCGTCGACCTTCCAGATCACGCGAGCGTGATATGCCTCGGGGTGCTCCCCGCCGGCGTTTGCCTCCGACCAGTAGTAGGTCATCACCTCACCGACTTTCGGGAAGATGGGCGTGAACCCTGCTTCGCCGATCAGGTACACCTCTGGCGGTGCTGGTGGGGCAGCGTGCGCAGGATCATCACTCATCGATCCAGCTTCGATCATTCGCGGTCACCTTGTAGGTCCAACGGACCCGCCAACCGGGAATGAATTGGTGCCCGTTCGCGCCTGGCGTCCTCGTCCGGGCTCACCACGCCCTGGTCAGCGTCCGTAGACGGAGATGTGGGTCTCGCTGGTCGAGGTGAAGGGTTCACGGTTCCAGCCCGACCAGCGGTGAATCAGGCGTAGTCCGGCAATTCGAGCCATGAGGTCGAGCTCGCTCGGCCACGCGTAGAGAGTCACGATCGGATAGAGGCGCACGCCATCGCCGGTGAGGACCACATGGCTCTCGTCGAGCCGCTGTGCGACGGGATCGTGGCGACCGACGTCGAGTCGCACCTCGCCGACACCGATGGCTTCTGCATCGACGTACTGATCGGTGCGCAAGCGGGTGAGAAAGGTCGGCACGAACGCCTCGACCACGAACTTGCCGTCGTCGGTGAGATGTGCGGCGACGTTCTCGAAACAGCGCACTTGGTCGTCCTGCGTCAATAGGTTGAACAACGTGTTGAACACCACGAAGATCAACCGGTAGGTGCCGACCACGGGCACGGCGGCGAAGTCGCCCATGGTGATCGAGAGCTGGTCACCGCCGGGCTTGGCGCGTAGCTTGGCCACCATCGCAGGGGAGATGTCGATGCCATCGACGCGGATCCCTCGTGCCGCGAGGGGCAGCGCAACACGACCAGTACCGATGGCGAGCTCGAGCACCGGACCACCACCGGCCAGCTCCTCCATGAACGCGACGGTCGCGCTGGTATCCATCCCAAGCGTGTTCTCGTCGTAGTCGTCGGCTGCCGCCTCGCCAAAGCTCGTGATCGGCTCGTAGTTGTCCATGACCCAACTTGAGTTCACCGCATCCTGTGCCGCAACTCAATTTCGCTCAACGATCGCCGTTTGTTCCGCGATCGTCGCCAAGTCGCCACCCAGTTCGAGCACGGCTCGCGAGATCACCGTTGGCGACACGTTCTTGAGCCGGCTTCTGCGCGTGCCGCTCTCGAATCGCTCGGTCTGTGTGCGCACCTTGTCGAGAAACGCTCTGCCGCCGGGATGTTCGGCGGTGCCGACATCGAGACCTTTCGGCCGCGGGTCCGCCGTTTCGAGGGCGAACGGAAGCTTGGCGAACTGCTTCAGGGTGAGCCGACTGGCGCTGCCGCCGCACCGAACTCGATGAAAGCACGCCGGTTGAAGGCACGGTCCATGTCGTCCTCGCATTCATTCAGCTGGAGATCGCGCGACCGTAGCAGCGCCGAGTGCACCCCTCGGACGGCGATCTCGACGGTCGGCGCAGACGTGTGAGCGCTCTGGTGCAGGTCGCTTGACAACTGCTTGACAAATGTCACATCGTGCAGTTACATACGGCAATGGATCGATCCACGGCAGCGTTTTGGCGCGGTTCCACGCGAATGGATCGATGCATTGCGAAGTGACGGCAAGAGTCCCGCCACGATCAAGGACGTCGCCCGGCTGGCCGGAGTGTCTCGTTCAACGGTCTCCAATGTCATCCGCGGCAGTTCGACCGTGGCCGACGACCTCCGTGAGCGGGTGATGGCAGTCATCGCCGAAACGAACTACCGGCCCGATGCGAGAGCTCGCGCACTGCGCGAGCGCACCACCGGAATGATCGCCCTCATCACTGCCGACACGGGCAACCCGTTCTACGCCAGCCTCGGCCTCGGCGTCGAGGAGGCCGCAACGCTCGGCGAGCCACTGATGATCGTGGCCAACAGCCACTGTGACCCTGCCGCCGAACTTGCCTTGTGCGATTCGTTGATCTCGCGTCGCGTCGACGGGGTCATCGTCGGCGACCTCAGCTCCAACGCCGGCTTCCCATCGATCCTCGCCGACAACGGCATCCCGGTCGTGCTCGCCGGTTGCGGGGTCAGTACCGACCCGCGCATCGGCGCCGTCGACACCGACGACGAACAGGCCATGCAGCTGATCATCGACCACCTCTTCGCCCTCGGACATCGCACGGTCTGTTTCGCAGGCCCGGTCGACCAGCGTGCCGCGGCTGACCGACGTCGGCTCGCGGCGCGCACGGCAGCAGCGAGCCGCGGCATCGTGTTGCAGGAAGATCGGCCCGACGGCGCCACGGCCCTCATCTGCCACAACGATCTCATCGCGATCGACAACCTCGACGCGCTCGAGCGGGCCGGTTGGCTCGTTCCCGACGACGTGGCCGTTGTGGGCTTCGACGACACTCCGCTTGCGGCGCATCGACGCATCTCGCTCACATCGGTTCGATGCGACGCAGTCGCCCTCGGCCGCATCGCAGCCACGCAGATCTTCACCGCCATCGCCGAACGCCGACACGCAACCGAACGTCAACTTCTCGAATGCGAGCTCGTCGTACGCGGCACCACCGGCCCGACCAGACCGGGCCGTCCTTCGCTCGGTGCCGGATGGAACCCGGTGCATGTTCTCGACACCGCCCTGGAAAGGACCCCCCATTGACCGCCACCGCCGCTCCGCGAATCATCACGCCAGGTTCAGCCCCAGCCGAGAATGCGATCGTCCCACCGATGTTCCCCGGAGGCATGCTCGTCGACGAGCGCGAAGCTGAGGCCCTTGCCGCGGTGATCGCTCGCAAGTGCCTCTTCCGCTACTACGGGCCCGGCGAGGGACCGCGCGAGGTGAAGAACTTCGAGCAGGAGTGGTGTCAGGCATTCGGCGCGCCGTACGCGCTGTGCGTGAACGCAGGCTCGTCAGCGATCATCTGTGGGCTCATCGCCTTGGGTGCCAAGGCCGGCACCGAGGTGATCGTGCCGGCGTACACGTGGAACGCAACCGCGAACGCTGTTCTGGCTGCCGGCGCGATGCCGGTGTTGGCCGAGGTCGACGATTCGCTGACACTCGATCCGGCCGATGTGGAGTCGAAGATCACCCCGCGCACGCGAGCGATCCTTCCGGTGCACATGCGCGGCGGCGGTTCGAACATGGACGCGCTGATGGGGATCGCCAAGCGTCATGGGCTGGTCGTGATCGAAGATGCCTGCCAAGCCGCTGGTGCCACCTACAACGGGCGGCGGCTGGGCACCATCGGCGATGCCGGTGCGTACTCGCTGCAGTTCAACAAGATCATCACCACGGGCGAAGGCGGCATGTTCGTCTGCCTCGACGAGGAGGCGTACTTCACGGCGATCGACGTGCACGACTGCGCAGGCAGCCTGCGTCGAGCCGGCGAGCTGCCCCGCTTCGCGGGCTACAACTTCCGGGCAAGTGAGTTCACGGGCGCCGTCGGCCGTATTCAACTCTCCCGTCTCGACGGCATCCTCGCCCAGATGCGCGACAGCCATGCCCGCATCGCGGCGCGGGTGTCGCAACTGCCGGGGCTCACGTTGCGCCGCTCCAACGATCCCGCAGGCGATGCCGGCATTGCGGTGATCGCCTTCGCCGAGTCTGCCGAGGTCGCCCAGGCGATCTGCGCGGCGATCACGGCGGCAGGTGTGCCGGCAGCGCCCATCTACCGCGCGGACACCGCCGACTTGCACGTCTATCCGTTCTGGAAGCCGGTGCTCGACGCGATTGCTGCAGCCGGAGCACCCGCGCCCGACTGCCCGCGCACGCTCGACCTGCTCGAACGCACGATCCATCTCGACGTGCCGCCGGGGCTCACCGCCGCTCAGGTCGAACTGATCGGCGACGTCGTCGAAGCCGCCGTTGCCCAGGCGCGCCGATGAGCCGTCTGCGCGTCGCGTTGGTGGGCTGTGGGCTGGTCGGTCAAACCGAACATGCCTTCTTCATCTCCGCCAACAGCAACCTGTTCGCGTTCGCCGCGATCGTCGACGCCTCGGCGACGGTGCGCGAGGGTGTCGGCGAGCGCTATGGCGTCCCCATGAGGGTCGCTTCGCTCGACGAGCTCGATCCCGGAACGCTCGATGCGATCGTCTGCGCCACCCCCGACGTGTACCACTCCGATGTCGTGCTGTGGGCGCTCGAACATGGTCTCCATGTGCTGTGCGAGAAGCCGCTGGCGTTCACCCTTCGCGAGTGCGACGAGATGATCGAGGCACGCGACAGGTCCGGCAAGACCGTGCAGGTGGGCTACATGAAACGCCACGATCCCGCGTACCTGCGCATGCTCGAGCTCCTCCCCGCCGACGCTTCGACGATCAAGTGCATCTCCATCGAGGTCAACGATCCCAACTCGGTCCCGTTCACCGCACATCTTCCGATGGTGAAGGGCTCCGATGTGTCGCCCGAACTTCGTGCCGACAGCCGGCAACGGGCGGTCGACCGAGTCGCCGAGGCCACGGGCCTCGCCGAGGTCCCGGCGGTCGCGTCGATTGCCTTCCAGAACGCGTTCCTCTCGTCGCTCGTTCACGACATCAGCATGCTTCACGGCATCCTCGAGCACGTCGGTCATCCCGTGCCGGCTCGACTCGTCGATGCGTCGATCTTCGCCGGCGGCGACGGTGGCGCTGCCGGGTGGCAACTCGAAGGCGGCGCCCGAATGACCGCATTCCACCTCACGCTCGAGGGCGTGAACGACTACACCGAACGGCTGACGGTGTACTGCGCGGATCGCATCCTGGAGCTCACGTTCCCGGCGCCGTACCTGCGCAACATGCCCACGCGGCTGATCGAGCGCCGGTCGGCCGGAGCCATCGGATTGACAGAGACCCGTCACCACGTCTCCTACGAGGAGGCCTTCGAGAACGAGCTCCGCAGCTTCCATCGTTCGATCACCGAAGGCGGTCCCGTGGTGGTCCCACTCGAGGCCGCCCGCGCCGACGTGCAGGGGCTCCTCGAGGCGCATGCCTATGCCACCGCCAGGCTCGAGGCGATGGCCTCGTGACTGCCTACTATCCGCCGCCGCTGCGTGCCGCGATCGTCGGCACCGGTGGGATCTCGCGAACCCATGGTCGTCGCATTCGCGACCTCGGCAGCACGGTGGTCGGCATCTGCGGTCGCAGCCTGGCCAGTGCCGACGCGCTCGCCCACGATCTCGGCGGTGCCGAGCTGTACACCGACCTGGAAGAGATGCTCGATCGCCAGCGACCCGACGTGTTGCACATCTGCTCACCCCATGGTCATCACGCCGACCAGAGCCGGGCAGCGATCGAGCGCGGCATCCATGTGGTGTGCGAGAAGCCGCTGGCGGTATCGGCCGACGATGCGCGTTCGGTGATGGAGCTGGCGGCGGCCAGCGGAGTACATGCCGCGGTGTGTCTCACCAAGCGCTCGTACCCGATGGTCGCCGAGCTGCGCAGCCGCCTGGCCGCCGGAACGATCGGCAAGGTGGTCGCGGTACGCGGTGAGTACCTGTCGTCCGACAGTTGTCACGACAACTACGGCTGGGGGTTCGACAAGTCGATCGCCGGCCCGTCGTACGCAACGGCCGATCTCGGGCTCCACTGGCTCGACCTCGTCGAGCACGTCACGGGTTCGCCGATTGCCTTGGTCGACGCTCGCTTCTCCACGACCCGACCCGTTCGCCTCCGCGACGGTGAGGAAGTCGCCATCGACGTCGAGGACTACGTTCGAGTCTTCATCGAGTTGACCGACGGCACTCCGGTCTCGGCGGTGTTCTCGGGCATCACGCCGGGACAGCCCAACGGCTGCGCCATCCACATCGACGGCCGCGATGGTGGCCTCGATTGGCGGGTCGACACACCGAACCAGTTGGTGCATCGCCCACCATTCGGCTCCATCGAGATCGTCGACCGCGACCCACCGCGCCTGTCCGTCGATGCGCAGCACCGGTCGTTCGCGCCGGCCGGTCATGTCGAAGGCTTCGCCGATGCCTTCCGCAACCTGTTCCGTGACGTGTACACGAGCATCGGCGGGGTTCCCGTGCCGTACCCCGACTTCGTCGATGGCTTCCGTGTCGCCACCCTGATCGACGCGATTCGAGCCAGCGCGGAGCTCGGCACGCCGATCGAAGTTCCCGCGCCGCTCGAGAGGCACCGCCGATGAGCGACGTGGCCGACCACCGCGAGAACGCGATCGAGCTGCGCGGCGTGGGGAAGCGGTTCGGTAGCGCGGTCGCACTGCAACCGCTCGACCTCGACGTGCGCGACGGCGAGTTCTTCTGTCTTCTCGGCCCTTCCGGCTGCGGCAAGACCACGACGCTCAACGTCGTGGGTGGCTTCGTCTCACCCTCTTCCGGCACGGTGTCGATCCGCGGTCGCGACGTCACCGATCTCCCGCCTCACAAGCGGCCGGTCAACACGATCTTCCAGTCGTACGCGCTGTTCCCACACATGAACGTGGTGCAGAACGTGCAGTTCGGTCTGCGCATGTCGAGGGTTTCCAAGGCCGAGCGCGAGTCGCGGGCACGTGAGGCTCTCGCCCTGGTGGGCCTCACCGAGCGAGCCAAGCAGCCCGTTGCGGCGCTGTCGGGCGGGCAGGCGCAACGCGTGGCGATTGCCCGTGCACTGGTCAACAAGCCCAGCGTGTTGCTGCTCGATGAGCCACTCGGCGCCCTTGACCTGAAGCTGCGCAAGCGGCTGCAGGTCGAGCTCTCGCTGATCCATCGCAACGTCGGCACGACGTTCCTCTTCGTGACACACGATCAGGAAGAGGCGATGGCCCTGGCCGATCGCATCGCCGTCATGGATGGTGGCGCAGTGCAGCAGGTGGGCACGCCGGAGGAGATCTACCTTCGACCGAAGAGCCGTTTCGTCGCCGACTTCATCGGTGAGTCCAACATCATCGACGGCCGAATGGACGGCGGCGTGTTCCGTGCCGTCGAGGGCTTCGCCGCGCCGTGTCCGTCCGATACGCCCGCCGATGCCAAGGCGCTCGTCGTTCGCCCTGAGGCGATCCGCATCGACCCCAACGGTTCCATCCCCGCGGTGGTCACATCTCTCAGTTTTCTCGGGCCCGTCACGCGGGTCACGTTGAGCGTGCCGCAGAGCGACACCATGTTGGTGTCGACCATCCATGGGGGAGCGGCAACGCACATGCAAGTCGGGGTACAGCCCGGAGACCACGTCAACGTGACGTGGGACGAGGCTGCGGCACACGCCGTGGCTGACTAAGCGAAAGAGGAGGAGTTAGTGGAGAACGACACATTCCGAACGACCCGTCGGGACCTGCTGCGCAACGCCGCAGCACTCGGCGTGGCGCTCCCACTGGGAGGAGCACTCCTCGCCGCATGCGGCAGTGGCTCCAGCAGCAGTGGGAGCACGACATTGAACTGGCTCACCTGGTCGGACCACTTCGCCAACGACCAACTGAAAGCGGTCGGCTCGAAGACCGGCATCACCGGCCGCCCGAAGCTGTTCTCCGACAACGCCGATGCGATCCTTCAGATCAAACAACTCGGCGACGCCTTCGACATGGTTTCCGGCGATGCGCTGTGGGATGTGAAGTACATGTCCGACGGTCTCATCGACCCGATGGATCTGAGCTCGATCGACGCCAGCAAGGAGTTGTACTCGGTCGCCAAGTCGTTCGACTTCTGGACGAATCCGAAGGGCTACCTCGGCTACCCGTTCTCGTGGTCGACCGTGCAGATCTACTACAACCCCGACATGGTCAAGACGCCACCCAGCTCGTGGCAGTCGCTCACCGACCCGGCCTACAAGGGCATGATCGTCGCCGAGAACATTCCGACCGACCTGCTGGCGATCGCTGGTCGTGCCGGTGGTGTGAAGGATCCCTACGGCATGAACGCCGCGGAGCTGTCGACTGCGTCGGACTTCCTTGCGGCCTTGAAGCCCAACCTGCTCAAGCTGGCTTCACAGAACAACGAAGTCATCCAGTTGTTGGCCAACAAGTCGGTGGCGATCGGTGTCACCAACCTCGGTTCTGAGGATCGCGTCAAGGATGCCGGTGGACCGGTCGTCAAGGCGGTGTATCCCAGCGAAGGCACGATCGGATTCATCGACTCCGAGATGATCGTGTCGAAGGGGAAGAACAAGCAGAAGGTGCCGCAGTTCCTCGACGCCATGGAGCGATCCGACTACATCGCCCAGAACTTCATCACGAACGGACGGCCGTTGTTCAACGAGTCGTCCGCCAAGAAGCTGCTCGCCGACTCGAAGACGGCAGACCGGGCCAAGCGGCTCTTCATGGACCAGCCCGAGCGGGCGTTGGAGATGACGTTGAAGGGGCCTGCCGGCGATCAGCAGGCGTATACCGAGGCCTTCAACAAGGTCTTCGGCGCGTAGTTCCGATGGACATCATTCGACCTGCTGCGGTCACGGCTGATCCCTCAGCTGGTACCTCAGCAGGTCGGCCGCGGAAGCGATTGAAGGGCTTGGCCCAGTTCGCCGGGTTCGCCCCGGCGGCGGTGCTCTTCGGCTTGTTCTTCATCGTGCCGCTCGGCCTGATCCTCGTGTATTCGTTCTGGCGCACCAAGGACTACTCGCTCGTGCACGAGTGGAACCTCAGCAACTACCGAACGTTCCTGCACACCAGGACCTACATCAAGACCTTCTTGAAGACCGTGGTGATGGGTGTGCTGGCCACGGTCACCACCATCGCTCTGGCGATGCCGTTCTGCTACTGGCTCGTGCGCTACGTGTCGAAGCGGTTGCAGCGAACACTGCTGCTGTTGGTCGTGCTGCCGTTCTGGACCAGCTACCTGTTGCGCGTGTATTCGTGGGTGGCCATCCTCGGCGACAACGGCGCGCTCAACACCGTGCTCAACAAAGTGGGCGTTACCAGTGGCGCACATCGCTATCTGCTCTACGACAACCCGGGCGTGTACCTGGTGCTGGTGTACCTCTACTTCCCGTTTGCCGTGCTCACGCTGTACGCCTCGCTCGAACGGTTCGACTGGAACTTGCTTCGTGCCGTCGCGATGGACAGGCGCATCTGTGGCGCAACGACGCGGCGCAGTGCCGCAGCGGGTGTGGCGCCGAGATCGCGGGCGGCACGAAGCAAGTTCCAGTCGAACCGTTCGAGCGAGGCGTACAGCGTGAGCACGGCAAACGGGAAGTAGAGGTACACCAGCACCAGGTACAC
>JANYKU010000013.1 GCA_025358075.1 Ilumatobacteraceae bacterium
CGGCGATGCTGCTCGGAACGACCGCGGTGATCGGTGATCGATTCTCGGCATCGGGGTTCTGGGACGAGATCCGCCGCTCGGGCGCGACGGTGTTCGACTTCATGGGCGCGACGTTGACCATCCTGCACAAACGGCCGCCGCAAGCCGACGACCGAGCCAACCCGGCCAGGTTGGGTTGGGGAGTCCCCGTCCCCGAGTTCGCCGACGACTTCGAACATCGTTTCGGTGTGAAGCTGGTCGAGCTGTACGGGTCCACTGATGCGGGCATCCCGATGTACCACCCGGTCGACGTTCCGCGCCGGCCCGGCTCGTGCGGTCGGCCGATCCCGCAGTACGACGTGCGGCTGTTCGACGAACGCGGTGTCGAGGTAGCCGTCGGCGAGGTCGGCGAGATCGTCGTTCGTCCCAACGAGCCGTCGTTGATGTCGGATGGCTACTACGGCTTGCCGGAGGCAACGTTGGCGTCACGCCACGACCTGTGGTTCCACACCGGCGACCTCGCTCGTCGCGATGCCGACGGGTACTTCTACTTCGTCGGTCGCCGCAGCGACAGCATCCGCCGCCGCGGTGAGAACATCTCCGCCTTCGAGGTCGAGGAGGTGGTCAAGTTGCATCCGGCCGTGCTCGACGCGGCCGCCTACGGCGTGCCCAGTGAGCTCACCGAGGACGAGGTGATGGTGGCGGTCGTGCCCCGTCCCGGGCACGTCGTGGAGCCGCTGACGCTGACCGAGTTCTGCGCCGGGCGCATGGGTGGGCACATGGTGCCCCGGTACGTCGACATCGTCGAGTCGCTACCGCGGACACCGACGGAGAAGGTGCAGAAGGCGTTGCTCCGCGACCGCGGAGTCACGGCGACGACATGGGATCGCGACGCGAGTTGACGCCGTTCATGCGTTAAAGTCGTCGACGGCGGGCTCCTTGAGTTCGGAGGTGGGGTGATTGACTGACGACACGTTGACGTGGTCGCTGTCGCCATCCCAGTCGACGGCTCCGGGCCGAAGTGGCCGCTACTTCATCAGTGCGCCGATCGATGCGATGTTCATCGGCGGAGCATCGGTCGCCCTCTACATCGCCTTGCGGGTCTCTCCTTCGCTGGCGTCATCGGCAGCACTCGGGTCGCTGGCAGCGACCCTGGTGTGGGTGTGCAACTACCCGCACTTCGCCTCGTCGAGCTTCCGCCTCTACCACTCGCGGGCTGTCTCACGGCAGTATCCGATGACCGCCTGGCTGATCCCGTTCGTCATGGTGGCCGCAGTGGTTGGTTGCTACCTGTCACCCAACGTTGTCGCACCGATGTTCGTCAAGCTGTACTTCTTCTGGTCGCCGTATCACTTCTCCGGCCAGACGGTCGGGATCACCATGATCTACGCCCGCCGCAGCGGCTACCGGATCGACGGCTGGGGGCGCATGGCATTGAGCTTGTTCGTGTTCTCGACGTTCGCCGTGCAGAGCGCGTGGGCCGAGTTGGCGTTGCAGACGCACGCCGTGAGGTCACTGACTGGCGGCCGGCATGCGTACTTCGGCGTCACGTTCGGTGTGCTCGGCGTGCCGGCCTGGTTGCCCCGAGCGCTCACTGTCGTGCTCTGGGCCAGCCTTGCGGTGTTCGGGGCCTACATGTTGCAACAACTGCTCCGCGACCGCCGAGTCATCCCATGGATCGTGCTGCTTCCGGCGGCCTCGCAGTTCATCTGGTTCTACGCGCCGAACGTGGGCGAGTACGCGGCCCTCGTCCCCTTCTTCCACTCGCTGCAATACCTCCTGATCGCCTGGAGCGTGCAGCTCAGCGTCGGCCTGGGCGAGCGACGGAAGAGCCCGTCAGTGAAATACGTGGTCTCCGAGTCGACCCGGTGGGCGGCGATCATCGTCCTTGCCGGTGTCGCGCTCTTCTGGGGTCTTCCGCAGATCGGCAGCCACTTCGGGCGATCGCTGCAGTTCAGCAATGCGGTGCTGCTCTCCGCAATTCAGATCCATCACTTCTTCGTCGATGGCGTCATCTGGAGGCTGCGTGAACCCTCCGTCCGTTCGCCGCTATCTACATCGTTGAAGATGCTTACCGGGACTGGGCGATAGCGCGACCGGCCTGGGCTGGGCGCGGCAACAGGTCGTGATGGACGGCGATCTCGGCGAGCTTGGCCTGAAGCTGGGCGGCAGCAGGCGACGACTTGCCGGCGCGCGCATCGACGTGCAACATCATGTGCTCGGCCGTGGCCACCACGGAATCGTCATCGGCCCGATGCACCGTGGTGAAGATGTGGAACCTCTTGGGGTCGTGCGACATCAGTTGCGCCGTGACATAGAGGTGGTCGCCGGCGTGGCTCTGGGCGATGAAGTTGAGGTGGCTCTCGACCGTGTAGTACGAACAGCCCGACTGCAGGTAGGCCTCGTCGACACCGATGAGGCGCATGAACTTGTCTCCGGCCTCGCTGGTGATCTGCATGTATCGGCTGTCGTTGGTGTGCCCGTTGTAGTCGACCCACTCGTTGGGCACGCTGCGCTGGTGGATGCGGATCGGGCCGGTCACATCGACGTCGGCGGCGACGAGATTGCCACGGTCGAACAACGTCTGTTCGAAGTCGGCCAGGGTCTTGCCGGCCGCGAACCCGCGATTGCGCAACCCATGCATGACCTCGACGAGGCAGTCGTCGCGCAGCGCCTCCAGCTCGCGGATCGACATGCCGGGCGTCTGCTCGTCGACCTGGGCGTCGCTCTGCGCACAGATCATGTCGAGCAACTCGTCGGTCAACTCGGGTACGTCCATCAGCTTCGTCCATGGCCACTTCAGCGCCGGTCCGAACTGGGCCATGAAGTGGCGCATACCTGCCTCGCCACCGGCGATCCGGTAGATCAGGAACGTGCCCATGAAGCTCCACCGCAAGCCGGGGCCGAAGCGCATGGCGTCGTCGATCTCGGCCGCCGTGGCAACGCCGTCGTTGACCAACCACAACGCCTCGCGCCACAGGGCCTCCATCAGCCGGTCGGCAACGAACCCGTCGATCTCCTTCGACAGCATCAACGGATGCATGCCGATGCTGCGGTACATCTCGGCAGCGCGTTGCTTGGTGGACTCGGAGGTCGCCGCGCCGCCACACACCTCGACGAGCGGCATGAGGTACACGGGGTTGAACGGATGGCCGACGACCAGCCGCTCGGGGTGAACCATGTCGCGCTGCATCTCGGTTGGGAGCAGACCGGAGGTCGATGACCCGAACACGACATCGTCGCCGGCAACCCGGCTGGCGGCGGCGAACAGCTTCTGCTTCAGGTCGAGCCGCTCGGGTGCGCTCTCCTGCACGAAGTGGGCGCCCTCGACGGCTTCCTCGGCGGTGGTGACGATCTGCAGCGAGCCCTCGACCGGCCACGGAGCATTGGTGAGCTTGGTGTTGGCGCGGCGGGCGTTGGCAATGACCTCGCCGACCTTGCGCGGCGCTTCGGGATCCGGGTCGAAGAGCACGACGTCGTGGCCGTTGAGCAAGAACCGCGCCGCCCAACCGCCGCCGATCACACCGCCGCCGAGCAGACCGATGTGGCCAGTCGTCATCGAGTCACCGCGCTGCTGACGGCGCTGGGCGGCCGTGAGGCGGGGCCGGTGTAGATGGCCGAAGGCCTGATCAACCGGCCGGTGCGCTTCTGCTCGAGGATGTGCGCGCTCCACCCGGCGGTGCGAGCGCAGGCGAACATCGCCGTGAACATGTGCGCGGGAACCTCGGCGTAGTCGAGCACGACGGCCGACCAGAACTCGACGTTGGTGGCCAGGACACGATCGGGGTAACGGGCTTTCAATTCTTCGAGCGCAGCATGCTCGAGGGCCTCGGCGACCTCGACGCGCGGTGCCTTCAACTCCTTCGCGGTGCGGCGAAGCACTCGGGCGCGGGGGTCTTCAGCGCGGTAGACGCGGTGGCCGAAGCCCATGAGGCGGTCGCCGCGATCCATTGCCCGCTTCACCCAGCGGACTGCGTCGCCTTCCTGCTCGACCTCGTCGAGCATCTGCAACACGCGCGACGGCGCACCGCCGTGGAGCGGACCCGAGAGGGCGCCAACAGCGCCAGACAGCGCGGCGGCGACGTCGGCGCCGGTCGAGGCGATCACCCGAGCGGTGAACGTCGAGGCGTTCATGCCGTGCTCGGCGGCCGACACCCAATAGGCATCCACCGCCTTCACATGGTTGGGGTCAGGGTCGCCCCGCCAGCGGCGCATGAACCGTTCGGTGATGGTCGAGGCACCGTCGATGTGCTTCTGCGGCACCATTGCCAGGCCCAACCCGCGTGCCGACTGGGCGACGAACGACAGGGCCATGACCGATGCCCTGGCCAGGTCGTCGCGGACCTGGGTGTCGTCGATGTCGAGCATCTGCTCGAGGCCCCAGAACGGTGCGAGCATCGCCAGCGCGCTCTGCACGTCGACGCGAATGTCACCTGAATGAACGGGGATCGGAAACGGCTCGGCCGGTGGCAGCCCTGGTTCGAACGCCCCGTCGACCAGCAGACCCCAGACGCGGCCGTAGTCGTAGTGGCCGACGAGCTCTTCGATGTCGACACCGCGATAGCGCAGCGCACCGCCTTCACGGTCGGGCTCGGCGATCTGGGTCTCGAAGGCGATGACGCCTTCGAGACCGTGCTGCACCACTTGTTCACCCATCGCCGTAGCCCCTCGGTTGTGCGCTCAGTGCTTGATGAGCTTCAGCTTGTCACGCACTTCCTGCGGCCCGAGAATCCGCACGTTCATGCTCTCGAGCAGTTGCTTGGCGCGGGCGACGAGCTCTGCGTTGGTGGCTTTGTGGCCGCGTCCGAGGTAGAGGTTGTCTTCCAGGCCGACGCGTACGTTGCCTCCGGCGAGTGCCGCCATGGCGACGAACGGGATCTGCATGCGACCGATCGAGAACCCCGAGAACACGCAATCGTTCGGGAGGTTGTTGACGAGGGCCAAGAACGTGTTGGGATCGTCGGGCGCGCCGTAGGCGATGCCCATGCACAGTTGGATCATCACCGGATCATCGAGCAGGCCATCGCGGATGAGCTCCTTGACCTGCACCAGATGGCCGGTGTCGAACACCTCCAATTCAGGGCGTACTCCCAGTGCCTGCACCTGACGGGCCATGCTGCGCAGCACGCTGGGGGTGTTGACCATGATGTAGTCGCCGCCCGACGCGAAGTTCATCGTGCCGCAGTCGAGCGTGCAGATCTCGGGCATGAGGGTGCGCACGTGGTCGAGGCGTTCGGTGGCGCCGGCCATGTCGGTGCCGTCGGGATTGATCGGCAACACGGCTTCGTCGCCGCCCAGCACCAGGTCGCCGCCCATGCCGGCCGTGAGGTTGAGCACGACGTCGATGCCGGAGTCGCGGATGCGGCCCACCGCCTCGGCGTACAGCTCGGTAGTACGTGCTCCTTTGCCCGTCTGCGGATCGCGGACGTGGAGGTGCACCACGGCGGCGCCGGCCTTGGCCGCGTCGATCGCGGACGCGGCGATCTGCTCCGGAGTCACGGGAACGTGCGGACTCCTCCCGACGGTGTCTCCGGCGCCGGTGATGGCGCAGGTGATGAAAACTTCCCAGTTCATGGTCAACCCCCGTGTGCTCTAGCTGCTCGAGATCCGTTGTCTGAACGAACGGTCAGCTAACTCTAACGCAACGGGACGTGTGAACATTGCGGCGGCCGCACGGCGACAAGGGGGAGCGATGGAGCAACTGGCACAGCGACGAGCGGGAGCGGTGGAGCAACTGGCACGGCGACAGGAGGAGCGATGGAGCAACTAGCAGGGTTACGAGCGTTGGTGACCGGAGGAGGTTCCGGTATCGGCGCAGCGATCGCGGCGACGTTGGCACAACACGGGGCGCGGGTCATGGTCGTCGACGCAGATCCGGCAACGGGCCCCGACGTGGTCGGCGACGTCGCCGACACCGCCGCCGTCGACGAGCTCTTCGCCGAGGTCGCGGCGCGCATGGGTGGGCTCGACGTGCTGATCAACAACGTCGGCATCGCCGGACCGACGGCCCCGGTGCACGACATGGATCCTGCTGATTTCGACCACTGCGTACGGGTCAACCTCGGCTCGATGTTCCGATGCACTCGCAAGGCGGTGCCGATGCTCCGGTTTCTGCCTGGCTCGATCGTCAACATCTCGTCGACTGCCGGGATCTTCGGGTTTCCGCTGCGCTCGCCGTACGCCGCCGCCAAGTGGGCGGTGATTGGTTTGACCAAGACGTGGGCAATGGAACTGGGCGGGGATGGGATCCGCGTCAATGCCATCTGCCCCGGATCGGTCGGCGGGCCGCGCATGGACGGCGTGATCGAACGAGAGGCTGCCGTCACCGGGGTGATCCCGGCTGAGGTGCGCTCCGGCTACGAGCGGCAGGTGTCGATGGGGTCGTTCGTCGACGCCACGGACGTGGCCAACGCAGTCGCGTTCCTGTCGTCACCGGCGGCTCGCTTCATCTCCGGGCAGGTGTTGGGGGTCGACGGCCATACCGAAACACTGCGCACAGGTTGTTCACATTCAGTTTGAAATGTCTGGCGATCCCGCGCGTTATAGTCCTGGCGACTCGGCGTCGCAGATTTGGGGACGCTCTTGATACAAGGGGGAAGTTGGAATGGCGTTCGATCCTGAGCTAGGTCTCGTACCTAGTAAGTACAACCGACGACAGTTGATTCTTGGAAGTAGCGCGGCAGCCGTGGTGGCCGCAGCGCTTGCCGCGTGTGGCAGCAGCAGCAAGACCGTCGCTCCGGCGACGGCGGGCGCGACGACGACGCAAGGTGCCACGGCGACGACCGCCGCTGGTGGCGCGGCGACGACTGCGGCTCCGGTGGCCACGTCTGCGGCGGCCACGACCGCTCCGGCGGCCGGCAAGGCTGGCGGCACGTTGCGGGTCGGCACCCTCGGCGGTGCCAACGACATCCTCGACGGGCAGCACATCGTCTCCAAGGCCGACATCATGCGACAAGTCACCGGTTTCGAGCCGCTGATGAGCTTCAGCGACAAGTTCGTGCCGGAGTACACCAATGGCATCGCCAAGGACGTCACCGCCAAGGCCGCCGACAACTACACGATCACGCTGAAAGACGGCGTGAAGTTCAGCAACGGCAACCCGGTGACCGCCGACGACATGGTGTATTCGTTCACCCGCATGGTCGATCCCACCCTCAAGGTGTACGGCGGGTCCGTCATGCGCACGGTGCTCGACGTGTCGGGCATCTCCAAGGTCGATGACCACACCGTCGAGCTGAAGCTCAAGCAGGGCGTCTCGAACTTCAAAGAAGTTCTGTGCGCGTACACCTGCGCGATGGTGCCGAAGGATTACGCCCGCTACGACGGTGACGCCACCAAGCAGGTCGGCACCGGCCCGTACATGCTCCAGGCGTTCGAGATCGGCAAGAAGTCGGTGCACGTCAAGAACCCGCACTACTGGGACACCGGCAAGCCCCACTTCGACCAGGTCGAGATCACCGACTTCGCCGATGGCGATGCGCTGATCAACGCACTGCTGGCCGACCAGATCGACGTCGCCGCCGACATCTCGTCCTCCGCCGTCGCGACCGTGAAGGGCACCAGTGGCTACAAGGTGTTGAACTCCGCCGGTGGTGGCTGGTTGACCATCTCGATGGCCGTTGATCAAGACCCGTTCACCGACGTGCGCGTCCGCCAGGCGATGCGACTGATCGTCGACCGCAACGCAATGGTCGAGCAGGTCCTCTCCGGCTATGGCCGGGTTGCCAACGACCTGTACTCGCCGCTCGACGCCGCATATCAGGGCGACACGCTGCCGCAGCGCAAGCAAGACCTCGCGGCTGCCAAGCAGCTGCTGGCCGATGCCGGCAAGAGTGGCATGACCATCGACCTGTTCGCACCGAACGACACCGCCGGCCTTCCGGAGATGATCCAGTTGTTCGCCGATCAGGCAAAGGGCGCCGGCATCACGGTCAACGCCCAGGTCATCGATGGCGGCACGTACTGGGGCGATCAATACCTCAAGCGCACGTTTGCCGTCGACTACTGGGGCACCCGCAACTTCCTGCTGCAGGTGGCTGCCGGCAGCCTGAAAGACGTGTCGCCGTACCCGGACGACCACTGGCCGCCCGCCGACTCGACGTTCGAGGCCGACTACAAGACTGCCTTGGCGGAGACCGACGACGCCAAGCGCAAGGTGATCACCGACAAGATGCAGAAAGAGCTGTACGACAACGGCGGGCTGATCATCCCGTTCTTCCAGAACCTTCTGGATGCGTACAACGGTCGGGTGCAGGGTCTGGTCGAGCGACCGAACACCTTGAACCTCGATCACTACGGGCGAGGCTGGAAGAACCTGTCCTTCTCCGCCTAGTCGGGCTTGGGGGAACCTCGTCGACCGCCGCTCTGGGCACGTGCTCCGGGGCGGCGGTCGACGCATATCGGGAGTGGTCGAAGAGATAGGGGATCGATGTCGAACAATCGGGGGGTCATCCGCTTCATTGCGCGCCGGTTGGCACTCGGCCTGTTCACCTTGTTCGTGGTCTCGCTGGTCGTGTTCGCGGCCACGCAGTTGCTACCCAGCGACCCGGCGCAGGCGATCCTCGGCCGCGACGCCAACGCGGTCAGCGTCGCCGCGCTACGAACCAAGCTCGGACTCAATCACACTGCATTCTATCAGTACACCCATTGGTTGAAGGGCATGCTCAGCGGCAACCCGGGCGACTCGTTCAACGCCCAGATCCCGATCCTCAGCTACATCAGCGACCGTGTCGTCAACTCGCTGTTCCTGCTCTTCCTGGCATCGGTGGTCTCGATTCCGATGTCGCTGTGGTTCGGCGCGTACAGCGCCCGCAAGCGCGACACCCTGTTCGACAACGTCACCTCCAACACCATGCTGGCCCTGGCCTCACTTCCGGAGTTCGTGGTCGGCATCATCCTCGTGCTGGTGTTCAGCCTGCGGGTCTGGCACTTGTTACCCGCGGTCAGCACCATCGACATCCACAAGGGCCCGTGGAGCGACATGAAGGGCATGGTCCTGCCCACGGCGACCCTGGTGATCGGCGCGGTGCCGTACATCTCCCGGGTGGTTCGCGCCTCGATGATCGAAGTCCTGGAGAGTGACTACGTCGAGATGGCCAGGCTGAAGGGGGCGCCCGAGAAGGTGGTGCTCTGGCGGCATGCCCTGCCCAACGCTCTCGGTCCGGTCTTCCAGGTGATCGCCCTCAACATCGCCTACTTCGCGGCCGGGGTGATCGTCGTCGAGGCGTTGTTCAACTATCAGGGCATCGGCGGCGCGCTGCGCGACTCGGTGCGTGTCCGCGACATCCCGGTCATCCAGTTCCTGGTCATGGTCCTCGCGGCCGTCTACGTGGTCACCAACCTGGCTGCCGACCTCGCCACCGTCCTGGTCACCCCACGGTTGCGAACGAGGATGCGATGACTGCTGCCGACGTCACCGCTGCCGATCCCGGCACGACTCCCGAGGTCGCTAGTAGAAAGCCGCCGGGGGTCATTCGCGTCGCCTATCGTATGTGGCGAACGCGGGTCGGCACCCTCATCGTCGCGCTGCTCGCGGCGATCGCGTTGTTCGGCCACCTCATCGCCCCATACGGAGAACGCGACGCCGTGGGCCTGCCGTTCACGCCGGCAGGAAAGACCCGTAAGCACACCATCTTCGGTTCCGCCAAGGTCGGACACGACGTGTGGACGCGCTTCTTGTACGGGGGTAAGCCGATTCTCATCGCCGCGGTGCTGGCCACGGTGCTCGCCTTGGTCCTCGGCACGTTGGTCGGACTGGTTGCGGCCTACAACCGCGGCAAGCTCGACGACGTGCTGATGCGCACGATGGATGTCATCCTCGCCCTGCCGCAGATCATCTCGGCACTGATCGTCATCTCGATGTTCGGCGCCACCACCATCTTGATCATTCTCACGGTGGGCATCTCGACCGTGCCCCGCATCGCCCGCGTCACTCGGGGTGCTGCGATATCGGTGGTCGAACGCGACTTCGTCGCGGCAGCCGAGTCGCTCGGCGAGTCGCGGTTCCGCATCCTGCGATCCGAGCTGCTCCCCAACATCGCCGCGCCCTTGTTGGTCGAGGCCAACCTGCGGTTGACGTTCTCGATCGGGTTGATCTCCGGAATCGCCTTCCTCGGCTTCACGCCCGATCCGGGCGCGGCCAACTGGGGCTTGATGATCAACGAGAACCGCCAGGGTGTGCTCGGCCAGAACCCCTGGGGCGTGATCCTGCCGGTCATCGCCATCGCCATGCTGACGATCGGCACCGGCCTCGTCGGCGACGGGCTGTCGCGCGCTGCCGCAGGCATCGATCGGTCGAAGGGCGGCGATCTCTGATGGACAACGCACTGACCATCACCAACTTGCGCATCGAGGTGGCCGGCAGCGGCTTCGACATCATCGACGATGTCAACTTGCGCATCGCCCCGGGCGAGGTGCTGGGCCTCGTCGGTGAATCGGGATCCGGCAAGACCACCGTCGGCCTCGCCGTGCTCGGCCATGCCCGGCGTGGTGTGAAGTTGGCAGGCGGCGACGTGATGATCGGTGATGCAGCCATGCTCGCCCTCGGCGATGTCGCCTTGCGCCAGGCACGTGGCCGGCTGGTCACCTACGTTCCGCAAGACCCGTCGACGGCGCTCAACCCGGCATTGCGAATCCAGAAGCAGCTCATCGAGGTGCTCGAGTTCCACAACTTCGGCGGTAGCGACAAGGCACGGCAAGAGCGAGTCGTGCAGGTGATGAGCGAGGTGCTGCTGCCAAGCACGCCCGAGTTCCTCCGGCGCTATCCACACCAGCTGTCGGGCGGCCAACAGCAGCGCGTCGGCCTGGCCATGGCATTCGCCTGCCGCCCATCCGTGATCGTGCTCGACGAGCCGACGACCGGCCTCGATGTCAGCACGCAGGCCCACGTACTGGCAACGGTGCGCGACCTTTGCAGGGCTCACAAGGTCGCCGCCCTCTACGTCACCCACGACCTGGCCGTCGTGGCCAACCTCGCCGACCGTGTTGCCGTGATGTACGCCGGGCGGATCGTCGAGCAGGGCACGGCGGCGGAGCTGTTCTTCAACCCCAGTCACCCGTACACGCGCCACCTGATCGCCGCCGCTCCCGACATGTCGACTGATCGCGAGATGGTCGGTCTCCGGGGCCGTGCTCCGGGGCCCGGCAGGCGCCCGGTCGGTTGCTCGTTCGCCCCGCGCTGCGAACTGGCCACCGCCGACTGCCGGGCCGAGTTCCCGGCCGAGCGCGAGGCCGGGCCAGGTCGTCTGGTGCGCTGCATCCGCCCGTTCGAGATCCCGCAAAGCACGCAGCACGTCGCCGTGCACTCGTCGCCGATCGCCGCATCGGCAACACATGCACTGATGGTTCGCGATGTGTGTGCGTCGTACACCGGTCACGAGGTGGTGCACAACGTCGACCTGCACGTCGATCGCGGCGAGTGTCTGGCCCTGGTCGGCGAGTCCGGTTCCGGGAAGACCACGCTGTCGCGCTCGATCGGCGGTCTGCACCGCGAGTGGACCGGCGAGATCTCACTCGGTTCCGAGCGCCTGGCGCGTTCGGCCCGCGATCGCTCCACGGCCCAGCGTCTGCGAATCCAGTACGTGTTCCAGAACCCGTACAGCTCGCTGCAGCCGCGGCGTACGGTCGGCGACTCGGTCGCTCGTCCACTGATCATCGGAGGCGTCGGCAAGACCGAGGCGAATCGCAAGGTCGGCGAGATGCTCGAGCGTGTTGCCCTCACCGCGAGCTACGCGAACCGCTTCCCGGACCAACTCTCCGGCGGCGAACGCCAGCGTGTGGCCATCGCCCGCGCCCTGGTCAGCAGACCCGAAGTGCTGGTGTGCGACGAAGTCACCTCGGCCCTCGACGTGTTGGTGCAGGCCTCGATCGTCGAACTGCTCAGCGAGCTGCGCCGCGATCTCGGCCTGGCGATGTTGTTCGTCACCCACAACTTGCCGCTGGTCGCCTCGATCGCCGACCAGGTCGCCGTGCTGGCCGACGGCAAGCTGGTCGAATCGGGTCCGACCGAGAAGGTGCTGCGCCATCCCGAGGCCGAGTACACCAAGCGCCTGATCGCCGATACCCCGCAGATTGCCGCCGCCGTCGAGACGTAGGCATACGGATCACGGCCATACGGATCGAGCCGCGCAGCTCGCGGTCGGGTAACTTCGCCGCATGGCTGCTCACGAACCAGGTACACCGGTCGACATCAAACCCCGGAGCCGCGACGTCACCGACGGCATGACCAAGGCGCCGGCCCGCGCCATGCTGCGCGCGGTCGGCATGACCGACAACGACTGGGTGAAGCCGCAGATCGCCATCGCCAACGCATGGAACGACGTCACTCCCTGCAACATGACGCTGCGCAAGTTGGCCGAGCACGTCAAGGAAGGCGTGCGCTCCGCCGGCGGGTTCCCCATGGAGTTCGGCACGATCACGGTCAGCGACGGCATCAGCATGGGTCACGAAGGCATGCGCGCCTCGCTGGTCAGCCGCGAGGTCATCACCGACTCGGTGGAGTGCGTCATGCACGCCGAGCGCCTCGATGGCTTCGTCGGGCTCGCCGGTTGCGACAAGAGCATCCCGGCGATGCTGATGGCCGCAGCGCGGCTCGATCTGCCCAGCGTGTTCGTCTACAACGGCTCGATCCTGCCGGGGGAGCACAACGGCGTGGCGCTCGACATCACCAGCGTCTTCGAGGCGGTCGGGGCCTGCGCACTCGGCAAGATCACCGAAGAAGAGCTCGGCGAGATCGAGCGCAAGGCGTGTCCCGGCGAGGGGGCATGCGGCGGCATGTTCACCGCCAACACGATGAGCTCGATCGCCGAGGCGATCGGCATGTCGCTGCCGGGAACCGCGTCGCCACCGGCGGTCGATCCCCGCCGCGAAGACGACGCCCGGCGCGCCGGCGAGGCCGTCGTCACCATGCTGCGCCTGGGGATCACGCCGCGGATGATCATGACCAAGCAGGCGTTCGAGAATGCCATCGCCGTCACGTCGGCCCTCGGCGGTTCGACCAACGCCGTGCTGCATCTCTTGGCCATCGCCAATGAAGCCGGTGTTGAGCTGCACCTCGACGACTTCAACAGGATCGCCGCAAAGGTGCCGCACATCGCCGACATGAAGCCCGGCGGCAAGTTCCACATGAGCGATCTCGATCGGGTCGGCGGGGTGCCTGTCGTGATGAAGCACCTCCTCGATCACGGCCTGCTGCACGGCGACGTCATGACCGTGACCGGCAAGACGATGGCCGAGAACCTGACCGAGCTCGACCCTCGGCGTCCCGACGGCGTCGTCGTCTACCCGATCGACCAGCCGTTGCACCGCGAAGGTGGCATCAACGTGCTCACCGGCTCGTTGGCCCCACGCGGCGCCGTGGTCAAGGTCGCTGGGTTGAGCAAGGAGCAGATGCGCTTCGAAGGCATCGCTCGAGTGTTCGACGGCGAGGACGGTGCGATGGACGCCATCCTGTCCGGCTCTGTCGTGCCGGGCACGGTGTTGGTCATCCGCTACGAAGGGCCCAAAGGTGGCCCGGGCATGCGCGAGATGCTGGCCATCACCGGGGCGTTGAAAGGTGCCGGTCGCGGCGCCGACTGCGCGTTGGTCACCGACGGTCGCTTCAGCGGAGGTACGTGGGGGTTCTGCATCGGCCACGTCGCACCCGAGGCCGTCGATGGTGGTCCGATCGCCTTCGTCCACGACGGCGACAAGATCCTCGTCGACGTGCACGCGCTGACCCTCGATCTGCTCGTCGAGGAGAGCGAGCTGGCCAGGCGGCGGGCGTCGTGGTCACCCAACCCGCCGCGCTACACCAGCGGAGTGCTGGGGAAGTACGCCAAGTTGGTGCAGGGTGCCGAAACCGGTGCGATCACCAACACACTGTAAGTGACCCTGGGAACAGCCATGAACCTTCAGGAAGTGCTCGAACTGGTGCAGCTGCGGCGTTTCGAACGCGACCCCGCGCAGCGGCTTCTCAATAGGGTCCACACGCCCGACGACTTCCGGGCGATCGCCAAGCGCAAGCTGCCGAGGGCGGTGTTCGATTACGTCGACGGTGGTGCCGACGAAGAGATCGCCATGCAGGCAAACCGCGACGCGTTCAAGCGGCGCAAGTTGCGTCCGCATCTGCTGCGCGACGTGTCGGTCACCGATCTCACCGGCGAGCTCTTCGGCAACCCGTTCCAGGTGCCGATCGGGCTGGCGCCCACCGGCTACACACGGATGATGCACCCGACCGGCGAGGTGTCGTCATGCCTCGCCGCGATGGTGAAAGGAATCCCCTACGTGCTGTCGACGATGGGCACGACCACGGTCGAAGACGTCGCCGCCACGGGCCATCCCAATCTGTGGTTCCAGCTGTACGTCACCAGCGATCGGCGGCTCAGCGATCCGCTGATCGATCGCGCAGCCGCGGCGGGCTACAAGGCGTTGGAGATCACGATCGACACGGTGGTCAGCGGCCGTCGCGTTCGCGACATGCGCAACGGTCTGACGATCCCGCCGCAGCTCAGCATCGCCACCATCCTCGACATCGCCACGCGACCGCAGTACTGGATCAACATGCTGCGCCATCCGGCCATCGGATTCGCCAACTTCGGCGCCCTGTCGCCCGAGGAAGTGAAGAGCGCGTCATCGACGAGGATTGGCACGTTGTTCGATCAGACACTCAACTGGACCGACATCGAATCGATGCGCAAACGGTGGAGCGGGCCGCTACTGCTGAAAGGCCCGATCGGGCCGGCCGATGCTCGACGAGCCATCGAGGCTGGTGTCGACGGGTTTCATCTCTCCAATCACGGCGGCCGTCAGCTCGACCGCTGCGCGGCCACGATCGATCTGCTCGGCCCGCTGCGTGCCGGCGTCGGACCCGAGGTGCCGATCGTCATCGACTCCGGTGTGCGCCACGGCGCCGACATTGCGGTGTCGATTGCGTTGGGCGCCGACATGGCGTTCATCGGCAGGTCGTACGTCTACGCAGTCGCCGCCGCCGGCCAGCGCGGCGTCGAACACGCCATCACCCTGCTCACCGATCAACTCCGCTCGGTCATGCAACTCAGCGGTGTGACCACCCTTGCGGAGCTGCGCCAACAGGGGCCCGAGCTATGCGGAGAGCCGGGCTGACGAGACGCGTGCCACAACCATTCGCCAACCGATGAGAAACACACCGGTGAACAGGGTGGCGACGATGATGAACGGCAGGGCGGTGCCGCGGTTGAACACGAAGTGACGCAGCACCATGCCGAGCGCAACCGTGATCGGCCAGATGATGAACGCCGCCTCGACCTTCATGGGCCGGTCCCACGCCCGGGCAGCCACCCACCCGACGACCAGCGCGATCAGAAAGGGTGCGGCGACGGTGGCGATTCCGCTGAGGGTGTCGCCTTCGTCGTGATTGCGCCGCCCGATGGCGACGAACACGACGATGGCGACGATGTCTGCGAGCGCGGCGACGGCGACCCGACGGGTCATTCCTGCCCCACGAAGCCACCGAGTTGGCCTCGGAAGAACAGCAGCGGGGCGGGCTGTGTCTCCGGATCGGCGTGGTCCATGTCTTCGACCAGGCCCATGACGAAGAAGTGATCGCCGGCATCGACCACTTCGGCGGTGGTGCAGTCCATCCAGGCGATGGCGCCGTCGACGATCGGCGATCCGGTGGCCGGTGCCGGTCTCCAGCTGACGCCTTCGAATGGTGTCTCGATGCTGCTCTTGGCGAACCGCCAGCAGAGATCGCTGTGGTTGATGCCGAGCACGTTGACGCAGAACGTTCCGGCGGATGCCATGCGCAACCATCGCTCGGATGTGGTCATCGGCAAGAACCCGACCAGCGGCGGATCGAGCGAGACCGACGTGAACGAGCCGATGGTGAAGCCGACGGGCTCGCCATCGACCATGGCCGTGACGATCGTGACACCGGTGGGGAAGTGGCCGAGGACAAGGCGATATTTCACAGAATCGATGGACATCACGCTGGACTGTATCGGCGACCCATCAAGCGTTGACAGGCGTGGCACGCTGTGCGAGTGCTCGAGAAGGCTGCCCTTCGCCAGCGCATGCTCTTGGTTCGCGATGCGGTCGGCGACCACTTGCTGCGCAGCGTTCAGCTGTGGGCCAAGGTTGCCGAGATGGACGAGTATCGACGGGCGAGCAGCGTGATGGCGTTCGTCGGCTTCAAGGGCGAGCCGGAGACCGATCCGTTGTTCGCCCGCTTGGCAGTCGATGGCAAGCGCCTGTTGCTGCCGCGGGTCGAACCATCAGGGATCGTCGTCGCCGATGGCAGCACGCCATGGATGGCCAGCAAGTTCGGGGTGCAAGAACCGACCGGACCGGCCCTGGGTGTTGACGTGATCGATCTCGTGATCGTTCCCGGGCTGGCGTTCACACCCGCCGGCGATCGGCTCGGGTACGGCCAGGGTTACTACGACCGCTTGCTGCCAACCGTGGCGGCACCGACGGTCGGCGTGTGCTTCGAGGATCAACTGGTCGACGAGATGCCGGTGGCTGCGCACGACGTGCGCGTCGGTGCGGTGGTTTCGGCATGATGGTCACGGCATGACCTTCTTTACGATCGACGAGTTCGCCGAGTCCTCGGCCGTGGTCAGCCGGCACATGGCGCCGACGCCTCAGTTCGCTTGGCCGCTCCTCTGCGCTCACCTCGGTGCCGAGGTGTGGGTCAAGCACGAGAACTGCACGCCGACGGGCGCGTTCAAGGTGCGTGGCGGACTGGTGTACATGGACCGTCTCGTTCGCGAGCGGCCGATGGTGCGAGGTGTCGTCGGCGCGACCCGCGGCAACCACGGCCAGAGCATGGCCTTCGCTGGCAGAGCCGCCGGGATCGATGTAACCATCGTGGTGCCACACGGCAACAGCGCCGACAAGAACGCGGCAATGCGCGGGTTCGGCGCCGAATTGATCGAGCACGGCAACGACTTCCAGGCGGCACGAGAGCACTCGGTCCTATTGGCCGAGCAGCGCGGCCTCGAAGCCGTGCCATCGTTCCACCAGGATCTGTGCCGGGGTGTGGCCACCTATGCCCACGAACTGTTCACCGCGGCCGGCGAGCTCGATGCGGTCTACGTACCGATCGGGCTGGGATCGGGGATCTGCGGTCTGATCACGATGCGCGATCTTCTCGGGTTGCGCACCGAGATCATCGGCGTCGTCGCCGAGCGCGCTCCATCGACGGCGCTGTCGTTCGCAGCCGGTACAGCAGTCAGCACCGACAGCGCAGCGACGTTCATCGACGGCATCGCCACTCGCGTTCCTGACCCGGTGGCGATCGAGATCATCGTCGGCGGCGCTGCCCGCATCATTCAGATCAGCGAGGACGCGTGCGCCGACGCCGTGCGATTGATGATGCAGTGCACCCACCATCTCGTCGAGCCGTCCGGTGCTGCGGCGCTTGCGGGCCTGATCGTCGATCAGTCGATCGATGGCAAGCGCATCGCCGGAAAGCGGCTCGGCATCATCGCCAGTGGCGGCAACATGGATGCCTCGATCCTCACCGAGATCCTCGCCGGACGAACGCCCACCCTCTGATTGTTCAGGCTGATTGTTCAGGCTGACTGTCAAGAAATATTGTGTGACGTACGTCATACAGCTCTCACAAAGTCGTCTCAGAGTACCGATTCATTGTGATGCATGTCCGGTGAGCTACTTCGCCGGCGTGACACAGGAGACGACAATGACCACCCCCCGCAATTCCCTCAAGTCAAAGATCCTCATCGGTGCCGTTGCAATGACCGCCGGTGCCGCGATGGTCGTGCCGACCTCGGCGTTCGCAGCAGCGACGTCGACGACCACCACCGGCGCTCTTCCGGTGCGGTACGAGCGAGCCTGCCTGCGGCTCCCGAACTTCCAGATTCGCACCAACAACCTGATCACCCGGCTCAACGGCGATGCCTCGACCAAGGGTTCGCTGGCCTGGCTGCAAGCTCAGATCAACGACGCCAAGGCCAAGAACCGCACCCAGCTGGCCACCGTGCTGCAGAACCGCCTGGCCGTGCGCACGCAGACCCTCAAGGTCCTTCAACAGCGTCAAGATGGCTTGGCCAAGTTGCTCGACAAGTGCCGCGCCCACGGGGTGAACGTCTGATGAGGCCGCACTCGTTCCTCGCCGTGGCAATGACGGTCGGACTGGCGACCGTTGGCATGACCGCTTGCGGATCGTCCGCATCCGGCGGTACGTCGCCGGCGCCGGCTCCTACTGTGGCTCCAGCCACGATCCCGGTCGCGACGACTCCCGTCGTGACCGCTGCCCCGACAACGACCGTCGCGATGGCGGTCTCGACGACCCCTGTGGCGACCGACGCCCCGGCTCCAGCAGCGACCGCACCGGCAGCGAACGCCATCTCCGTGACCGACGCCGATGTTGCCGACATGGAGAAGCAGCTCGACGACATCGATCAGTTGCTGGCTGGTGTCGACTCGGATCTCAGTCAGGACTGAGTGAACAGCGCTGACGGTGGACGGGTCCTCGTCGTCGAAGACGACGACGCAGTGCGCACCGCCGTCGATCGTGGGCTCGGTGTACACGGTTTCGACGTGTCGTCGGTGCCCGATGCCGAGTCGGCGCTGTCGGCCGTCGCTCGACGCCGGCCGGATCTGATGATCGTCGACGTCGGGTTGCCAGGGATGTCGGGGATCGAGCTGTGCACTCGACTGCGCGGGCTCGATGTGGACACGCCGATCCTGATCTTGTCGGCACGGGACCAAGTCGGTGATCGAGTCGGCGGCCTGCAGGCCGGAGCCGATGACTATCTGGTCAAGCCCTTCTCGCTCGACGAGTTGGCTGCCCGCATGCACGCCCTGCTCCGCAGGGCTCGCCCGTCGGGTGGGGCGACCTCGGTGCTCTCCGCCGGTCCACTGTGGATCGACCTCGACCGCAGGGTGGCCACCATCGACAAGATCCGGCTCGACCTGTCGAGGCGTGAGTTCGACCTGCTGGCGACGTTCGCAGCCAACCCCGGCATCGTGCTGTCGCGGATCCGCCTGCTCGAGTTGGTGTGGGGCTACGACTTCGATGTCGACACCAATGTGGTCGACGTGTTCGTCGGCTACGTGCGGCGCAAGTTGGAATCCGCCGGCGCCCTGAAGCTGATCGACACGGTGCGCGGTGTCGGCTTCGTGCTGAGGATCGCCTAGATGCGCCTCGCCACCCGCACTGGGCTGGCGTCGTTCGTGTCAGCTTCGATCGTGCTGCTCGCTGTTGGGGCACTGTTCCGCGGCCAGTTCGCCAACATCCTCCAAGAACGTGTCGACGCGCAGCTCCGCGACCGGGCCAAGACGGCCCCGATCCTGGCTGCAGTGGCCGGCCGGCTCGCTCAATCGGAGTTGCGGACGTCGCTGGAAGGTGCTCGGGTGCGAAGTGGCACCGAGACCATCTCGCTCGGGCTGCTCCCGGCCGATCCACTTCCTGACCAGATCGTGCCCGGCTGGTCGACCGCCCAGGCCAGTGGCGACCGGTGGCGGCTGTACACCGTCGCCGTCGTCGACGTGCCCGACCCCGGTGACCGAGCGTTGGTGCAACTGGTCGCGCCTCTCGGCGACGTGGATGCTCGGGCAGCAGAACTGCGCCGCCGGGTGCTCATCGTGATGGGCCTCACCTCGTTGGCCGCCGGCCTCGTCGGCTACCTGCTCGGGTCGATGGCAACCAGGCCGCTGACTGCCCTGCGCCGTGACACCGAGCGGATCGAAGACGCCGAACCACGAACGTGGAAGGTCGGCTCCCGCTATGGCTCCGTCGAGGTCGATGCGGTTGCGGCAACGTTGAACGAGAACCTCGAACGTCTCGCCGATGAGACTCATCGTCGCGGAGCTGCGCTCGACGCTGCCAGGGCCTTCGCCGCCGCGGCGACCCACGAACTTCGCACGCCGTTGCAAGGTGCGCTGATCAACCTCGACATCGCCCGCAGCGGCCGCATCGATGAGACCGATCGCGCCGAGGTGCTCGGCTTGGCCGACGAGCAGCTGCAACGGATGGCCGCGTCGCTGTCGGCCGTTCGTGCCCTGGCCGACAGCGAGTTCGCCGACCAATCGTGGTTCCACGAGGTCGATCTGGCCGACATCGCCGATGCTGCGGTCGCCGACGAACGCCGCCGTGCCCCGAACGCCATCGTCGAGATCGAATCGACACCACCGAACACCGTGATCGCCTGGCGCGATGGCGTGACCCTGGCGATCGCCAACATCGTGCGCAACGCCTTGATTCACGGCGCGCCGGCTGATGGCGGCGTGCCACGCGTCGTCGTGTCGGTGGCCGGGACCACTGTCATCGTCGACGACAACGGGCCGGGCGTGCCCGAGGCCGATCGCCAACGCCTGCTCGAGCGATTCGAGCGCGGCGCCGGCAGCGGTTCCGGGCTCGGCCTGGCCATTGCCCAGCAAGTGGCGATCGCCCACGGCGGCGCGGTGACGATCGGCGAGAGCACGCTGGGCGGGGCGCGCGTCGTGCTGACGCTGGCCCAGCCGGATCAGTCGTCCTCGTAGTACTCGCGCCCGAGGTGGGTGATCTGTTCCTCGCCCATCATCCACCGCAGGTTGTTCTTCAGCTTGGTGAGTTGGATGAAGAGGTCGTGCTCCGCATACAGGCCCGGCGCCACCATCGGCGCCTTGTAGTAGAAGCTCAGCCACTCCTGGATGCCGAACAGGCCGGCGCGCTGGGCGAGGTCGCTGAACAGCACCAGGTCGAGGGCCAGTGGTGCAGCGAGGATCGAGTCGCGGCAGAGGAAGTCGATCTTCAGCTGCATCGGATAGCCGAGCCAGCCGAAGATGTCGATGTTGTCCCAGCCCTCCTTGTTGTCGCCCCGGGGTGGGTAGTAGTTGATTCGCACCTTGTGATACACGTTGCCGTACAGCGCCGGGTAGACGTCGGGGTCGAGGATGTGTTCGAGCACACCGAGCTTCGATTCCTCCTTGGTCTTGAAGTTGTCGGGGTCGTCGAGCACTTCGCCGTCGCGGTTGCCGAGGATGTTGGTGGAGTACCAACCGCTGAGGCCGAGCATGCGGGCCTTCAGCATCGGGCCGATGACGGTCTTGATGAGGGTTTGGCCGGTCTTGAAATCCTTGCCGCTGATGGGGATCTTCTTCACGGTGGCGAGGTCGCGCAGCGCCGGGATGTCGACCGTGAGGTTCGGCGCGCCGTTGGCGAACGGCACGCCCTCGAGGATCGCCGCGTAGGCGTAGAGCATCGAGGGGGCGATCGTCGGGTCGTTGGCGTCGATGGCCGCCTCGAACGCCTCGAGGTTGGCGTGGGCCGGGCCCGGCTCGATGAAGATCTCGGTGCTGGCGCACCACAGCATCACGACACGCTCGACCTTCTTCTCGTCGCGGAAGCGGTTGATGTCTTCGCGGATGGCGTTGAGCATCGAGCGCTTGTTGATGGTGTGCATCGTGTTGTCGGCGTCGATGCGCTTCACGTACTCGCGATCGAACGCCGCCGCCATCGGGCGTACCTCGCGCAGCGCGTCGCTGACGGCCTCGATGTGCTTGCCACCGTCGAGCACACCGGCACGGGTTGCGGCGACGTAGGCATCGTCGGGGAACGGGTCCCACGCTCCGAAGACGAGATCGTCGAGTGCAGCAAGTGGCACGAAGTCGTTGATCAACGGCTGGCGGTTCTCGGTGCGCTTGCCGAGGCGGATCGTGCCCATCTGCGTCAACGAGCCGACCGGGGCACTCATGCCTCGCTTGACCAGCTCGACGCCGGCGATCAATGTCGACGCCACGGCGCCGAGGCCGACGGTCAGCACGCCGAGGCGACCGTCGGCGGGCGCGATGCTGGGGGACGGGGGAACAGTCATGGCGGTGAGGCTAGGAACATGGAGCGCTCTACGTCCCCATCTGGATGTGCGAATCTATGAAGCCATGCCGACCGATGCCGGCGACGCCCGGGTTCTGCTGCAGGTGTCACCCGATGACTACGTCACCGAACGGACGCGTCTGGTCAAGCTGGCCAGGGCCGACGGCGACCGGGCGCTGGCCGGGTTCTTGCAATCGCTCAAGCATCCTGGCCGGTCGTTGTGGGCGGTGCTGGCCGCCGGCGAAGACGCCACGGCGGTGCGCAGCATCGTGACTGCAACGACGGAGCTGGCCAAGATCCAGGCGGGAGGAAGTGATTCTCGGGTCCTGTCGTCGGCGACTCAGCAGCGACGCAATGCGCTCGAGGGAGTGGTCGATCAGGCGGTCGCGGCCTTGGCGCGCTGGGATGGCGGCGCGGAGGCTCGACGACCAGAAGTCCGTGGCCTCGTCGATCAGCTGTCGCGCCACCCTGATGTTGCCGAAGTTTGGATCGACGGCACGCTGCGCGACCTGCCCGACGACTCGTGGGGCTTCGGAGCGTTCGCCGACCTCGAGGTTGCCGCTGCGCCGCCTACGGGCAAGCCGGCACGAGCAGCACGGGCAGAACAAGTTCGTGAAGCTCGACAAGATGTCGCCGCCGCCGGGCGCGATCTCAAGGCCGCCGAACGACGCGTCGACGCGGCGCGAAAGGCAGTGCGCGACGCGGAGGCAGAGTTACGACTCGCCGAGAAGGACCGCACGGCCGCCGAGCACCGCCACAACGAGGCGACCGCCCTCCTCGAATCCAGCCAAGATGACTGAGTTGCAGCATGCCGCTACCCCGCCAGGGGTCGACCTGTACTGGATCCCGCTCGGTGCCGGTGCTCACGTCGTGCGCGTCAGCGGTGGTGCGTACGAGGCGATCGCGGCGCGGATCCAACGACGAGCGCGATGCGATCTGTACCACTCCGCGCTCGTGGTGGCCACCGCCGATGGGTCGTTCGTCATCGAGATGACACCGATCACCGATGGTCGCGGACCACAAGACCGAGGCGTCGTCGCCGAGGGCCCGGTCGGAATGAGGTGGGCTCGACGGTTGCGAATCTTTCGCTACGAGATCCATCGATGGCGCGGCGGTGTGATTCCCGATCTCGCCCACGCTGTTGCCAGCCCGGTGCGCGTCACGGACGACGCAGCGTTGGCTGAGCAGCTGCTCGATCTGGTGCCGTCCGTGCCCACGCCGACGTGGGGGCGTGACGAGCTGCACGCCGGCGACATGTGGAACTCCAACTCGGTCGTTGCGTGGCTGTTGGCGCGCACTGGACTCGATTCCGCTGCCGGTCAACCGCCACCCGGAGGTCGCGCCCCGGGTTGGGATGCCGGCATCGTCACTGCGCGACGCAGCGCTGCGTGAGCCCTACAAGAACTTGCGTTTCAACGTTGTCAGAGACTCTCGACGATGTTCTTCGCCTCCACCAGGCTCGCGCCGGTCAGCTGGCGCAGTTCACTGATCGCCTGAACCTTCTTGCCGGCACGAGCAAGGTCGACGACTTCCCCCGGCACCCCCGTGCCCGCTGTGACCGCACCAGGGAATGGAGGGCACGGCATGCCGAGTTGGTCAGAGAGCAGCTTGACTTGCGCCTCCAACAGCGCGAACCGATGGGCGACCTGAGTTTCATCCATTCCCGGACTCTAGGGGCCAGAATCCGGGCGTGACTCAGTACGAGCGGGCGATCGCCAACGAAGCGATGAACGTGCCGAGAGAGCACGCCAAGAGGGTCCAAGCCATCCATTGATGCGAACGTCTTCTGCCGCCGGCAAGCCAGGCGATCACGAAGAACGTTGCTTGGCTGATCACGTTGAGCATGAGGCCATGAGTGACGCGGTTGCACGGCGCCCGATCCAAACCACCGTTGCCGGGCACGTCAGTGCACGCCGAGCCTTCCCCCAAGCCGAGGTAGCAAGAACCGAGAAGAAGTAGGCCGGCCGACAACACGATCACGCAGATGAACACGAGGTCGCTCGTTCTCGGATCGTCTCGGCCCGCCAGATCGTGGTCTGTCCGCATCCAGCTGCGAGGCTTCGCTGGGAAGTTCTCCGGCGGGTCGGACACCCGTCCAGAATATTCGACCGTGGTGACGTCGGGCAGAATGGCGGCGTGACTGTGTCGCGGCTGTGGGTCGAGCGTTACCGGTCGCTCGTCGACTTGCACATCGATCTGTATCCGGTGACGGTCATCCAAGGTGAGAATGCGACGGGTAAGACCAACCTGTACCGAGTGCTGCTGCTTCTCTCTCGGGGAGCGGGCGGAGCCCTGGCCCGAACGTTGCTGGATGAAGGAGGCATGCCGTCCGCCCTCTGGGCCGGCGAGCCACCTTCTCGCGGTCGCAAGCCGGCAGTCGTGCGAATGCGGTTCGGTGCCGCAGTCGACGAGATCTCCTACGAGCTGTCGCTCGGTCTGCCCAGCGTCGACGCATCGACGACGCCGTTCTCGTTGGACGCCGAGGTCAAAGAAGAACTGGCATGGTTCGGGCCGGCTCGGACTCGTCACACCGAGCTGCTCGACCGGGCCGGGTCGACCGCGACGGCGCGGGACGTGGATGGTGCGACGTCGACGTTCGCGACGATGCTCGACCGCTTCGAGCCGGCGCTTGCTCAACTCGGTGAACCGGCGCGGTTTCCTGAGCTGTACGACTTGCGAGAACGCATGCGCCATTGGCGCTTCTATCACCAGATCCCGACTGGGCCGGACGCACCCGCTCGATCACCGCGACCAGGCGTGCGAACGCCCGTACTCGCCGACGACGGGCGCGACCTTGCCGCCGCACTGGCAACCATCGACGACATGAGCAGTGGTCCGGCACTGCGTGACGCAGTCGAGGATGCGTTCCCGGGTGCCGAGCTGGTAATCGTAGTCGACCGCGGTGTGTTCGCAGTCGGACTTGCCATGCCAGGTCTGCGCCGACCGATGGGCGCGCACGAGCTGTCCGACGGCACGCTGCGTTACCTCTCGTTGGTCGCCGCGCTGCTCACTCCACGACCGCCGGAGCTGCTGGTGCTCAACGAACCCGAGACGAGTCTGCACGGCTCGTTGATCGAACCGCTGGCGCGTCTTGTCGTCGAAGCGGCGCGGTATTCGCAACTCGTGGTGACCACCCATTCGTCGACGCTCGCCTCAGCACTCGCCGACAGCACCGGCTACGCCCCGATCGTGCTACGACGACACAGCGGTGCGACCACGATCGACGCTTGAACTCGATTCGTCAGCCCACCGGCCACGTCTCGATCGTGTCGTATCGAGCGCCCTGCGGATCGAGACGGCTCTGGACGAGCGCGATCTCCTCGACCTCGAACTCTGCACTGACGAGTGCACCGATCGCACGAGGCATCGGGACGTGCGACTTCACCCGTGCCAGCGTGAGGTGGCCGACGAAGCGCTTGCGCGGTGGCTCACCGATACGACTCGTCCGCTCCGTCACCCGTTCGGCGAGTGCATCGAGCCCGTCAACGGGAACGACAAGCGCTCGTTCCGAGATGACGTCGACCGCCGGTCCGAGATGTGCTCGCGCAGGCGCAAATGCCGTGCCGTCGAGCGCGTCGATCACGTCGCCAGGGTCGGTGTCGCCGAGAAAGCGCAACGTGATGTGCCAGCTCTCCGGGCGGACGAAGCGCACGCCGCGCTGGTCCTTGCGATGCAGGGTGCTGAGCTCGGCAGCCACCTCCTCCGGTGGCCACACTGCGATGAACAGTCGTGCCATCCCGCAAGTCAACCGCCGATCCACGGCATCGCCGCCCCAATGACCGGACGGTTCAGCCGACGGTCACTCCTCCTGTTCGGTCTGTGCCCAAGCCCCTCAGCTAGAGGTGAGTCTTGGGCGCACCTTCTTGGTCACCAGCCAGCTGTTCTTGCCGAGTTGACGGGTGCGGGCAAAACCTTGCTGCTCGAACATGTCCGACCCGGTGGTCGAGCGGAGTGGCACCGGACTGGCGATCCGCGTCCTGGACATCAGCCGGAGATGTCTCGTCTCGTCATGGTCTGTCGAAACGGTCGGCCACCTGCTGTGGCGATGATGTCTTCGACGGTTGCTGCTGCAGCGACCGGCGTTTCAGCTCGACCGCATCGCACGCCATCGGGCAGTCCGACGATCCGCCAACGCCACGGGCTACCAGATGGAAGCGCTGGTTCCGGATCGCATTCAGATGCCTGATCGGGCAGGCACTACTCGTTCTCGACGGAAACGTGAAACATCGGCCAACGCTCTGACGGTGTCGGCGGTGCGGGAGTGAATGCGCTGCGAGGTGCGCCCGCCCCCACGAACAACTCGACATCAACCAAGGCGAAGTCGAGACGCGAACCTGCGTTGTCGTCTGCCACGCACACAGCATGGCAAAAGCTACGGCGTGGGAATTGCACCCATTCATCTCCGTTGCTGCTCGCGTTCAGGCGGGGGTGAGGTTGAACCAGCGGGTGTCGAACGGTTCGCCGGTGGGGTGGGCGTATGTTTTGCCGGCCGGCATTGCGGGTGGCGGACGGTGTGCCAGAGGGGTTGGATGATGCCGTCGCAGCACAGCACCTGGAGCAGGCTGTCGGGGAGTTGCGGTCCGCCGTTGAGCCAGGCGTGGGCGGGTCCGCCGGCGCTGTCGGTGTCGAGGTGGACGTAGATCCGGAAGCGGTCACGCCGTGATGGGCTGGCGATCGTGCCCAGTGAGCGGTTGCAGACCTCGGTGAGGGCGTCGAGCCAGGTGACGTCGGGTTGGCCGGCGTTGAACAGGGCGTCGCGGGCTTCGCGTACGGCTTGGTCGATGATCGCGCCGTGATGGGCGGGGGCGTTGACGTGCATGGTGTAGCGGCCGTCGTCATCGAACCCGCTGACCAGATGATCGCGTTGGTCGCCGGACAGTTCGGGTGCGGACACTTGGGGTGGCGGGTCGAGGGGGTGCACGTAGCGTGACAGTGAGGTGCGGAGTTGGGTGACGGTGGCGGACTTGGCCAGTTCGCAGACCTCGGCATCGTTGTGGGTTGGGGTGTGGCGGGCAACGGTGACGACTTGATCGACCGAGAGTTCACCGTCGGCGAAGGCGGCGAAGGTTGCTGGGAGCTCGCGGGCGCGGCGGGCGGTGTCGACCAGTTGGCGGGCACGAGCCGGCGACAGTCCGGTCTGCCAGGCCAGCCAATGGTCGGGGGAGCGGATCCCCCATTGCTGCCACAGGTCGCCGTCGAGGGCTTCGACGATGGTGTCGACCAGCTGGGAGTGGAGCACGTTCAGATGGCCGCAGAGGACAGCGATGCGGGTCTGCAAGACAATCGCTGCGGCCTCATCCATGACCTAATCGTACAGGTGTTCGATTCACCCGTCAAGGAAATTCCCCATCAGCAAGGCACCCCGACTCGACTATGACTGAATGATCCCTACATCGACCGCACCACGAACGCCACGTACGGCTCGACCGGTCAGGCACGACGCTGCCGCTGCGGTCACCAGAGCGCCGAGGAGCAACGTGACCCGGGTGCCGATTGGCGACTGGCCCAAGACCCCGCCAATCACGAAGCCACATGCCATGCCCATCATCGCCAGCACGATGATCGTCGACTCGACGCGCGCTCGCATGGCATCGGGCGATCCGGCAGCGATCACGGTCCCGAACGCGACACTGCTCACGGTTCCGACAGGATCGGCAATCAACTGCTGTCCGACGAGCATGGCGTAGCCGAGAACCGAGGGTCGCGGCGCGAAGGCCATCAGTGATATCGCCGGCACCACAGCGATCAGCGCCACGAAGATCGAATGGTGCAAGCCGTATCGGGCCAGTACCCGCGCCGCGAACGCCGCAGCGACCAGCGAACCGACCCCGCCGATCGCGTACACGATGCCCTGCGGCCCGGTGTCGTAGCCCAACGTCTTGGTGACGTGGACGATCACCACGCTTCCGAGGATGCCGGTGCCGACCCCGGCGATCAGCTCCGACAGCGCAATGGGCCGTAGCACCGGATGGCGGCGGACGTATCGCGCGCCATCGCCGAGCTCGGTGAGCACGTCGGTGCGGTCTCCCTTGTGGAGGGCAGGTGGCGTCCTGCGAAGGAATGGGGTCACGCTCGCCGCCCAGAGAAATGAGGCAGCGTCGATCGCCAATCCGGCCGGTCCGCCGAACACATGCACCAGCCACCCGGCCGCGGCGAACGCAGTCAGCTCGGCCACCGCCGAGACTCCCTGCACGATCGATTGCGCTGCGGCGAACGATTCGAGTGGCACCGTGATCGGAACCGTCGAGCGAAATGCGGCGCGGAAGAACGGAACGATGCACCCGGATGCGAGGCCCACCGCGTAGATGGCGGTGATCGTCAACCGGTCAACGACCGCGAGAAGCGGCACCACAGCGGTGACTGCAGCCAGCGCAAGGTTCGACAAGATCAGCACGCGTCGTCGCGACCAGCGGTCGACCAGAGTGCCGGCGAACAGCCCGACGAGTGCGGCGGGCAGCAGTTCGGCGAGGAACACCAACCCGACGGAAAGCGTTCCTTGGTCGAGTTCCCTCGCTGCGGTCCACGGAAGCGCCAACCGCGACACCATCGACCCGAACATCGACACGCCCTCGCCGATGACCAGGACGCGCAGGTCACGGTGCGTCCACGCCGTCGAGAGCTTGGTGTTCATCCGGTCGGACTCAGGCAAGCAGGTCCTTTTGCATCGGGGCGGGAAAGCGAACGTTGACCCGCACGTCGCCGATCAGGCTGCCGAGTCGTTCAGCTTCGGCGGCGATCTCACTGAGACGCTTCTTGGGCGCGTCGACGAGCAGTTGATAGGCGATCTCACCCGACTTGCGCTGTGCCCATCCGCCGACCACGTGCCCATCGAGCCAGATCGTCGGACCGGCGTTGCCGTTGCGGTCGAACAGCGATCTGCCGAACGCGCCGTGCTCGTCGAGGTACCACGACCGCTCTTTCCAACCCATCGTCGTCGGGTCGAGCGCGGGAAGGAAAGCGATCCACGACCCGACCTTGGTGCTGGCGTCGACGTCGTCGTCGTCGGCGAGCACCCAACCAACCCCACCGTCGAGGTCGACTTCGACGGAGCCGATCGCGGCCAGTGCTCGACGCGTCGTTGCGATCGTCCAGCCGGCCCACCATTGCAGGTCGGCCGTCGTTGCCGGACCGAACTGGGCGATGTATCCCCGAGCAAGCTCGGCAGCAGCGACATCGACATTCACCCGCTCGGCACCGACGATCCCGCCCGGCAACCAACGCTCCGACAGCGCCCACGGGTACTCGGAGCTGTTCCATGCGCCGCTCGGTCGGCCGCGCACGATTGCACCGTCGAACCCGAGGTTGAGCAGCACGCGAGTGTGTGCTCCCTGCGTCGCTGCGTACGACTTGCCGGCCGCCAGGTGCAGCTTCTCGGTGAGTGCCGGAACCGCCTTGCCCAGCTGTCTCGCCGTCGCGGTGCCCATCGCTGCCAAGGCAGCCAACGTCTCGGCGCGGGCGCTCGCGACCCATGCCGCGCCGTCGTCGGCGAAGCCGCTGTCGTCGACCATCTGGACCAACCGCTTCCATTGAGCCGACGCCAACGCAGTCGTGCATGCAGCGTGCGCCCATCGAGCCATCGTCGGCGTGAACACCCACAACGTTCGGCGCATCGCGTGGTGGCGCACAACGGTCCGCTCGTCGTACAGCGCAGCTGCCACCGCTTCGATCGACGGGTGCTTCATTCGAGCCAGTGCCGACAGGTAGACCGTCGACGGGTCGGTGGAATGCAAGGCGACGACCGAGTCCGTGATCGCGGCCACGTCGTTGGTGCGCGTCGACGGCGCGAGTCGCTGCCGAAGGGCCAGACGCGACCGACGCTGCTCGTCCGTGATCTTGCGTCTCGTTGCCACCAGCCGATTGTCGCACCCGCCAAGGTTGTGCGTGCCAAGGTTCGGCATTGAGGTTGCGCGTCGGCGGGCGAGCATGGCACACTACGATCAATGCGTGCCGAAAACACCGCGATTCTCGTAGTACTCATGTAGACGTACGCCCACATACGCGTACGTCTTGGCCTCCCATCCGGGGGGCCGTTTGGTTTTTCGGGAAAGAACGCAGTGCAGCAAGAAGTTGACGGCAAAGGGAGACAAGACGATGAAGCTCACCGGGGCGCAGGCCCTGATCAAATCGCTCGAGATGGAGGGGGTCGAGGTCATGTTCGGCCTGCCCGGCGGATGCATCCTGCCCGCCTACGACCCTCTGCTCGACTCCTCGATTCGTCACATCCTCGTACGCCATGAGCAAGGCGCGGGCCACATGGCAGAGGGGTACGCCCACGTGACCGGTCGTCCCGGAGTTGCCATGGTCACCAGCGGTCCGGCGGCCACCAACATGGTGACTCCGCTGTGCGACGCGTACATGGATTCGATCCCGATGGTGTGCATCACCGGGCAGGTGTCGACCACGGCGATCGGCACGGACGCGTTCCAGGAGTGCGACACCGTGGGCATCACCCGCAGCGTCACCAAGCACAACGAGCTGGTCATGACCGCGCAGAACCTTCCCATGGCCGTGCGCCAGTCGTTCCGCATCGCCACCACCGGCCGACCGGGCCCGACCCTGATCGACGTGCCGAAGGACGTGCTGCAGAACTCGATGGAGTGGTACTGGCCGACCGATGCCGAAGTCGTCGACAGCCTCCCCGGTTACCGTCCCAACGTGAAGGGTCATCCGCGGATGATCAAGGAGGCGGCCAAGCTGATCCTTGCCTCCGAACGGCCAATCCTCTACGTCGGCGGTGGGATCCTGAAGGCCCGCGCGGCCGACGCGCTGCGCGAGCTGGCCGAGATGACCGACATCCACGTCGTCACCACCTTGATGGCCCGCGGTGCATTCCCCGACGACCACCCGCTGTGTCTCGGTATGCCCGGCATGCACGGCAACGCAACGGCGATCACCGCGCTGCAGCGCAGCGATCTGCTGATCACACTCGGCGCTCGCTTCGACGATCGCATCACCGGCAAGGTGTCGACGTTCGCGCCCGACGCCAAGGTCATCCACGTCGACATCGATCCTGCCGAGCAGGGCAAGGTGCGCCGCCCCGATGTGCCGATCGTCGGCGATTGCCGGTTGGTCATCGAAGAGCTCATTCGGGCGATCCGCGATATGGAGCAGAGCGGCACCCCGCGGGCCGATACGGGTGCGTGGAAGAGCCGCATCAGCGGGTGGCGCGAGCAGTTCCCGCTCTCGTACGAGGCGAGCGAGCCGGGCGAGGCGTTGAAGCCGCAGTACTGCCTCGAGCAGTTGCGTGACAACGCACCCGAGGGCACGATCTTGGTCAGCGGCGTCGGTCAGCATCAGATGTGGTCGTCGCAGTACTGGAGGTTCAACGAGCCGTACACGTGGGTCAACTCCGGTGGCCTCGGCACGATGGGGTTCTCCGTGCCGGCTGCGATCGGCGCCAAGGTCGGCCGACCAGATCGCACGGTGTGGGCGGTCGACGGCGACGGCTGCTTCCAGATGACCGCACAGGAACTGGTGACAGCCAGCGTCGAGCGCATCCCGATCAAGGTCGCGATCTTGAACAACAGCTACCTCGGCATGGTCCGCCAATGGCAGGAGATGTTCTACGACGAGCGCTACAGCGAGGTCTATCTGTCGCCCGAGCTCCCCGACTTCGTCAAGTGGGCCGAGGCGATGGGTTGCGTTGGCATCCGCGTCGACAGCCCCGAGGAAGTGCAGCCGGCGATCGACAAGGCCAACTCGATCGACGATCGGCCCGTGGTCGTCGACTTCCGTGTCGATGCTCGCGAGAAGGTGTTCCCGATGGTGCCCGCCGGGATGGGCAACGACGACCTCATCCTGCCCGACTCGCAGATGCCCAGGAAGGGTGCCCTCAAATGAACGGTGCGCTGAGGTGACCGAGATGAACCATCACATCCTTTCCGTCCTCGTCCAGAACCGTCCAGGTGTTCTCGCTCGCGTCGCCGGGCTCTTCGCCCGACGCGACTACAACATCTTCTCGTTAGCCGTCGCGCCTGCCGAGAACGAAGGGTTCAGTCGCATCACGATCGTGGTCGATGTCGACTCGGCGCCGCTCGAGCAGATCACCAAGCAGCTGTTCAAGTTGATCGAGGTCGTCAAGATCAGTGAGCTCGATCCGCTGCGGTCGGTCGAGCGCGAGCTGTTGCTGGCGACGGTGCGCGTCAGCCCCGAGCAGCGCGGCCAAGTCGTCGAACTGGCGACGATCTTCGAGGGCAAGATCCTCGCCGTCGGCGTCGAGGCGATCACCATCAGCCTCGACGGGCATCCCGACAAGCTCGACGATTTTGAAGAACTGCTCGCCGGATATGGCATCGTGGAGCTACAGCGCACCGGACGGGTGGCGCTGCCCAAACTCGACAAGGAATCACGGCTACGTGCCGTGGCACACAAGGGAAAGGCTGGCTGATGGCCGCGAAGATGTACTACGAGGCGGACGCCGATCCATCGATCATTCGCGGTCGCAAGGTCGCCATCATCGGCTACGGCTCGCAAGGCCACGCTCACGCCCTCAACTTGAAAGAGTCCGGCGTACCGGTGGTCGTCGGGCTGCGTGAGGGCAGCAAGTCGGCGGCAAAGGCCGAAGCCGCCGGGCTGAAGGTGATGGAGATCGGTGCCGCTTCCAAGTGGGCCGACGTGATCATGCTGACGATGCCCGACACCGAGCAGAAGGCGACCTACGAAGAGTTCATCAAGCCGCACATGCGCAAGGGCAAGGCGCTGGCGTTTGCCCACGGCTTCAACATCCGGTTCAAGCGCATCCGTCCGCCGAAGACCGTCGACGTGATCATGATCGCGCCGAAAGGCCCTGGCCATCTCGTTCGGCGCACGTACACCGAAGGCGGCGGGGTCCCGTGCCTCATCGCCGTGCACCAAGACGCCACTGGCGGGGCCCACGCGTTGGCGCTCAGCTACGCCGAGGCGATCGGTGGCGCCCGCGCCGGCGTGATCGAGACGACGTTCAGCGAAGAGACCGAGACCGATCTGTTCGGCGAGCAGGTCGTGCTGTGCGGCGGGTTGACCTCGCTCGTGCAGGCCGGTTTCGACACCCTGGT
>JANYKU010000047.1 GCA_025358075.1 Ilumatobacteraceae bacterium
CGATCGAGAGTGACGGTTCGCCACGGGGGTGCGGAGCGACGCGCGGCGGTTGAACTGCACGGAGAGTGACTGGATGCGGATTTGTTGAACAGACATTGGATCGGACGTAGGCGCGTGGGAACGACCTGTGCCACAATGACGCTTGTCGACCCCAGACCCCGGTCAGATGAAGCGAGACCGTGGAAGGATCACGTATGGACTGGAACACTGCGACGACCGAAGAGATGCTCGACGAGGTCGAGCGTCTTATCGCCGAGCGCCAGTCTCGCCGCGTTGGTGCGCTACGTCACCGTCATCGCCGTCAGCATCCGCTTCAAGCTGCTGCGCCCGACCGAGGGCTCGCGCCAGTCGTCGAACTTCGGCCTCTAGCTTCGTAACGCGGGCGACCAAGTCGTCGGTCTGGAAGCCGAAGAGTGCAAGCACCTCACCACGCCCGCCGTACAACTCGTCGAGCTTGACCAGCTTGCGAGAGTCGGGCGAGGTCTTCCCGGCCTCCCATGACTGCACCGCCGACTTGTCGATGTCGAACTCGGCGCCGACATGTCGCAACAGCAACCCGGCGGCGACGCGCAGCCTGGCCAATTCCCGTCCTTGTTCGATCTTGTCCATTGTCGTCCCATCCCTTGGGCCTATCTCTACCACGGCAGTCAAGGGTTGCTCAACCCTGAAATTAAGTAATACTTGACTTCGGAGTCAAGGAGGGCTTAAGTCCTCGACATGCACCAGCCGAGGTCATCCAACGGAACCAAAGTGCGCAACGTCGTCGCCATCGCCATCGGCGCACTGGCGAGCGTGACGTTCGCGACAGGAGCGCACGCCACGAACGGCGTCACCGCCGGCTTCGCCGGACCGGCATCGGGACCGGGCCCGATCGCAGTGACTGCCTCGAACACCGACACCATCACCCGTACAGACACCGTCGTCATCCACTGGTCGCGAGGCATCACTGTGACCTCGACGGACGTTCGCTGCGTACTCGGTAGCTACTCGCACAAGAGCGGCAAGCTCAACGTGGTCGATCCGGAGCTGCGTTGCCCGCTGACGCTCGCCTCGAGTGCGTCAGCGTCACTGGCCTCCGCCACGGCAGCGAGCCCGAACACATCGCTCAGCATCACTGCCGTCACTGCGACAGGCAGCGCGTTCTACTACTTCAACCCGGGCACCCCGGCTGTCGTCGTGCCTGGCAACGTGCTCGTCTACGGCGACCTCGCTGTCGGTCACCAGGCCACCGCGAAGCTGTACGTCTCCAACACCGGCACGCTGCCGTCGTCGCCAGGTTCGGCGACACTCGCGCTCGGGTCCGCCAGCTACGTCGTTGCGGTTCCAGGGCTGCCGGGCGGTGCCACCCAGCAGTACATCGCCTCCGTGACGCTTTCGCCATCGGCGGCCGGTAATCAAGCGTTGACCTTCACCACATCGGGCGGGTCGAGCACCAGGACCGTCACCGTGCTGTCTGGTCTGGCCAATCTGGTGATCTTCACCAGCCAGCCCGACACGGTGGTCCCGGGCGCGGTCTTCGAGCGCAGTGTCGCCGTGGCCAACGTAGGAGACGGCCCGACCACCGGCTACGTGTTGGTGTCGGAACCGCTGAACGACCTCAACTTCGTCGCTTCCGGCCCCGAGTGTCACGAGCAGGACACGTTCTCTGGTACTGCCAACAATCGCACGGTGCGTCGTTCGGTCGAGTGCGTGATCTACGCGCCGATCGCCGCGGGTGACGGATACGTCCTGACCTACTCATTGCAGGCGCCATCGACCGTAGGTCCGGTGACTTCGACGGTGTCGATCACTGGCCTGGTCGGGCCGGGCAGCGTGTCGGTGCCGAGCTCCACGTCGACGGTGCTGGTGGCCGCCTGACGCCTCGCGTTACTTGGTGAACGTGCCCGACAGTACGGCAGTAGTTCCGTTCGTGAAGGTGATCCGCGCCGCGACGCGATGCGAACCGGCTGCCAAGGAGCCAACGTTGAACATCGTCGCTTGCCCGTTGCCGGCGGTGCCGTTGAAGTCGAACTGAGCGGAGCTGTCGACCGAGCGAGGACTGACCGTGAGGTTGGTCTTGTCCAACCAGAACTCGACCGACTTCACCCCGGTCGTCGGCGCCACGAAGATGGCCACCGACCCCGAGAGGGACTGACCGTTGAGGACCGCCGGGTTGGTACGTGTGGGGCTCGTGCTGACTTGGATCCGCTGTGTCACTGTTGGCGCGGGGTTGTTGACGTTGAACGACACGGTGCGTCGCTCGATGGTGCCGTTCAACCGAACGACCTCGGTCGTCACCGTGTGGGTTCCATTGAGGAGCAACCGGCTGTCGAACAGATTGGCCGTGCCGTTGGACAAGGTGCCGTTGAGGTCGTACGGGGTCAACAGCTGCAATCGATAGGGGGCGCTCGTGCGATTTGGATCGTCGAGGTAGAACGCGACGATGATGACGGGGCTGCTGCCGCTCGGTGGTGTGGCGAAGACGGCAATGTTGCCCGACACCGTTGATCCGGCGAGATCGATTGCGCCCGTGCGCTTGGCGTTGGTGCTGACCGTCACACCAATCTGCGTGACCGCCAACGTCGCGGTGGAAGTCGACGGCCAGTTCCCCGCAACATCGAGGGCTCGCAGACCGACGGTGTAGGTGCCGGCCGGCAGGCTGGCGCCGAGGGTCGCCGAAACCGAGCCGGCGTTGATCGTCGCCGCGGTGGCGAGGCCGAGGCCGGGATCGGTGCCGACGAAGTACTCGACCCGGGCGACTCCCGACGTGGCATCTGCGACCGTCGCCGTGAGGTTCGTCGCCCCACCCGAGGAGATCGACGTGGGCGACAGCGTCACTGCGGTGAGTGCGGGGGCAACGGTGTCGACCTCGACGACACGAGAGGTCGACGCGGGGTTGCCGGCACGGTCGTTGATCGTCGCTGACGCCGTGGTCGAACCTTGAGAGCTGACGATCTGCGACGCGGGGCAGGCAGCGATCCCGCTCAGTGTGTCGGCGCACGAGAAGCTGACCGTCACCGGGCTCTTGTTCCAGCCCGCTGTGTTGGCCGCCGGCAGCGCCGCGCTGGTGATGGTGGGCGCGGTTCGATCGATCGAAACCACCGTGCTGCCGGTAGCGCAGTTGTTCGACGGATCGCACGACTGACCGGACGTGACGGGTTGCGCCGCGCCCTCAGTCGTGACGACGGTCGGCGCGGGGGTCGACGGGGTGCCCGACGATGGTGCTGGATCGGAGGCCGACCACACGACCGTCACCGTGCCGTTGTTCCAGCCCGCCGCGTTGGCCGTCGGGACCAGGGTGCGGGTCACGATCGGAGCCTTCGTGTCGGCACCGAACCCGACGGTTGTGGCCGAGGCCGGTGAATAGGTCGACGGCGTCCCCAGGAAGCCAGCGGCAACCGTGTACGCGCCGTCGAGCAGGTTGAGCGTGCCCAGATGAGCCTGCCCTTGCGGATCGGTCGTCGTTGTGACGACCGTGTTGACCGGGCCGGTGAGCGTGAAGGAAATGGTCTGCTGCGGCAGTGGCGTGCCGGCGGCCGTTCTGGTCAATGTGGCAGTCACTCCGGTGGCAGTGCCCTGCCCGACCGTGACCGGCGCGACGGTGGAGAGCGTCAGCGTGGTCGGAACCTTCGTGATGCTGAACGGAGTTGCGGCCGACGACCCGAGGTGTGTGGCGGCGCCGCCGTACGAGGCTGTCAGTGTGTAACCGCCGACGGCATCCTGGAGCGGCACGATCGCCGCCGCCCGACCACCCGAGTCGGTGTTGACATCGATGGAGAAGCTACCGAGCGAGAAGGTGACGGGGCTGCCCGCCGGGCCGGCCAGCGTCGCACCCACGGCAAGCGTGCCGCCGGAGATCCCGCTCGCCGGCACCAGATCGAGGGTGACTGCGGTTGGTGTCGTCGCCGGCGGAGTCGAAGCCCCAACGGGAACGCCCGGCGTGTAACCGTCGCCGAGGTTGTTGTCGAGGCCGACCAGGCCGACGCCGTTGACCGCTTGCACGATGTAACGAACGTCGGAGGCAGCCTGGCCGCTGGGGAGTACGAACGTTCCGGTCCACAACGTCGAGTCGGTCGGGTCCTGAACGAGATCGACCGACTGCCAGGTTCCGTGGAGCGGGCCGGCCTCGGCCGTGTACGTGACCCAGGCCTTCTGGATCCCGGCGGATGGATCTCCTGTGATGTGGGTGCTGACCGTGACCGCGGTTCCACCGGGACCGACGGAGTCGACGACGCCCGAGATCGACGGCGGCGCGGCGAGCGCCGGTGTGTTGCCGCCTTACGTGGTCGTGTTGGAGCTGTAGTACAGCTGCAGCCCGAGGTGCGAGTACGTCCGTTCGGTATCGGTCGTGGTGCTGTCCGAGTCGGAGCGGTATTGGACCGGGGTCGTGATCAACCTGGTTCGCCCGTCGGTGCCGTTGCCGTCGAGCGCGCCGAAGTAGTTGACCGAGGTGAGCCGCTGCGGGAAGAACACCGGTGACACGAAGTTGCTGTGCACGCCGTTCTGCTCGGTGGTCGGTGCGCCGGTGAGCGGCGTGACTCCAGGCGTGTCGGCATACGTGCCTCCGACGAAGCCGACCCCGCGCAGCACCCCACCCGTCGAGCTGGTCACGTCATCGCTCTGCTTCGGCAATGCCGGCAGGCCAGGGTCGGACTGCACGCCATCGGAGCCCGTGAGCCAGTGGAAGAACACACCGGTCGGAGTGCCGGCGGTGTCGAGCACCGGCTTTGACGGTGGTGTTGTGAGGCTCGGCGACAAGTTGAGCGGAGCGCTCTTCAGACCGAGCACTGCACCGGGCGTTCCGGTTGCCACTGGCGTGGGGCTGATCCCGGCGCCATCGCTCGGTGGTGTCGTGCGCCCAGCTGGGAGGTCGAGGCCGGTCATGGGCAGTCCGTAGAGCGTGGATTCGATCAGCGCCTTCTGATCGATCCCGGTGAGGCTGGCGACATCGGCGAGATAGGTCTGCTTTGCGTTGACCAGCGCGGGACCGATCGGCACGGCTCCGGTACCGCCGCGCAACTGAGTGGCAAGCAGCGCGTACAACTTGGCGCTGTAGGCCAGGAAGTCGGTATCCGCGTACTGGTAGCCGGTGCCGCCGATGAACGTGGCGCCTTGCTTGGCCATCTCTTCGGGCCAGTCGAGACCCAGCGTCACGCCCGGGATGCCGTCGGCGTCGAGCAAGTTGTAGCCGGCATGGCACCCGGCGCTGATCACCAACGAGTTGGTCAATAGGCCCGGGTGAGCGTCGAGTTCGGTGGTGGCGAGGCTCGTCGTGTAGTCGGCGGCCAAGGTGTTGTTGGCGCTGAAGTGACCAGCCAGGAACACCAGGTCGTGATGCGACCCGAAGAGCGAGTTGGCAAGGTCGGACGCAGTCCACGACTTGTCGCGGCTCGGCGTTCCCACCGTGGTGTTGGTCGTCGGGACACCCTGATCGGTGATCAGCGTGTCGGCGCGGCCGCTCGTACCGAGGCCGGCGGCGAAGTCACCTTGCACCGAATCAGCTGCGCTGGTGAGGAAGTCGTATCCGGTCACGAGCGACGAGGTCGGTGTTGGTAGCACACCGTTGCTGAGGCCGAGATACCCATTGATGGCAGCCTGGATCTCGTCGGGCGTCTCGACCAGGCGTCCCACGGAAACGTCGGGCACCGGCATGACGGCACCCTTGATGGTCACGTCGGTGAGCGCACCATAGGCGTCCTGCCCGAGCACGTAGTTGCGGCGCAAGCTGGCCTCCGATGCGCTGCTGTCGAGCGCCGGCGGGACGTAGTCGGACTCGGGACCAATGCCGGCAGCGTCGGCGTAGCGGAAGAACGGGATGACGGAGTCGCCGCCGGCGATGACGACGTACTTCAGTGTTCCGGAAGCGTCGCGATAGGAGTTGACCACATCGCGGATCGCCTGGGCGACGAGGTTCTTCGCGTACGGACACGCCTTGTTGGCGTCGGCTTGTCCGTTGAGGGCGTTGATGCGCTGGCTGGCGCTGACGTCGACGATCACTCCACCAGTGCGGTCGGCGAGCGAGGCGCGCGAGGCGAGCATGTCGGATCGTGCGAGTCCCGAGAACTGGGCGAAGCGAGTGCTGTCGGTGAGGATCACCGTCTGTGCCGTGCCCGGCGTGCCGGCGATGGTCGGAAGCGAACTGAACGAGTCGAGGGCGATGTTGCTGCACGGGCCACCCGAGTTGGTGAGATCGAGGTGGAACGGCGTCGGTGAGAAGGCGCCGTTGCGACCTTGCACCCGCACGTAGAAGTTGCCGGTGTTGTTCCAGGTCGCGGTTCGGACGCTCTCAGGATCGGCGTTGTCGTGCGCCGAGATCCCGATGAGGCTGCGGGTCTGGGCGCCCGAGAAGGCCGCGAGGAATGCGTCGGACGGCGAGTAGAGGGATGGGCTGTAGATGGATGGTGAGTAGATCGATGGGCTGTAGATCGACGGGCTGTAGATCGATGGTGAGTAGATCGACGGGCTGTAGGCGTTTCCGGCGAACTGGACGCTGAGTTTGGTGAGGTCCTGCGTCGACGCCAGCGTCGTGAACGCCTGACCGATGTCGCGGAACATGGTGAGGTCGAAGTTCTGGTCGAGGTGGCTCAGGTCGACCTGGACCTGGCTGTCGGGCTGGATCGGGAACTTGTACCAACGGGCCTCGCCAGGTTGCGTCAGCGTGCCGTCGAGGCCGGCGCTGGTGAGTGGCGCGGCCTTCGTCCACGAAGTGTTGGCAGCCACCGCCGCCGGGTTCGTGTACGGCACGACTGGGATCGGCACAGAGGGTACGAGGGTCAGCGTGCCGTAGAACGCGGGGTCGGAGTCGAAGTTGAAACCACCGAACGTAAATCCGTAGGTGTCGCCGCTGGCGATGTTGAACGTGTGGCTGCCGGCGTAACCGAAGCCACCCGAGGGTGGAGTGCAGCAGTTGACTGGTCCATCGGCAACCAAACTCGTCGTCCTGGTGACGCCGTTGTGGGTGACGAAGGCGTCGAGGTGGACGTGCACGTCGAAGAAGGCGTGGTAGCCGTTGACGTGTACGCGATTGACTGCGTCGCGGTGCTGGCCGAAGTGGTGGTGCTCAACGTCCACGTCTCGTCCGAAAAGCGGGTGCTGTTCGAAGGAACAGTCGGGAGGTTGTAGGTCATCTGCGGCGGGGTGCTGGAGCCGTCCGAATCCAGCGTGAAGTTGCCGGGACCACTGCCGGCCCAGACCGGCGGCGGATCTGCCGCAACCGTCGACGTGTCAAGCGTCGGAGCCAGTATCCCGAGCATCGACACTGCGAGCGCGAGCTGCAGGGCTCGGAGGCCGGGGCGGGGGAACAGTGGGATGCGCATAGCTGCCTCGATATTCGACGTCACCGAAAATCACATGCGAATTTGCACCCGTCCCAATGAACTCAGGTACGCAGACTAGTCGTCGATCGTCGGCGTGACCGAGTTCGACGATCGCCCGACCTCGCGAAGCAAGGTCCCCAGTTCGTTCGAGTCGAGCTTGCGCCCGCGAGCGAGCGCAGCCTGCTCGTCATCGCCGAGGTGCGATCGCACGGCGCCGAATGCTGCATCGAGCACGGCGACGGCCGTAGGTGGGCGCGGAGCGTCGAGGCGATTTCGCAACGCGTCGGCCGCGCCAACGAGCTCAGCCGCCTGCACCAGTTGGTCCTTGGCAATCGCCAGCGGCACGACGTCTTCGACCAAGAGGGCGATCGACCACAGATCGCCGTAGTCCTCGTAGGCCTGCAGGGCCTGCAGGTATTCGTCGCCCGCCAGGTCTGCTTGGCCGAGCCCGAGGGTGGCGTTGCCGAGGTTGTGATGGCCGACGGCGACGATCCAGCGGTCGCCGACCTCGGTGGCGAGGCGCATCGATTCGCGGAACCGCATCTCCGCGGCGGCGAAGTCCTGCTGCAAGAGGGCGATCATCCCGAGGTTGTTGTGCGAAACGCAGATCGCCCGACGATCGCCGACTTCTTCTCGAATCGCGAGGGCCCGTTCGTTCATCGTGCGTGCTCGCTGCAGGTCTCCCTCGTTCTCGGCAACCAGTGCGAGGTTGCTCAACAAGCTGCCAACGCTCGCTCGCCCAGGCGTTCGCGAATCTGCAGGCTCAGCTCGTAGGCGGTGCGGGCCGCGTCGTACTGACCTTGCTGCGATGCGAGCGTGCCTTGGAGATGGAGTACGAGCCCGAGGCCGGCGTCATCGTCGATGCGCGTGAAGATCTCGCTTGCCAGCGCCAGCTGTTGGCGGGAATCTTCGAAGCGACCCTGTTTGCGGAGCGACTCGGCGAGATCTGCGTGCGCTCGGGCCTGCTCCGCGTCGTCGGCGACCGACAGCGAGAGCTCGATCGCCTCTCGGTACGTCGCCTCCGCGTCGGCCCAACCTCCGCGGAGCTCGAGCACCTTGCCGAGCCGACGCAGCACGCCGGCGCGTTCGTCATCGGGCACGAGTGGAAGGACGCGTTGGAAGTAGTCGGCCGCGGCGTCGTTTGCGTAGCGTGCTTGAGCCGCAATCCCGGCGCGTACCGCGAACTCGCGCTTCTTCGCCTGGTCGTCGCCGAGCCAGTAGTGGTAGGCGAGGAGATCGAGGTTCCGCTCGACGGCCTGCGGACCTCCCGATTCGAGGTACGCACCGACCCGGTCGTGGAGGATCGCCCGCATGGCGAACGGGAGGCTGTCGTACGCCACATCGCGGGCGACAACGTGACGGAAGAGCCACGATCGGTCCTCGAGGCGGTCGACCCTGACGAGGTCTGCCTCGCGAGCGAGTTCGAAGCGCGCATGCACCTCGTCGACCGAGCCGAGGTCGGGATACACGCCGTGGACGAACGGCGTCTCGAAGGTTCGCCCAACGACGCTGGCGACCTTCAGCGCTGTCCGCGGGGCTTCGGCCAACATGTCGATGCGGCTTTGCACGAGTCGGAGCAGGGTGTCGGGTATGTCGAGGCGCCGGAACGCTGCCGGGTCGGCCGGGTCGACTCCTTGACCATGGATGTAGTTGACGAGCTCCTCGAGGTAGAACGGATTGCCCTGGGCGCGCTCGATGACGAACTCGATCAGCTCCGGCGCCGTCTTGACGGCCTGCCCGAACAACTGCTCGAGCTTGGCTTGCAGCACGAGGTGGGCATCGCCGGCGTCGAGCTCGCCCAGGCTCAGTTCGTGGAAGTACGGGGTCCGCTCCAATCCGAGACCACCGCCCGGCTCAGCGGCCGGCCGATAGGCGAGCACGAACAACACAGGCAACGAGGAGCATGCCAGCACCAGCTCCTCGAGAAGGTCCCTCGACAGGGGGTCGATCCAATGGCAGTCCTCGAGGACGATCGCGATCGGCCCGGTTGCCGCGCGGGCCCGAAGGATGTCGACCAGCAATGACTCCAACGAGGTCTTGCGAAGCTTGGCGTCGAAGCTCTTGGTGAGATCGTTGTCGCGCAGCTCGATGCCGACCACAGCCGCCAGCAACGGGGCGCGGCGAGCATGATCCCGAGAGATCGCACCCAACCGCCGGGTCAGCTCCCGGCGTTGCAGAACTTCGTCGTCGTCGTCGACGACGTTCAGAAGCGTGCGCCACGCCTCTCGCCACACGAGATAGCTGGTCGTGCGCCCGAAGTTCTGCGCCTCACCTCACGCAACGTCGACACCCGCGGCCGAAATGCCTCGGACGACCTCGGCGATCAGTCGCGACTTGCCCCGACCTGCTTCAGCGGCAACGGCGACCACGCGTCCAGTGCCGCCGACGACATCGTCGAATGCCTGCGCGAACACCGCCAGCTCCGCGTCGCGTCCCACCATCGGCAGCGGGTATCGAATCGCGCGCTTCACCGGCCCCCGCCGAAGCCCGACGAGCGCCAAGGTTCGCACCGAGTCTGCCTTGCCCTTCACGGTCAGGTCGCCGATGAGGTGGCACTCGATCCGCTCGCTCAAGGCACGGTGCACATCTTCGCTGAGGTAGGCCTGGCCCGGCGGGGCCTGCGACATCAGCCGTGCCGAGAGGTTGACGGCGTCTCCCAAGCAGGTGAACGTTCGCCGCATCGGGTGGCCATACGCGCCGCTGCGAATTCGCCCGTGGGTGATCCCGATCTGAAGATCCGTTGCGGCCGTCTCACGTTCCAGCGCGAGCAGTTCCAACGCGGCCGTCGCAGCGCGCGATGCGTCATCCTCGTGGGCGTGGGGTGCACCGAACACGCCACAGAGGTACGCGCCCTTGTCACCAATGATCACGTGGAGCAGGTTGCCTCCGTATCCGGCGAGGATTCGTTGGGCGCGCTGCACGAAGTCGTCGAGCTTGGCGGCCGCGTCGGGGTCGTGGTCGTAGTCAATGCCGCCGAAGCGAACGAACATGGGGTACGCGGCACGGAGCTCGGCCAAAAACTCGCCCCGCCCGGTCACCAGGCGTTCGTACACGGCGGGCAGGATCCATTGTCGGACCACTGCCTCGTCCAGCGCTGTCGTCGAGGCCACCTCGTCGACCCCGCCGACGTCGACCAGCAGACGGGCGAGGGTCCCGACGATGCCGCCGTGCTCGTCCTCACGCCGATCGCCGATGATCACTCGATCCCCGAGTGATTCCAGCGCTGAACGCGCCAACACCACGTCGCCCTTCTGGGCCAGGTGCTCGGCGTCGGCCAGTTCGTCGATCAGCCGGCCGGCCAACACATCGATCAACTGGATCGCCGGATCTCCGACCACGAAGCGTCGAGCCGAACCGACGGCGACGGCAACCTTGATGGCCAGGACCACCTCGGTTCCCGCTGGGGTGTGGATGGTGCCGACCGACGCCATGGTCTGCTGGATGGCCAGGCCGCACGCCGCCGCGCGCCGGCCGTCGTCGCCGTCGAGCCAAACCGTGATCGCATCTCCGCCGAAGTAGATGACGTCGCCGCCGTACCGATCGACGTCGTCGATCAAGGCATGGAAGACGCGATTGAGGTGAGCTGTCAGTTCTTCGGCGCCACGTTGCGCGCCCAGTTCGTGAGCCAACGCCTCGGTGAGCGGAGTGAAGCCGGAGACGTCGGCGAACACTGCGGCACCACGGACCCGATCACTCAGGTCGCGGCCTTCGGCGAGCGCCCGTCGCCGATCGCCGGCGAGGTAGGCCTCCGGTCGGTCGGTGTACGTCTCGCTCATGCCGATGTCGAGAGGCGGGAGAGGAACCGCAGCGCGCCCTCGGACGATTCACTTCGCCACAGTGCGACGACATCGACCGGCTCGGCGCTGTTGGTGATCTGTTCTCGCAAGACATCGGCCAACTGCTTGATGTGGGCTCGTTGTCGTTGGAGCATCGCCGAGATGTCGATGTCGCAATGCTCGGCGATGATGAGCTTGAGGAGAAGCTCGCTGCGAAGGTCGCGGAGGTGGGCGACCGGTGTGTTCAGCCACTTCCGAAGTTGTGCACGGCCCGCTCTCGTGGCGGCGAGGATCGTGCGATTACCCCCGGCGATGCCGGGCTCCTCGCCGATGGCGTGGATGTAGTCGCGGGTCGAGAGTTGATCGAGCGATCGATAGGTGAGGGGTCTAGAGAGCGACCAGACGCGTCCGATGTCGCCGGTCGGCTTCAGTCGGGCAGCGATCGCGAAGCCGTGCGTCGGCGCCGGGTAGAGAATGCCCAGGCAGGCCCACTCGCCGAGAAGGAGCTCTTGGCCATTCGTTCTGCTCGTTGACGCCATCGCTCACCATCGTCGCATCCCCGAAGGCCTTCGGTTGCGTCCGGGTGCGAACGTGACGTGTTGTCAGGGCGCGGTGAAGCCGTACCTCGCCATGATCTTCTGACCTTGCTCGCCGAACACGAAGTCCACGAACGCCTGCGCACCGGCAGGGTTCGTTGCAGCTTTGGTGACGACAAGCGGGTAGGTGGCGGTGACGTTGATGTCGGCGGGGATCTCGACGCCAGCGGCTTGGTCACCTGCCGCCATCACGTCGGTCTTGTAGACGATGCCTGCGTCGGCCTCGCCGAGGGTCACCTTCGTCACGATGCCCTTCACGTTCTGCTCGAGCGACGCAGGTGTCACCGTGACGCCTGCCGTGGAGAGCACCTGCGCGGAGTACTTGCCGATCGGAACCTCCGGTGCGCAGGTCACGAAGATGACACCAGGCTTGGCGAGGTCGGCCACGCCGGTGATCCCCTTCGGGTTGCCCTTGCCGACGATGATCTCGAGCGAGTTGGTTGCGAAGGTCTGTGGATCGCCTGCATTGCCGGCGGCGTCGGTGAGCTTCTTCATGTTGGTCTCGTCGGCCGAGGCGTAGACATCGGCGGGTGCGCCCTCGTTGATCTGGGTCACCAGGTCGGAGGACGCCCCGAAGTTGAGGGTGACCTTCGAATTGGGGAACTCCGTCATGAACGCCTTTGCGATCTCGGTGTACGCGGCGGTGAGCGACGAGGCTGCGAACACCGTGATACCTCCTGACAATTCCGGCTTGGCTTGGGTCGTCGTCGCAGCCTCGGTCGTGATCGGAGCCTGGGCCGTCCTGGGGACGGCTTCGGTGGCAACGGAGGCCGAGGTCGTTGCGACTGTCGTCGTCGGAGTGGTGGTGGCGGCGGTCTTGGCGCTGTCGGAGCCACACGAGGCGCCAACCATCGAGAGAGCGGCGATCGCGGTGAGGAGAAGCCGATGAGTTCCACGCATGTCGGCGATGTTAGTCACACAGTAACTATCATCGCGTCATCCGTTGACCAATCCCCGCAAGCCGCCCTTCCCATGGGCGCGAAAGCGGAAGTGAGAGTGCCGGAATCGCGCCCAAGCAACGTGGGAGTCGGAGGTCAGGTTGCGTTGGGGCGGGGAGCGTGCAGTTCGACGAAGAGGCTCTCGTACGTGTGCGCCATGGTCTCGCATGCCTCCCTCATCGCCACGTCTGCCATCGGCGCTGCACCATTGGTGCGCCAACGCTCCACACCTTCGAGGGCCTTCGAGCGCAGCACGCCGTGATCCGCAGCCACGTCGAGACCAAGTCGCTCTTCCAGGCCCCGACCCGGAGCGGTGACGACATCGAGCTCGCGCCGTTGATCGTCGCTGAACGCAACGATGCCCGAGAGCACGAGATGGCTGAGGCGGAGCTCGGCGAAGTCGGGTGACGAGGCCTCACATCGCTCGATCTCGGCAGCGAGTTGACGCGCTGCTGTCGGGTCGGGTGCTTCGAGCTCTCGAGCGATCGATCTGAGGCTCACGAGGGCTGTGCGAGCCTTCAGGACGTGCGCCCGAGGCAGGAAGCGATCGGTGATCAGGCCCCGCAGTGCGTCGAGCCCCGACTCGGCGACGAGGGCTTGGGCAAGTTCGCTGGCGGTGGTCGACCGACCGGCGCGAATCTCGGTGAGGCAGAAGCGCACTCCGAAGACGCCGAGCCGATCGAGGAGCTGCCGGCGTAGCTCGACGGTGAGTTCGCTCGCCCCCGGATCGCAGAAGGCATCGGCGGCGCGCAACATGCGCTCGAGCACTGCGTGCGGCGTCTCGGCGAGACGACGAAGCGCCCAGGCCTCGTCTTCGCGCAACGTCAGTCCGGTTTCGGCGATCAGCCCGGCAACCGGCACGACGGCCGTGCACAGGGTGCGTACGGTCTCGTCGTGCTCGTATCGATCGGCGATGCGCCGGGCCGACGTCATCGCGTCGAGGCGCCCTGCGCCGATCTCGTCGGCGCGAGACAGCACTGCTACGGCGTTGACCGGCGATGAGCCGGCGACGCTGCGGTCCATGAACGAACCGAGGAACTCGGCATCGCGCCGGTGCAGGTGGCGCATGAGATAGATGACCGCATCGGCGTCGCTCGGGCGCGGATCGTCGAGGGCGAGGAACTCGGTCGTTCGCAGAGAGTTCTCGGCCGACAGTGATGCGAGGCCCGGCGTGTCGATGAGGGTGAGCTCGCCAAGTGCTGAAGACGGCCACGACACGACGATGCGCTGCACGGTTTCCGGCTGAAGCTGGCCGAGGTCGAAGCTCAGTGCGCCGTCGACGCGCCGAAATGGGATCGCCGTCGTCTGACCCTCATATCCGATCGCAACCACGTCGTAGGCGGGCCCGTGTTGGTACCACGTGACCACCTTGGTGCACTCACCTGCGTCGGTCGGCGCAAGACGTTCGCCCACCAGCGCGTTGAGCAGCGTCGATTTGCCCGCCTTGACGCGTCCGGCGATTGCAACCCGCAGTGCTCCATCGAGACGATCCTGCACGACGGCAACAGCACGGGCGAGCTCGGTGGCACTCACCAGCGTTGCGGCGAGCCGGCAGACCGTGCGTACACGGTCGATGGTCGGAGCCTCGGCGGAGATCGTCACGAGCCGGCCCGTGGAAGCAACGTTCGCGCCCGAGCGATGCGGTCGAGCGCTGATCGCACCACGACGATGCGCTCCCTGGTGACATCGCTCGCCCGTTGCGATGCCTGTTGCGCCTGCTGGGCAGTCTCCGTGTAGGTGCGCATCAGCTCGGAGATGCGATCGGTGAACTCGTCGCGAATGCCACGCTGCACCTCGCGCATCGTGTCGCTGATCTCGTTACCGACAGCGAATTGAACCTCGTCGAGGAACTGGCGAACGTTGCTGCGTGCCTGCTGGCGACGCAGGGCGATCTTCCGCTTGTGCGCGTCGGCAAGCTGCATCCCGGCGAACGCCGCGCCAATGCCGACCGTGACCGGATTCGACATCATCAAGGCCGCGGCGCCGGCGGGTAGCAAGCGGCCCATCATGCCGAACAGAACGATTCCGCTTTGGGCCCCGCGCAGGCCGACGAGCGCCGACCCGAGCTGCTGAGTGGCTTTGCGCGCGGCCGGGTCGATGCCCTTGTCGGCCCACATCGAGGACAGTTCGATCTCGCGTCGTGACGACCACGGAGACGTATCGACCGTTTCCTCGCCGATCAGTTCGGCGACCGCCTCGCGTGTCGTCTGTGCCCCGCGTTCGATTCCCACGAAGACGTCGGTGACCGCGTCGGCGACCTCGGTCTGAAGCCGTCGGGCGAGTTGCTCCCAGTCCTCGGGTGACTTCAGCAGCTCGATCGAATCCTCCATGTCTCGTGACAGGCTGCGCATCGCCTTGCGAAACTGGAACCCCGAGTTGTTGGACAGGTCCGACACCCGATCGGCGACCAGCACGCTCCAGCGCGAGCCCGGCCCGCGGAGTCGCTCGAGGTGGCTCGTTGCCATTGAGATTCGAGCGAGCACGTCGGCAAGGTGGCTCGGATCGACCAAGACGTCGAGCTCGGTCTGCAACTGATGCTCCATCTGATCGAGCACGCCAATGGACTCGCCGACTGCTCGGTCGGCGGCAAGGTCCTTGGCCGGCGCGACGACCCACGCGTCGAGCGCAGCGAGCAGTGCGGGGATCCCACTGGCGTCGACGAGTGTCTGGTCGCCCGGCTCGACGTCGGTGCCGAACAGAGCCGCCGATACGGGCAGTATCTGCTTCGCTCCGTCGAGCTCGGCACGCCGCGAGGCGTCGATGCGTTCGATCTGTCTCCATGCCGGGTAGAGGTCGGTCTTGCTGAGGACGAAAGCGATGTTCGGGCACAGTTCGGCAGCCCGTTCGAGGAACTCGGCCTCCGGTTCTGACAGCTCGGCCGAAGCATCGGTGACGAAGACGAGCCCGTCGGCAAACGGGAGAAAGGCAAGTGTCGACGCGGCGTGCCCGGCGCCCAAACCGCCCATGCCAGGGGTGTCGACGATGACCAGACCGTCGGCGAGCAATGGGTGCGGCAACGAGATGTCGACGCGTTCGACACGTTTGACGTTGTCGGGGTTGCCGTGCTCCGACACCCACTCGGCCAGTGTCGCCGAGTCGACCTGCTCGACCACGACACCGTCGTCGACTCGCCGTCGCACCTCGACGGTGCGTTCGGCGCCGTAGTGCAAGAGCGTGATCGCCGATGTGGCGATGTCATCGTCGACGGGGCACACCGCCTGGCCGAGCATGGCATTGACGAGCGAGCTCTTGCCCTGCTTGAACTCACCGACGATGCAGATGATGGTCGCCGGCCTCTTGACCCGCGCAGCGGCAACGACCAGTCGATGGGCAAAGTCATCGCGTCCGAGTTCGGTCGCGATTGCGGCGACGGCATCGACCGCTGACACGACATCGGCCGGGGGCAGCCGAGTCTGTACAGGATCGGTCACGCGCGCAATCTCATCACTCAGAAACCGTCGTCGAGGTCCACCTGATCGGGGACCGCCAGACTGTCGTCGACTTGCAGACCGACGAACGAATCCGACGGGGCTTCGAGTGGTGCTGGGTCGGGGTTGATGGTCGGGTCGGGCTGGGCATCATCAGCCGGCATCGGGGCATCATCGACGGGCGGGGCCTCGACAGGCTGGAGATCGACGGATTGGTACTCGACAACGGGCGCGACCGCGTCGATGACCGTGAGCGAGCCATCCGCTGTCGGACCAACGTCGGGTGCCGCCACCTCTTGGGCGTGTGGGTCGGCGCCTCCTGCGGCGGTGTCGTCGGTGCCGAACTTGCTTTCGGCGGTTGCGCCGGGTTGGTCGGTGGTTGCGGTTTCTTGGGCGTGTGGGTCGGCGCCTCCTGCGGCGGTGTCGTTGGGGTCGACCTTGCTCTCACCTCCGGAAGTTGCCGCGGTCGCCGCACTGGAACTGCTCTCATAGAGCATGGAATCGTCGGCCGCGCTGGGCCGCGGCGCCAACGACGGTCCTCCATCGGCGCTGAGTCCGAGGTCGGGGCTGATCGTGTGGCTGATGTCCTGGCCCAACGGCGCGACCGTGACAGTTGAAGTGTCGGCGGAGCCCGCGGGCTCGCTGGGATTGCCGACCAGATCGAGCGGTCGCGCCGACGGGTCGCCCTCGACCTGCGCTGGGCCGAATCCCATGACGACGTCGGTGGCACCACCGCCCGACGTGATGACGTGGGTGAACTGCGCGTCGGCCGGGCCGACCGTGCTGGTCCCATCGGCCGCATCTGGGTTGACGTAGCGCTGAACCTGAAGCTCTTCGAGGTCGTCATCGTCGCCTCCGGTCGCGGCGAAGCTCTCGGATCCCCGCGTCGCATCACTCGCGGCCGGTGCCGGCTCGGCGGCCGGAGCATCGCCCGCGACGGTCTGAATGCCATGACCGCCAGAACCGCTGCCTACCAGCGAGATGTCGCTAGACCCAGATGGGGGATCGGTCGTCGCGTCTGCCGCAGTGGCCGCGCTCGAGGTGCTCGCGAAGACGTCGCCACCTCCGCTGGTCGGGCCTTGAGACGGACCTCTGCCGATGTCGAACCCCGCTTCCGGGTTGATCGTGTGGCTGATCTCCTGTGCCGGCGGAGCGGCGGTCGTCGTCGTAGCGGTATCGGTGGTTCCGGCCGGCTCGATCGGATCTTTCACGAAATCGAGCTTCGACTTCGGCGGCGCGTCACCTTCGACTTGCGCCCCTTGGAATCCCTGGACAACGTCGGTGGCGCCGCCGTGCACCGCGGCGGCGCGTGAGACCTCCTCTTCGGTCGGTATCACCGTGCCGCCTCCCGAATCGGGATCACTCAAGGTCTTGGTAGGTGGTGGTGGCGGCGGAGGTGGTGGTGGAGGTGGCGGGGCGGGCTGGTTCTCCGGGTAGTTGCGTGGTCCGCTGTCCGGTGCAGATTCCCTGGGGGACAGCCCTTCTTTGATGCCGTCATACAACTGACCCGGCAGCGAGACAGCCTCACGCACCGCCGAGCCGAGCCGCACTCCGGCTTCGTGGACCAGATCCGCAGTCGGCCCCGTGCTCTTGCCGGAGACCAGATCCATGTTCTGACCGGGGTCGGTGGAACCCGTCAGGCCCTCGCCAGGTGGCGGTGCCGAGATTGCTCCGTCGCTGCCGATGGCATTCTGGTGGCCGGAGCCCTGGCCGGGCTGTCGGCCCAAGGTGTCGATGACCGAGTCGCGGCCCGGATCGGGAGTTGCGGCCGTACCACCGACGGTCGGGTCACGCGAGATGTCGCCGAGCGGGTCTCCACCGATGTGCCCATCGAGAACCTTGTTGTCACCGATCCCGTAATGATTTGGGTCCGAGGAGATCGGCTTGCCATCGAGGCCGGTCGGGAGCGCCTGATCCGCGGTGAACCCTGCCGGCGCGTTGCCCAAGACGTCGACGGTCGTCTGGTGATCGAGTGTGGCTATGCCAATGTCGCCGCGTGGGTCGCTCGTGCTGAGAGCTGGATCCGTGCCCGGGTTCCGCGCCGGCGCGGAGTCGGTTCCGAGCACCAGATCGCCGTGTGCCGGCACGGCGACTGGCTCCGTGGTATCGGTGGTTGCCGGAATCTGGTCCAGCTTGGATTGCTCGTCACCCTTAGCCACGTGAGGTCCCCGTTCGTCAGGCCCAGTTGGGCGACGCTGATGACGGTAAGTCGAACGCGATCGTCTGTCACCTAGGGGAACCACTGGTTCTGCTCCGTGCCGCTGACACGGCGTGGGACCTTCGGTTACCTTGACCGACGGGAGGTGCGGCGTGGCCGAAGAGTTGGGGTATTCGTTGGGGATCGATCTCGGGCAGACGTCGTCCCCAACAGCGATCGTCCGAGGCGACAACGTGGAGATGGCTGCGCCCGATCACAGCGCGACGGGCCAACTCATCGACACCAACGACATCGCCACCCTCGCTCGACGAGTCTCGGACAGAGTCGAACAGTTTGCCGCACGCGAAGGCGCTGCTCCGTCGTCGGTCGTTCTCTCGATGCCGGCTGAGCAACTCGCCGGGAAGCAGGACCTCGCCGCCGAAGTCGCTCGACACCTCGGGCTCCCGCCTGATCGCGTGACGCTCGTCGACGCCGGGGCCATGGCTGCGCTCGGCCGGGCGCGCCTGCTCGAAGGCCAACCTGGGCCGCTCGGCGATCCATCAACTGCTGTGGCGGTCGGAGCCGCGCTCCATGGGGCTGCGTCGCGGGCGAAGCTGTCCGCCGGCGGGGTACTGGCGGCGGGTGCCGGCGGCGCACTTGCGGGAGGTCTCGGCGCGGCCTTGCTCGGCGGCGAGTCGACCGCCGCAGGGGCGGGTGCAGGTGCCGCTGGTGCGTCGACGTTCGGGCCGCCCGGGGTGCCACTCGGTGCACCCGCAGGTGTCGGTCCAGCGGGCGTGCCGCTCGGTGCCGCGCCGGTCGGTCCGGCAGGCGTGCCGCTGGGTCAGACAGCGGGGGTCGGTCCCGCGGGTGTACCTCTCGGTAGTGGCGCGCCGGCCGGCCCAACCGGGGTGCCGATGGCTTCCGGCGCGGGAGCCGGCCCGCCTGGCGTGCCGATCAAAGCGGCGCGCGCTTTCGCAGCACGGCGCAAGGTCGTGCTGATCGGAGGCGCAGTGGCCGTTGTTGCCGTGGTCGCGGTCGTTGCAGTTGTCGCCGCGTCGCCCGGTGGAAGTCCGGCCTCGGTGGCAACACCTGCCCCGACCGAGGCGTCGGTGGTCGCAACCGTTACGTCGGCAACCCTGGCCACGACAACGGTGACCACCGACGTGGCGGCAACTACAACGACTTCGATCACTGCAGCCACCGTGTCGGCGAACGTGGCGCCGCAGTGCGTCGTCGGAACATGGATCGCCGACAACAAGAGCTTGGTCACCGCACTCATCGGATCAGCCGACACGCAGGGCGGCATACCGATCGAGAACGGTGATGCCACCGGCGAAGCGCGCCTCGAGATCGCCGGCGACGGCACGGTCATCACGACGTTCGACAATTGGTTGTTCACTGGAGCGATGCCCCAGGGCATTGGGTCGATGACCATCGCCGAGTCTGGATCCGAGACCCACAACGTCTCCTTCGTCGCCGATGGCTCGTACGCGATCACCTCCCGCTCGTCTGACTCTCGTATGACGATCACCATGGTTGGTACCGTTCTGTTCGACGGTCCGCTGCCCAGCGGCGTGCTGGCGAGCCCGGGCACCTACAGCTGCACAGGCGATCAACTCGTCATCAACGAACCCAACGCGATGCTCATGTCGGCCGAGACCTTCACCCGCAGTGGCTGATCAGCAGCGATCTACAGGACCCTTTGTCCTGGGGATCGATCTCGGGACCACCTACTCGGCCGCAGCCATCGTCCGTGGCGGCGTTGTCGAACCGTGCGTGCTGGGCACGATTGCCTCCCAAGTTCCTACCGTGGTCGTACACCGCGAAGACTCCGAGATCCTCACGGGTGAAGCTGCAGAGCGACGAGCAGCCACCGAGCCAACACGCGCCGCACGCGAGTTCAAGCGCCGGCTCGGCGATCCGATCCCCATCATCGTCGGTGGTACGCCATACGGCGCCGAAGCCTTGATGGCCGAGATGCTCGCGGCGATCGTGCGCCAGGTGACACAGCGCGAAGGGGAGTCACCTTCCACGGTCGTGTTGTCTCATCCCGCCAACTACAGCGAGTACAAGCGCGGGCTGCTCCGAGAAGCTGCACGGCTCGCCGGGCTCGATCTCGACCGCGTGCGACTGATCACCGAGCCCGAGGCAGCAGCGATCGCCTATGCACGTCAACAACGGATCGAGACCGGCGAAGTGATCGCCGTCTACGACTTGGGGGGAGGCACGTTCGATGCCGCCGTCGTCCGCGACACAGCCGACGGCTTCGAACTGATCGGCACGCCCGAAGGCATGGAGCGCCTCGGCGGTATCGACTTCGACCAAGCGGTGCTGGCGCATGTAGACACCGCGCTCGGAGGATTGGTGGCCGCGGCCGACAGTTCCGACGCGCAGGTTCTGGCTGGGCAGGCCCGGTTGCGTGACGACTGCAGGCGGGCCAAGGAAGCGTTGTCGAACGACACCGATGCGACGATCGCGGTGTCGTTGCCGGGCGTGCAGACCGAGGTGCGGTTGACTCGGGACGAGCTCGAACAGATGGTGCGGCCGCGCGTCGCCGAGACGGTCAAGGCGCTGCAGCGCACGATCGCATCCGCCGGCATCACGAGCGACGACGTCAGCAGAGTGCTGCTCGTCGGCGGATCGTCGCGCATGCCGATCGTCGCCCAGATCGTCAGAGAATCGATCGGTCGACCGGTGAGCGTCGATGCCGATCCGAAGCTCACGATCGCCATGGGTGCTGCGCTGTCGGCATCCCCGCGCCCCACCACCGCGGCAAATGTGGCGGCGGTGCCGACGCGGGCTGTGGCGAATGCCGAGTCCATGCCCGTTCGCTCGCAGCCGCCTCGGTCTCGTCGACGGCTCGTCGTGGGGGTGGCGCTTGTCGCCGCCGCCGCCGCGGCGGCGATCATCGTCATGGCCACGAGAGGTGGCGACAAGTCGCCGGCGAAATCGCCGGCGTTGACGTTGTCGACGCATCCGACCGTTGGCGCGACATCGATCGTGCAGACGCAGCAACCCACGACCACGTTCGCTTCCTCCGCGACGACGCCGGCAAGTTCGAGTGTCGCGACTGCCGCTCCCGGCACCGTCGAACGGCTGGCCTTCGACGGCAGCAGCAGTGGGTCGGGTATTCCCGGTCCTGCAGTCGCAGCTGGAGCGCCAGGGGTTCTCAACGGATTGGCGGTCTTCCACAACGGCGACGTCGCGGTCATCTCCACCGGCTCGTCGGTCCTGAACATCAGCGGCGGTCAGGTGACCCTGGCCGCCACCCTCACCTCGGCGCAGAGCCCCGCCCGTGCAATCACCATTGGCTCCGATGGAACCGTGTTCGTCGCCACTCCCGCCGGCATCGTGCGAGTCACCAACGGCGCGGGCGAGCTGATCCTCGATGGTCACACGGCGGGCCTCAGCAACGACCTCGGTCCAATGACGCTCGATGGAGGCGGCAACCTGTACATCGCCGACAACGGCAACTCGCGGGTCGTGCGGCTTGCTCCCGACGGTGGCTTGACGCTCGTTGCCGGCACGGGCACGCCCGCACCGGCAGGCTCGCCGGCGGTGAATGGGAAGAACGCGGCCACGGCACCGATCGGGCGTGTCGCCGGCCTCGCTGTGGATCATGCCGGCAGGCTGCTCATCGCCGACGCCGGTCTGCAGATCGTCCGCGCCGTCGGGTCCGACGGCGCAATCAACACCGTTGCCGGCGGTGGGAGCAGTGCGATCCCTGCCGACAATGCGACCAAGCTGCCGGGCGGCACCGCGGCGATCGCCCTCGCTTTCTCGTCGGTCGACGCGCTGGCTATCGATCAGCAGAGCCGTATCTACGTGGCAGACAGCGCAGACCACGCGATCATTCGTGTCGGTTCCGATGGGGTTGCCGGCCTCGTCCTTCGGCACGAGGCGATCACTGCGATGGCGCTCACCCCGGCGGCCGGCGTGGTCTTCTCAGACGGCCAGGTTCTGTGGACGGCAGCGGGAGCAGCCGGCTAGCAGGGTGCTGAAAAACCTTTGATTGGTGCTCGCGTTTTGCGCTGGGATGGAAAGGAATGGGGTATGCGTGGAATCCCGGATCGGCAGTTGGCGTTGTTGAGCTCGTTGAGCACGGTGGATCTGATCCCGGCTGG
>JANYKU010000126.1 GCA_025358075.1 Ilumatobacteraceae bacterium
CCGAGGTGACGACCGAGTGACCGCCCCGACGCCAACCGCCTGACCATCACGCCGCCGATCGTCATCACGGCGACAACACGTCCACCAACTGATGCTCACCGAACACGTCGCCTTCGTGCTCAACGAGCGTGGCGGCCGACATTTGGGCCGCTTGGCAACCGGGTAGTGAAGAACGGCCTCTCCAGAACAGGAGTTACGTCATGACCTCCGACCCGCTTGATCTCTATGGACGTGCCAGCGAGTGGACCCTCAGCAAAGTTGTCGGCGCCACCGACAAGCTGGACGCTACGACCCCATGCGACGAGTGGAACGTCCGCAAGCTGATGAACCACATGCTGGACTCAGCGCTACTTCGTGAGCGCAGCGCGTGGAAATGAGGCCTCGCCACCGTCACCTCACCCGCTCGAAATCCTCGGCGACGATCCGGTCGCTGACTTCGAACACGCCCGATCCGAGACCCTGAGCACATTCGGTGACGACGGTGTCATCGAGAAGACAGCTCCGTCCCTTGGAATCGCCTTCAGCGACCAGCTCTTGCACGGCTGGGACCTCGCGCAGGCGACGGGGCAGGACGCGACCATGCCCGATGGCCTCCCGGAGGCGGCATACGAGATGATCCACGGCCGCTTTACGGATGAACAGCGCAAGGGTGTTTTCAAACCCGAGGTCACCGTTGCTCCGAACGCCTCAGCCCAGGCCAAGCTGCTCGGATACACGGGTCGTAACCCTTCCGGCTGATCTCAGTCGCCAGACACGGAGCGTGCGCCGCGGAGGAGAAAGTGCGCGAGCGCGCCGCATACGAGGTAGATGGTCGATTGGATGTCGAGCAGAACCACGAGCTTGGTGTGGCTGATGAGGATTCCGGCGAGGAGCGATCCGCATGCTCGGGCAAGTGCGTCGAGTGCTCCGGACGTGCCGACAACGCGACCGAGCATTCCGGTCGGGCTGAACCTTTGGAGCGCTGAGAACTGGCCGATCCCGAGTGCAGCACCGGGGATTCCCGAGAGGCCGAAGAGTAGGAGGTACAGCCATACCCGTGTCGTAACTGCTGGGGCGTTCCAGAACAGCACGGAGACGGCGCCCATGCCGAGGTAGCCGAACGTGAGGAGCTGCGTCGGGTCCCACCGCTTCGCCGACTTTCCGATGACGGCGGCACCGAGTATTGCCCCGACCGCCATGCTGCCGCGGACGATTCCGACCTCGATTCCGCCGCCGTCGAGTTGTCGGACGATGAACACGACGAACAGCACCAAGAAGAAGCCCTGTGCGATCTGGCCGAGGGCCTCGATGAGGAGCAGCGATCGCAGCTTGCGTTGGGCGCGGATCGCGCGGAGCCCGGCACGGACGCCGCTAGCGACAACGTCGCCGGTGTCGTTGTCGGTGGTGATCGGGCTGGTGTCGGTTCGCACGAGCGTGGTCGCGATCGCGACCGCGAGGAACGTGGCTGCGTCAATGACTACGACGGCTCCGATGCCGCCGAGGCCGACGGCGAGGCCTCCGAGGGGAGAGCCGATGAGGCGCGCCAGACTCGAGCTGGTCGAGTTGGCAGCGTTGGCGACAGTCAATTGATCGGGCGCTACGACGCGTGGGAGCAAAGCGACAGACGCTGGGTTGTTGATCTGTGTCAGCATCGCTTGGGCGCCGACAACCACATACGCCGGCCAGATCCGGGTGCCGGTCACCGCGAGCAGAGGTGCCAGTGTGATCGCTTGCGCCACGTTGGTCACTATCAGGGTTCGGCGAAGGTCCCAACGATCGACAAGGCTCCCGCCAACCGGGCCGAGCAGCAGTGCAGCGACCAACTCGACGACGAACAAGGTTGCTGTGGCTGCGCCTGATCCACTCTTGATGAACACGTAGACCGGGAGCGCGACGAGCAGCAGCCAATCGCCGACGTCGTTGACGAAGCCGCCGGTCCACACGAGACGGAAGTCGCGGGTACGCCACGGTGACGGCGGTGTCACAACGACTGGTCCGTCATCGCCCGCTGTGACGTGATCGGTCACCCGATCTCGTCGGGGTCGCTGTGATGGCAGAGCACCCAGCGGATGGACTCCAGCGGAACGATCTGACGCACCTTCGCCAGCACATCGTCGATCGCGTCAGCCGACCCCGGGTCGATCAACACCGAGCGATCGCCGGCCTCTACGAGGTACGCGTGACACTGGAACGTCTCCTCGGGCCGCACCGCCCCGACCCAAAACACTCGTGATCCGATCTCCGCAGGCGCCCCGGAATCCATGCCCCGTTCCTCCGCGCCTCGCACCACAGAACCGGACCCCAGACGACGACTGCGCACGTCTGGCTCGGTCTCATTTGCTCATGGTGTTAGCCACGCCTAACCTCACAGACTTTGCGATGAAGGGATCTTGTCGATGAGTGAAGGGCGCACCATCTTGTTGGGCGCGATCGCCGGAATCACGATCCTCTTCGGCTTGCCCCTTGGTCGTATCCAACGGCCAATGCCGGCTCTGCGCCAGTTCCTCAACGCTGTCGCAATCGGAATCTTGGTCTTCCTCATCTGGGACGTGTTCACCCATGCCTGGGAACCCATCGACGTCGCGTTGATCAATCTGCACAATGATCGCGGTGGGCTCGGGCCAGTACTGGGCTATGGCGCCTTGTTCCTCGCCGGGATGGGAGTGGGGCTGATCAGCCTGGCCTATTGCGAGCGTGTCATCGCCGCCCGGCGGGCCCGCACGAAGACTGCGACCGCAACGGTCGGGGCAGCCGGACTCACTCGATTGTCCAGGTTGTCGGTGTCGCAGCAGTTGTCGTTGATGATCGCCGTCGGGATCGGGTTGCACAACTTCGGTGAGGGCCTGGCGATCGGCACCAGTGCCGGTCGTGGCGAGATCAGTTTGGCGACCGTTCTGGTGATCGGCTTCGCGCTGCACAACGGCACCGAGGGCTTCGGCATCGTCGCGCCACTGGCCAATGATGAGAACCGATCGTCGTGGGCGTTCCTTTTCACTATGGGCACGATCGGTGGCGCGCCGACGTTTGTGGGCACCATCGTCGGCCGCCGGTTCACCAGCGATGCCCTCAGCGTCGTCTTCTTGACGCTCGCCGCCGGCTCGATCCTGTACGTCGTGATCCAACTCGTCGGAATCGCCCACAAGGCCGGACGTCCGCAGGGTCTCGTGTGGGGTGTCTTCACCGGGCTCGCACTGGGATTTGTCACCGACATGATCGTCACGGTCGGCGGCGCCTGAGCCTCGGTGACCAAACCTTCTATGCTCGGCAAGCGTGTACGGAGTGGGGGTTCGGCTGGGGTCCCAAGGAGATGGTCATGCGCGTATGGATCGATCAAGATGAGTGCAGCGGCGTTGGTGTGTGCGTGCAGGACTGCCCCCAAGTGTTTGTGCTGGGGTCGGACGGGCTTGCCTACGTGACCGTCGGCGGGCGCATGTACGCCAGCAATGAGCATGCGATCGTGGATGACGCCTTCCTCGACTCGGTCCTCGACGCCGTGGAGGGTTGCCCGGAAGAGTGCATCTACATCGACACGGCCTGATTCAACCACGGTCGTTGCGGTTTGAACGAGCTGCTTGGCGGGTACTGCCGGACAACTAGCCGTGAGGGGACCCCGATGAGCAGCGACGTGATGGCGAATGCCGAACGCAAGGTCCGTTCTCGACAGTCCTTTCGGATTCTGATCTGGCTCATCTTTCTCGCCGCTGTCGTGGTGTTCGGTTTCGTCAACACCAAGAAGGTCAGCGTCGATTGGGTCGTCAATGACGGCCTGGTTCCCCTCTGGGCGGTGATCGGTGTGAGTGCTGTCGCCGGCGCGATCATCGGCTTGGTCGCTCGCCCGAATCGACACTGATTCGTTCGTTTTCGTTGGGGGTTGTCACACGCTGACCGTCTCCATGACGGTGGTGGCGCGACAACCCCTCAGTGAATTGCCGAGGAACGAACTTCGTCGAGGATCAACACGGTCTCGGTGGAGCGAACACCCTGGATGCGTTGGATCTGCTCCAACAACACGTCGCGTAAGGCCGCGATGTTCTCGGCGCGGGCGATCAGCATGAGATCGAATCGACCGGCGCACATCGCCAGGTACTCGACACCCGGTATTGCTGCCAGTTCGGCGCGCAGGGTTCGCCAATCGTGTTGCTCGATGTCGATGAACACCGCAGCAGCGACGCCGAGCCCTACGGCCTGCGGATCGACTGACGCCGTGAAGCCGGTGATGATGTTGGCGTCACGCAGTCGCTGCATGCGTGTGTGCGCGGTCGACCTCGACACGTTGACCGTCTCGGCCAGGTCGGTCAGCGAGATCCGGGCGTCTTGAACGAGCGCCGCGATCATGGCCCGGTCGACGCTGTCGATCTGTCGGGGGGAGGGCTCGGTGGCGAGCGGTGGATCGACAATGTGTCCGGAAGATGGCCCTAGATCAGTCATTTCGCTGATATTAGGCTCACCTACTCGACAGTTCAATGATTCCGGGTGATGATTGCCGGATGTCAGGTGCCGTTCTCGAGCTTCCCACCGACCATCCCGGTTTCTCCGATCCCGACTACATCGAGCGACGCAACCTCATCGCCGAACTGTCGACGAGCGCAGTGCTCGGCGCCCGCCCCCCGGTGGTCGAGTACACGCCGACGGAGAACGAGGTCTGGTCGACGGTCAATGCCGCGCTCTCGGCCCTTCACGGCGACTACGCGGTCGCCGAGTATCGCCACGCTGCAGCATTGCTCGAACTGCCAGGCGACAGGGTTCCACAGCTTGTCGACGTCTCCGATCGACTTATCGAACTGAGTGGTTGGCGATTGTGCGCAGTACCGGGCCTGGTCTCTACCGCCGAGTTCTTCAGCGCGCTGGCAGATCGATGCTTCCCTTCATCGCAATACGTGCGGCATGCATCGGTGCCCTTCTACACGCCGGAACCCGACGTGATCCACGAGCTGATCGGTCACGCCAACTCGCTCGCCTCGCCGCGGATCGCCGCGCTGTACGAGCGGGCCGGACAGGTTGCCGGCCGGTTGACCGACCCCCGGCTCGCCGATCTGCTCGGGCGGGTGTTCTGGTTCACGCTGGAGTTCGGCCTCGCCTTCGAAGACGGCGTGCAACGCACGTACGGCGCCGGACTGCTGAGCTCGTTCGGTGAGATCACCCATTTCCGCGAGGCCGACCTACGCCCGTTCGACACCGAGGCGATGGGCCGGTTCGACGACTACGAGATCTCCACGTTTCAAGAGGTTCTGTTCACTGCGGCATCGTTCGACGATGCCGAGGCGCGGCTGCTGCGCTTCTTCGACGAGCTCACCCGGGCGTAGACCCCGGTTCGCCGCCGTCGAGGGCTGCGAACATCGCCTCGAACCATTCGATCGAGTCGCGCGTGATCGGATCCACGACGAGTTGCACGTGATCGGCGCCCGCTGCCGCGAACGCCCTGAGTTGCTCGGCGACTTCCTCGGCGGTGCCACGTACCGGCTCGACCTGGACCTCGCCGTACGCGCCCATCTGCCGCCCGTCGCCGCCCGATAGCCGGACGAGTACCGCACAGGTTGCCGACACGCTGCCTTCCGGTGTTCCGAGCTCCACGGCCTGCGCGTCCACCGACGATTTCAGCGCGGCAAACCCGGCGGGGGTGTTGCCGTAATCGCTCCACCAAACGTTCCACGCGGCGATGTGGGGAAGCGTGATCGACAGCATGCGTGGTCGAACCGAGCCGACCATCAGCGGCGGGCCGCCGGGCTTGGTCGGCCGAGGGTGGAGCACGCAACGCTCGGCGCGGTAGTAGTTGCCGGTGTAGTCGATCTCGCCCTCGGCGAGCAGGGTACGGATGATCGTGAAGGCCTCTTCGAATCGGCTGACGCGATGGTCGAAGGGAAACCCGAAGGCTCGGTACTCGCGCTCGTTCCAACCGGCACCGAGACCAACGATCAGTCGGCCACCTGAAACAGCATCGACCGTCGTCGCCAACTTGGCCAGCATCGCCGGTTCGTGGAAGCCCACCGAAGCGACGAGTGGGCCGAGCAACACCCGTTCGGTCGATGCCGCCAAGGCGGCGAGCGAGGTCCACACCTCCCACGGACCACGAGGGCCAACGGAGAGGTCGTACAGCAGATGATCGCCGAGCCACACCGAGTCGAAACCCACTTCCTCCGCGGTCTGGGCCATGCGGATGAGCTCCGGGAACGGGACTTCCCATTCGACTTCCGGTAGTTGGATTCCGACGAGCAGGGGTCGAGTCACCGGGCGCACGCTAGTCACGCCGCCGGGCCAAGCTGCCCAACGGTGGCGGTGCCTATGATGAGCGATCGCGACATGAGACAGATCCTCAACGATCGAATGGAGAAACGATGAGAATTGGCGCCGTCTTCTCGCAGGCCGACAGCGGTACCGATGCCGACGCGATCCGGAAGTGGGCGATCGACGCCGAGGCTGCCGGATTCGAACACTTCATGGCCTACGACCACATTCTCGGCGCATCCGCGGAGCGGCTCGGCCCGGGTCCCTTCGGCAGCTTTCCCAATGCGCCGTACACGTCGGAGCACACGTTCCACGAGATCATGGTGCTGATCAGTCATCTCGCTGCACTCACGACTCGAATGCAGTTCGTCACCAGCGTGCTGGTGTTGCCGCAGCGCCAGACGGCGCTCGCCGCCAAGCAGATCGCCTCGATCGACCTGCTCAGCGGTGGACGCATTCGTCCTGCCGTGGGTGTCGGCTGGAACGCGGCCGAGTACGCAGGGCTGGGTGTCGACTTCGCCGATCGCACGGCACTCCTCGAAGAGCAGATCGACGTGATGCGTCTGTTGTGGACTCAGCCGTTGGTCGACTTCGAAGGTCGCTTCCACCACCTGCGCGGTGTCGGCATCAACCCGCTTCCAACGCATCCCCTTCCGATCATGATCGGCAGCGGGGCATCCGACGCCGTGCTGCGACGGGTGGTCCGCAAGGCTGACGGCTGGATGCCGCTACTGATTCCCGGGCTCGACCCAACCGACATCGGTACGGCGGTGGCCAAGCTTTGGCGTTTCGCCGAGGAGGCCGGTCGCGATCCAGCATCGTTGCCGGTGCACGGCCGGGTCTACATCGGTCCTGGCTGGCAGGCAGGGGTCGAACAGGCGGTGGAGCTCGGCTTCAGCGACTGCAGCATCGGCTTCAACAGGCTCGCCCAACCGGGCCTGTCACATGCCGAACACCTCGAGGCAGTGATCGCCGCGAAGCCTGAGATCGACGCAATCGTCGGCTGAGATCCGTGGACGACATCATCATCGCCGGCGGCGGGATCGGCGGGCTGACGACGGCGCTGAGCCTCCACCATGCCGGGTTCCCGGTCCGGGTGTTCGAAAGCGTCGATCGAATTCAGGCGCTCGGTGTCGGCATCAACTTGCTGCCCCACGCGGTTCGCGAGCTCGATGCGCTCGGCCTCGCCGGCGACCTGGCGGCCAATGGCATCACACCGTCGACGCTCGCATACTTCACCAAGCGCGGCCAACCGATCTGGGATGAGCCTCGTGGGCTGGCGGCGGGGTATCGATGGCCGCAGATCTCGATTCATCGCGGGCTGCTTCATACCATCCTCCACTCCGCCGCCGAGGCCCAGATCGGTGCCGACCGGATCCACACCGGATGTCATCTCGACCGATTCGTGGAGACTGCCGATGGCATCGAGGCGACCTTCATCGATCGCCGCAGTGGTGCTGTCAGCGCCATGGCGAAGGGCTCGATGATGGTCGCGTGCGACGGCATCCACTCGGTCGCCCGCCGGCACTTCTATCCGAACGAGGGCATGCCGATGTGGAACGGGTCGCTGCTCTGGCGCGGTCTCGCCGATGGGCCACCTGTCTTCGATGGCCGAACGATGTTGTGGGCCGGTCACCCCCGTCAGAAGTTCGTGCTCTATCCGGTGCTCGACGTCCCCGGAGGCCTCCAGCAACTGAACTTCATTGCCGAGCTGCGCACCGACGCCACCGAGCTCGCCGAGCGCGAGGACTGGAACCGGCCGGGTGACCTCGACGACTTCCTCCCGCAATTCGAGGGCTGGGTCTTTCCCTGGCTCGATGTTCCCGCCCTCATCGCTTCCGCGCCCGGAACGTTCCTCTTTCCGATGGTCGATCGCGATCCTGTCGAGCGTTGGTCGTTCGGGCGCACGACGCTGCTCGGCGACGCTGCCCACCCGATGTATCCGATCGGGTCCAACGGAGCCTCGCAAGCGATCCTCGACGCCCGCACGCTCACCGGCTGCTTGCTCTGCCACGGCGACGACATCGAGCAAGCCCTGCAGCGCTACGACGAGGCCCGCCGTCCGGCGACATCCTCGATCGTGCTCGCCAACCGCGGCTTGGGCCCCGAGCTGCCAATGCAACTGGTCGAACAACGAGCCCCCGACGGCTTCGAGCGTCTCTCCGATGTGATTACGCCAGACGAGATCCTCGACGTCACGGATGGCTATCGGAAGATGGCCGGGTTCTCACTTCAGCAGCTACACGATCGCCCGTCGCTGGCGGAGATGCAGTACTAGACCGCGGCACACAGGGCCAACAGGCCGGCATCGGTGAGATCGGCAAGGCCGTAGTCCATGCGGTCTGGCCATGTCGAGAACTTGGCGATCACGGTGTTGGACGGATGGTGGATCATCAACATCTGTCCGTTGATCCCGAGCCCGCAATAGATGCCGACGACGCTGTCGTACACCCACCAGAAGTCGTGGTAGCAGGCGTTTGGGCCGGAGCGGCCCGACTGTCGCGGCAACTCGAAGGCATCGACCAGCTCTTGAGACCGCGTCGTCGGGCGGCGCATCCATTGCTCGGGCACGATCTGGCGACCGGCGTAGTGACCGTGTTGGAGGCACATCAGCCCGAACCGGGCGAGGTCTTCGATGGTGGCGCAGATCCCTCCCTCGACGACCGGGAAGCCGGCAGCGTCGACGATGATGTCGCCATCGCGGCCGGCGAGGTGCGACCAGATGTGTTGTGAGAAGAGCTGGGCAAAGGTCTGCTCGGTAGTCGCGCACATCACCCAGGCCAACACGTCGGGAAGGATCGAGCGATACTTGAAGGCGCCGCCGTGCGGTTCGGTGTTGGGGAGCTGACCGATCCATTGATAGGTGTCGGTCGGGATGTCGTCGCGCAGCCGGGTCGTGTAGCCGGAGACCTGTTCGATCAACCGGCCATCGCTGTCGGGGTTGTCGTAGTCGTCCTCGTCGAACCGCGTGCCGGCGCGCATGTCGAGCAAGTGCTGCACCGTGCAGCCCTCCCACGATGTGTCGCGAAGGCTGGTGAGGTAGTCAGGGACGAATCTCGCAGGGTCGATCGTCCCTTTGCCGACGAGCACACCGGCGAGTGTCGAGGTCAGCGACTTGGACACCGACATCAGCAGGTGCGTGTCGTCCGG
>JANYKU010000134.1 GCA_025358075.1 Ilumatobacteraceae bacterium
CCGAGATCACATCGAACACCGCGGCCAGCAGGTAGGCCCCGATCGGGATGTCGGTGAGTGGTGGGTGGAACGGTTTGCCGGCAAAGCCGCGCAGGCCATTGAACTTTCGACCCTTCAACGTGACCGCTGGTCGTACCGAGAATCGCCGCATATGACCTCCTCCTCATGGTCCCCGCCCGAGATTCTGGCCCGTCAACGCCCCCGTGTCACCCCCCAGGTTGTCGCGGTTTGACCGTCGTGGAGACAGTCACGGTGTGACAACCCGGCAAAAGGATTTTGAGTTGGATGAATCCGTTGGGGCCTCACGGCTCGTAGTACCAGTCATGCAACTCCCGACCACGCGCACGAACAGACTGCTGATCTCCGCCACCACCGCGGCGCCGGCGCTCTCGCTCGCTGCTTGCGGGTCCAACACGGCAAGGCCTTTACACACCCGACCAGGAGGCCGACGGCACGGTGTACTGCGTCGCCGCGTGCCTGTCGTATTGGATCCGGTTGGCGCCGGGCGCAGGGGCGCCGACCTCGCCCGCCGGTGGGCCGACCCTCGGTGTCATCACCCGTCCCGATGGCACCAAGCAGGTCACCACCGGCGGACGACCGCTGTACACCTTCTCGCTGGACTCGGCCCCGGATACGGATACTGACGAGGAGGCACTTAGGCTCGCCACGTGGCAGACGCGATCATCCGTGCGCAGGGGCTGACGAAGATCTACTCAGGGGGACCTAGCCCCGACGTTGTTGCCGTTGACGACATCGATCTGGAGATCCATTCCGGCGAGATCTACGGACTGCTCGGACCCAACGGCGCCGGCAAGAGCACGACGATCGGGATGCTCACCACTCGGGTCATCCCGACCCGGGGATCGATCCAGATCGGCGGGGTCGATCTGGTGGCGCGACCTGCGCTGGCCAAGCAGCTGATCGGCGTTGTGCCGCAGACCAACACCCTCGATCGGGCGATGACCGTCTTCGAGAACCTCGAGTTCCACGGCCGCTACTTCGGCATGAGTGCCAAACACGCCAAGGCACTTGCCGCCGAGCTCGTGCAACGGGTGCGGCTCGTCGAGCGGTCATCTGCATCGGTCATGGCGTTGTCGGGCGGCATGGCCCAGCGTCTGATGGTGGCGCGGGCGATCATGCACCGGCCGCAGGTGCTGTTCCTCGACGAGCCGACCGCCGGTCTCGATCCTCAGAGTCGCATCGCCCTGTGGGAGATCCTCGGCGACCTCCACGACGACGGCCAGACGATCCTGTTGACCACTCACTACATGGAAGAGGCCGACGAGTTCTGCGACCGCGTGGCCATCATGGACCACGGGCACATCCTCGCCCTCGACACCCCCGCCCAGTTGAAGGCCTCGATCGGTGCCGGCCGGATCGTGATCGTGTCGGCCGCGGGCGACCTTCCTGCACTCGCTGATGCATTGGTGAAGGGAGTCGACGGCGCACACCAGGCCCGGGTGGTTGACGGCCGCATCCATCTCAGCGTCGATGACTCGACGGGTCTGTTGCCACGGATCATCGACGCGGCCGAAGCCGCCGGCGCGTCGGTGAACGATCTCTCCGTGACCGAGCCCACCCTCGAATCCGTCTTCATCAATCTCACCGGAAAGGATCTGCGCGAATGACCGCAACAACGACTCACGACGCCCACAGCCTCCGCGAGCTCCGACCAGCCGGACAGGCGTACCGTGCCGCGTTCATCGGGTTGCTCGGACGCGACATGTATCTGTTGCGCAAGAGTGTGCGGGTCTTCCTGTTGCGCACACTCATCCAGCCGTTGCTGCTGGTGTTCGTGTTCACCTACGTCTTCCCCAAGACCGGCCAGAGTGTGGGCGGGTCGTCGGGCGCGTCGCGGTTCTCCACACAACTCGTCGCCGGCGTGATGGGCCTGGCGATCGTGTTCCAAGGTATTCAGGCGGTGGCGCTGCCGTTGGTGCAAGAGTTCGGCGTGTCACGCGAGATCGAGGACCGCGTGCTGGCGCCGCTGCCCACGTGGATGGTCGGCTTGCAGAAGATCGTGACGGGTTTGTTGCAGGGGCTGTTGGGTGCGTGTCTCGTGTTCCCGATCGCCGCCCTCGTGCCGGCGACGCCGGTGCACCTCAACATCCACTGGGCGGTGCTGCTGACGCTGGCGCCGATCGCCGGCTGGGTGGCCGGGGCCCTCGGTCTCGTGCTGGGCACGAAGGTCAAGCCGTTCCAGGTGCCCTTGCTGTTCTCGTTGATCGTCCTCCCGCTCACGTTCCTCGGCTGCACCTACTTCCCGTGGCAAGACCTCGGGAGGGTGGCATGGCTGAAGTGGGCAGTGCTGGCCAACCCGGTCGTGTACATGACCGAAGGCTTCCGGGCGGCCCTGGTCGGTGGCATCCCGCACATGCCGCTCTACGCGATCTACGGCGCCCTGATCGGGTTCGGCGCGTTGTTCACCTGGATCGGCGTGACCGGCTTCGAGAACCGCGTCGTCACCTGACACCCGTTGGGCTCATCCCACGCCGCTTACCAGGACATTCACGTATCGTGGTCAAGTAAGCGCAGAAAGCGTCGATTTCTGTCCTAGAAACGACGCCACAACGCGTGTATAGGAGCGTGACCACCATGCGAGCACTGAGCGAGCCACCCAGCGGACGGACGGGCGCGGCACTCAGAGTTCTCCCGTTGGTCCCGAGTGATCGGGAAGCCGCCGTGCGAGCGCTGTATGAGGAGCGACATGTCGAGCTCGTCCGCTTTGCCACTTTCATCGTGGGCGACGTCCACACTGCCGAGGACGTCAGCCAGGAAGCGTTCATGCGCGTCTATGACGTGTGGGACCGGCTGAACGATCCCGATCGAGCCCTGGCCTATCTTCGAGCCACCGTGGTCAACCTCAGCCGCGGCCGGCACCGGCACCAACTGGTGGCCGAGCGCAACCAGCAACCGCGACTCGTCGCCGTGCCGTCTGCGGAAGATGACGCGATGGGTCGCGTTGGTCGCAACGCGGTTCTCGAAGCAGTGTCTGCACTGCCCAGCCGCCAGCGGGCGTGCGTCGTGATGCGCCACTGGTTGCGAATGACCGAGAGCGAGATCGCCGCAACGCTCGACGTCTCGATCGGTTCCGTCCGTACGCACAACAAGCGGGGCGTTCAGACCCTGCAACGCAAGTTGGGAGACCTCCGATGAACGAGTTCGAACACCGCCTTACCACCCTGCTCGACGACGTTGCGTCGTCGGTGAACCCGCGTTCGAACCCCGACGCCGTGTTCGTGCCGACGGCGACCGTGGTGCCCAACAACGTGCGCGTCTTCCGGCCGCGCTATCTCGCGGTTGCCGCGGCCGGCGTGATGTTCGTCGGTGGCTCGGCGTTTGCAATGGAGCGACTCAGCGGTGACAAGCCGGCGAGAGTGACCCCGGCTGCCACGCCCGAGAGCGAGTCCACCAACGTGACGACGACGGTCGAGTCGACGACGACGGTGCCACAAGTGGTCGTCGCACCGCTTCCGGCCGAGTCGGCCAACAAGCCGCTGATCGAAGGTCGCAGTGTCGAGCCGACGGTTCCTCCGACCGAGCCGACCGTTCCCGCGACCGAGCCAAATACGGTGGCACCTGTCGTCATCGAGTTCACCGCCAAGCTCGGAACCAACGGTCTGGCCAACACGCCGATGACGCAGGGCTTCTATGGCAACGCCCAGCCCGGCTCAGCAATCCACGTCGCCTCGCAGTACGGAGCTGCGGACACGACCGCCAACGGCAACGGCAAGTGGGAGACCACGCTGACGATGGCCGACGTGCCGGCCGGTACCACGGTCGGCGTACGCATCACGTCCAGCACCAGTGACAGAGTTCGCGAGTTCTCGCTGGTGCGCCCCGTTCCGCCACCTCCGGCAGTCATCGAGTTCAGGGCCAAGCTCGGCACAAACGGCCTTGCCAACACGCCGATGACGCAGGGTTTCTACGGCACCGCTCAGCCGGGCTCGGCGATCCGAATCACCTGCGACGGGGGTGTCGCCGAGGCCGTGGCCGGTCCCGATGGCAACTGGGACGCCGTGCTCACCGTGCCCGACGGACCGCCCGGCACCACGGTCGGTGTGCGGATCACGTCGAGCACCACCACCGTGGTCCGCGAGTTCTCGCTCGTTCGGCCCGGCACTCCGCCTCCGGTCTCGATCGACTTCACGGCCGGCGCCGGGTGGGCAACCACCGACGCCACGCCACCCGTCGATGAGTACTCGGGCAATTCGACAGCAGGTGCAGTGATCTCGATCACCTCGCCGTACGGAGGCACGCAGGTGGTGTCGAACGGCGATGGCCATTGGACTGCTCGCCCGACGTTCCCCGATGCGCCAGTTGGCGTGACGTTCAACGTGCACATCACCAGTTCGAAGGGCACCGCTGCCTACGACTTCCCGCTCACCCGGGTTGCACCGGCGATCTGACCGTCACTCCCGCCGATCGTCAGACTTGTCTCGATCGGGCACCAACCGCCATGTGATGCGTCCGACCTCGCGGCCCTTGTACGTCTGGCGCACGGCCACCTCGTGAGGCGCTCGGTGGTGATCTCCGGGCCACTCGATCAGCAGATGGCTGGCCACGCGGGCGTCCGCTTTCAGCTCGACGTCGCCCAATCGGGCGGCGCCGTGCGGCTGGATGGGTATGCGCATGCGGGCGCGGTCGTCAGGGTCGGCCTCGGCATCTTCGTGGGCCTCGAACTCGGTCAGCTTGGGATTGAACTGATGACCCAGCCAAGCGGGCACTTCGAGGATCAGCCGAGTCCGTTCCGGAAGTTGGGCCAAGATCTCGAGCCCGAAGATGCGGGCGTCGTCCCACGCGCCGGTGATCAGGAAGGGCAGGGCGATCAATCCGCGGAATGGTCCGGAGGTGCGCAGATGCGCAGTGGAGACGACGTTGAAGTTTCGCCAGGTGATGTTGTTGTTGGCCTCGATGTACGCGACGTAGGCATCGAAATCGGTGAAGGTGCCCGGTGTCGGCTCGGGATCGCCGGCGTTGCCGACCGTGGCGATGTGGCAGTAGTGGCCAGCGACAGGAATCGCGGCTTGGGACCAAGTGATGCCGGGTGTCGAGACGCGCACGACTCTGCCGCCCGGCACCGAGGGGTACTGCGCTTGACCGATCGGGTTCCACAGGGCCGGAGTGATGAGGGTCGCGGGCGGCGACCAGTACGCGGTCGCGGTCACGTTGGTCGTGTCCGCGCCCAGGTTCCACACGCGAAGGTAGACGTAGTTGTCGTGGCTGTTGATCACGAAGGTGTCGCTCTCGGTGTCGCTGGCAATCGATGCCGCGGTCGAGTAGGTCGCCTGGGGAGTCGCCACGATGCTGTTCTTGACGATGATGTCGGGGCTGTTGGCCAGCGGCCCGGTGTGCGACGTGCCGTCATCGGCGAGGTTGTGGCGGAGGTACAGACATGACAGCGGAAACAGGTTGTCGATGGCGAAACCCTCTGGATCATGCGGAAGCTGATTCGCGCTGACCTGTGTACCGGCCGGAAAGTGCCGACTGATCACTGCCGAGAAGTCACCGTACGCGTTCTGCACGCCGAGGTTCTGGGCGACCACGGCCAGGGTGTTGTCGGCGGCGGCGATCATCTGTTGCCAGCTGAAGCCGAGCTGGTAGTGAAGGTAGTTGAGGAAGAGAGACGCGCATCCGTACGACGGTCCGTCGGTGTCGGAGGGAAAAGTGTTCGTCACCCAGTCAGCGCGTGCGCTGTTCAGCCAGTTGAGGCAGACGCCCCACCTGCCGGCGATGCTCGGGTGCAGCTCGGCCGCCAGCACGCGCGACAACCCCTCCCCATGGCTGAAGCCGGGCTCGAAGCCCTTGCCGAGCGCTGCCTTCTGAACCGACATGAAGATCTCGTCGACCTCCGCCACGACCAGTGCCACGATGCCGGGTGCGTCGGTGTTGTTGTTGACGTAGCACGTGATGTTGGACCCGCCATGCGATGCGCCGCCCGGACCAGAGACCAGGGTGACTTGGATCGCCGACGGCGCAATTGTTCCGATCCACAGACCGGCCAGCGTGGTGCGGTCCGCCTCGCACGAGGCGAGCACGGCGTCGGCGAGCGTGATGCCGTTGGGAAGGACATCGTCGTAGGAGATGGTGAAATGCGCAGTGGTTCCTCGCACCACCAACATCAGACACTCACTTCGGGAGACGTCAGCTCTACACACCTCATGCGCTCACTCCTTCGTCGAGGCCCATGCTGGGTAGGTGCCTCACCGTACCCCTTCTCAGGGCGGGTCCTGCGCGCCGGGACAGCGACCGTCAGGTCGGGCCGGCAGTTCCCCGAAAGAGCTCATCGATGCGAAGGGTGTGCGTCGGCTTGGACGCGGCTCGGGAGACGTAGGCGCACGCCAATCGGTCCTTGATCGCGCCGAGGATCGTCGAGACCACACCGAGGGCGTGGCCCTGGTCGTCGGGTGGGGCGTCTTCCAACACCGCATGCCAGAGCTGTTCTTCGAGCGCATTGATCGCCCGCTGCACCTCACTGAGGTGGTGGCCGCTCTGTTGGCGCTCACTGGCGATCGTGTCGGAGTAGGTGAGGGCCGAGTCGAGATGTCGCTCGGAGGCCGCAACAACCACGACGTCGAACAGAGTGGCGAGCCGCTTGCCTACCTCGCCGGTGCCGGCGGCTTCGTAGTGCGGCAAGTGCCGGCTTGCCACCTCGGTGCCCGCCGCGTCGAGGATCGACGCGCGGCGTGCGACGAGAAACGCGGCGAGATCGAAGGGTGACTCCATGAGACGAGGCTAATCACGCCTGAGCGACGGTGATCCGCCCTCACCGACCGGTGCATGCGTCAGCTCAGACCCCTTCACACGCAATTCTCACGAATCCTCAAGCTGTGGCTCAGGTATGCGCGGCAGTATTCAGCGAGAGAGTTCAACGATAGGGAGCTCACCATGACAGAGGAATCGGCCGTGATCCTCACTGACCGGCCCGCATTCGAACCACCGTCGTTCCCGCCGCCTACGACACCGCCGCTGCCCCCGCCAGGCGGCTGGTACTCACCGCCGCCGGTTCTGCCGCCCAAGCGCCGCAGAACCGGCGCTGCGCTGGTGGCGGCGGCTCTGCTTGTCGTGGCCGGGGCAACCGTCGTCGGTCTCGAGTCCCGACGATCGGGATCGTCGTCATCGACGTCTGCCACCAAGGTCACCACAGTCACCAAGGTCACCACTCCGACGAAGGCGACCTCCGGCGAGACCTTGCCGACGGTCGCCTCATCGCCCCCGGCCGCGGGCGCGGCACTCGGTACCGACGCAATCGTCAGCGGTGTCGACCCGGCCGTCGTCGACATCACCACGACCATCGACGGTGGCCAGGCTGCCGGTACCGGCATGGTGCTCACCTCTTCGGGTCTCGTGCTCACCAACAACCACGTGATCGACGGCGCGACCACCATCGGTGTGCAGATCGCCGGCACCGGTCCCATTCATCCGGCGCACGTGGTCGGCTACGACCCAACTGACGATGTCGCGTTGGTTCAGATCGACAATGCCTCAGGACTGAAGACGGTCAGCGTCGGTGACAGCACTTTGCTGACTGTCGGCGACAGCGTCGTGACGATCGGCAACGCTCTCGGCTCGGCCGGTCCCCACGCCGTCAGCACGGGCACGATCGACGCGCTCGACCAAACCATCACCGTCAACGACCTCACCGGCAGCGCCCAAAGCCTCAGCGGCCTGATCCAGCTCAACGCCCCGCTTCAACCCGGCGACTCCGGCGGTCCACTCGTCAACTCGACCGGCCACGTGATCGGCATGGACACCGCCGCATCGGCCAGCAGGCGGCGAACTGCCCCGTCGAGGGTCGGATACGCCATCCCGATCGCCAGAGCGCTCGACATCGGTCGGCAGATCCAAGCCGGTAAGGGTTCGGCCACCATCCACGTCGGCGACCGGGCAATCCTCGGCATCCAAGTCACCGCGACCGACTCGGTCAGCGGGCAAGGTGCATCGGTCGCCGAGGTCGCTGCCGGCAGTCCGGCGGCCGGTGCCGGCATTCAACCTGGCGCCACGATCACCGCGATCGGCACGACCAAGATCACTACCGTCGATGACCTCGGAAACACACTGTTCACCGATGCCCCGGGCGACAAGGTACAAGTGACGTGGACCGACGTCGCCGGCACGTCGCACACGGCAACCGTGCAACTCATCGCCGGCCCGCCTGCCTGAGCAACCCGCATTCCATCCGGGGTTGTCGCGGTTGGACCGCCGTGGAGACGGTGTGGAGACGGTCACCGTGTGACAACCCCCTGGGGACGGGTCGTGGGTGGGGCTGGAAGGGGGGCGGGCGTCGGTGATTGGGCGGGGGACCCGGGGGGTAGGCTCGGGCGGACCATTGATGACATCGAACCAGCGCCTCCCAGACCCGCTCGGTGGGAATCGCCGGCGGGGTCGCTCGCAGGCCGGACTCGACGAGCCGATCATTGCTGAACTGTTCAGCGTCGAACGGTTGGAGCAACACGCCCACACGCTCGCCGCCGCACAGAAGGTCACCGAGGGTCACCCTCGCGGGCATTCCGTGCAACGGCGTGTGGCCGACAACGGACGCGTCCTGGTGGAGACGTACCGCATCCTTGCGCAAGCGATCAAAGACGAACGGGCGATCACGCCGGCGGCAGAGTGGCTTGTCGACAACTTCCCGATCGTCGATGAACAGCTCCGTGAGATCCGCGACGACCTGCCTCCCCACTACTACCGCGAGCTCCCCAAGCTGGCCGGCGGTCACCTCGCCGGGTACCCGCGAGTGCTCGGTCTGGCGTGGGCCTACATCGCTCACACCGACAGCCGCTTCGACCCCGACAGCCTCCGACGCATGGTGCACGCCTACCAAGAGGTCGAGCCGCTGACCATCGGCGAGCTGTGGGCGATTGCCATCAGCTTGCGCATCCTCCTCGTCGAAAACCTCCGCCGGTTGTCGGAGGAGATCATCAGCAGCCGCGTCGCCCGGCAGACTGCCGACGATCTCGCCGACCGCCTCCTCGGGCTTGAACAAGATGCGCCGGAGGACGCCGCGGCGACGCTGCGTCTCCTCTCACGCACGACGCTGCCGACGGCCGCTCGCGTGCAGCTGTTCCAACGCCTGCGCGATCAGGACCCGGAGGTCAACCCGGCGGTGCACTGGCTGGAGGATCGGCTCGCATCGCAGGGCACCACCGCAGACGAGTTGGTCCGCCTCGAGCATCAACGCCAGGCGACGATGAACGTGACGGTCCGCAACGTGATCACGAGCATGCGGTTGATCTCCTGGTTCGACTGGGCCCAGTTCGTCGAGAGTGTCGGGCTGGTCGACGAGGTCCTTCGGCGGCGGAGTGAGTTCGGCGAGATGGACTTCGCGACGCGTGACAGCTATCGCAAGGCAGTCGAGGAACTTGCCCGGGGTTCGGGCCTGTCAGAGATCCAGGTGGCCGGAAGGGCTGCCGACATGGCCGATGCCGCGCCGACGGCCGAAGCCATCGGGGCATCGCTCGCGGCGCGACAGCACGACCCCGGCTACTACCTGATCTCCGACGGTCGCGCCGCGCTCGAACACGGCCTCCAGGTGAAGGTGCCGATGTCGGTTCGGCTGCGGCGCGCCTATGTGCGGTATCCGGCGACCGGCTACATCGCCACCCTCACGCTGGTCACGGCGCTGGTTCTCGCCGTGCCGTTCCTGCTGTCGCGTGATCGCGACGCGGCGGGCTTCGGCCTCATCGTCGTGGCGATCTTCGCCCTGGGCCCGGCATCGGATCTCGCTGTCGCCCTCGTCAACCGCATGGTCACCAGGATCCTCGGGCCGGTTCGGCTTCCTCGGTTCGACCTCGAGGATGGCGTGCCAACCCACCTCCGCACGCTTGTCGTCGTGCCGATGCTGCTGACCACCGACGCTGACGTCGAGTCATTGGTGAGTGGCCTGGAGGTGCACTACCTCGGCAACCGCGAGGGTGATCTTCGATTCGCCCTCCTCTCCGACTGGCTCGACGCGCCGACCGAAGAAATGCCCGGCGACGATGAGCTCCTTGCCACCGCCGCGGCAGCCATCGATCAGCTGAATGAGCGGCACGGCGAAGCTCCGGGCGGCGGCGCTCGCTTCCTGTTGTTCCATCGCACGCGGCGCTGGAACGAATCCGAAGGCTGCTGGATGGGCTGGGAGCGCAAGCGCGGCAAGCTCCACGAATTGAACGCGCTGCTGCGCGGTTCGCAGGCGACCAGCATCGTCACCAACGAACGCCCGGGTTCTAGACCGCCAACCGATGTGCGCTTCGTGGTCACCCTCGACGCCGACACCCGACTGCCGCGCGGCGCGGTCGGACAGCTCGTCGGAACGATCGCCCATCCGCTCAACCAGCCGACGTTCGATGCCGCCGTCGGCCGAGTCACGCAGGGGTATGGCGTTCTGCAACCACGGATCACCCCGACGCTGCCGGCCGACCACGGGGGCTCGGTGTTCCAGCGGGTGTTCGGTGGGTCGGCCGGAATCGACCCCTACGCGTCCGCCGTCTCCGACGTCTACCAAGACCTGTTCCAAGAAGGCAGCTTCACCGGTAAGGGGATCTACGACCTCGACGCCTTCGAAGCGGCGATGGCGGGCCGGGTGCCAGAGAACACACTCTTGAGCCACGACCTGTTCGAAGGCATCTTCGCTCGCGCCGGTCTGGTCACCGACGTCGAACTGTTCGACGAGTTCCCCTCGAACTATCTCGTCTCGGCCCTGCGCCAGCACCGTTGGGCGCGCGGCGACTGGCAACTCCTGCCGTGGATACTCGATCGGGCCCGCGACGCCACTGGCAAGCGGACCCACAGCGCCGTCCCGGGCATCTCCCACTGGAAGATGGTCGACAACCTTCGACGCACGATCTCGGCGCCGTTCGCGATGGCCACGCTCGTTGCCGCCTGGACCTTGCCGTCGGTGTCGGCCGCGTTGTGGACAGCCTTCGTCGTGGCCACGGTGCTGATCCCCGCAGCGCTGCCCGTCGTGCTCAGCCTGCTGCCACGCCGGCACGGAATCTCCAAGCGCAGTCACCTGCGAGACGTGGTCGACGACGTCAGCCTCGCCACCGCCCACCTGCTCTTCGGTTTCACGCTGCTCGCTCACCAAGCGTGGCTGATGATGGACGCGATCGGACGAACCCTGGCGCGATTGGTGTTCACACGGCGCAACCTCCTCGAATGGAGGACGGCCGCGCAGGCCAAGGCCAGCCGTCACCTCCGCCTTGCCGGGTTCTTCCGACAGATGGCCGGCGGCACCGCGGTGGCGGTGGTCGCTGGGGTTCTCGTCCTCGTTGCCGGCAAGTCCGGCGTCGCATCGATCGCCGCACCGTTCATCGTCATGTGGCTGCTCTCGCCGATCGTCGCCCGCGTGGTCAGCCTGCCGATCTCGGCACTGGCCGTTGGTGAGCTCTCGTCCGGCGACGTCGAGACGCTCCGGCTGACCGCCCGGCGGACGTGGCTGTTCTTCGAGACCTTCGTCGACAAGGAAGACAACTGGCTACCGCCCGACAACTTCCAGGACGACCCCAAGCCGGTCGTCGAACACCGCACCTCGCCAACCAACATCGGGATGTATCTGCTGGCGGCAATCACGGCGCGCGACTTCGGTTGGATCGGCACGCTCGACATGATCGAACGTCTCGAGCAGACGCTGGAGACGATCGGCAAGCTCGATCTGTTCCGCGGTCATTTGTACAACTGGTACGACACGCGCGACCTGCGCCATCTCGAGCCGGCGTACGTGTCGTCGGTCGATAGTGGCAACCTCGCCGGCCATCTGCTGACGGTGGCCAACGCCTGCAGGCAGATGATCGAGCAGCCACTGCCGGTCGCGGCCGCGCTGGCCGGCATCGGCGACAACATCACCCTCACTCGTCAGGCTGCCGGCGCGATCGGCAACGACCGCAGAAGCCAGACGGTGAGCGTGCGACACCTGGAAGAGGCGCTCGAGCGGCCTGCCGACGCAGACACGACCTCGGCCACTCCCGAGGCGTGGGCGGCGCGGCTGGCCGAGCTCTCCACCTACACGCAAACGCTGTCCGACGTTGCGACCACGCTCAATGCACAGCATGGCGACGGACTCGACAGCGAGTTGGTGACGTGGTCCGAGGCGGCCCGAGATGCAGTCATCAGCCATCTCCGAGACCTCGCCGTACTGGCGGCGCCACCGCAGCCGGCCATCTTCCCGACACTGGCGGACCTGTCCGATCCGCCCGTCCACGCGGCCGGCGACGAGGTGCCCGCCGCGGCGACGTTCGTCCGACGACTGAATGCAATCGCCGACGAGGCCCATCAGATCTTTCGCGAGATGGACTTCACCTTCTTGTTCGACCCGACGCGCAAGCTTTTCTCGATCGGGTTCAGGGTTCGCGAAGGTGCGTTGGATCCGAGCTACTACGACCTTCTCGCGTCCGAGGCCCGGCTCACCAGCTTCCTCGCCATCGCCAAGGGCGATGTCGCGCCCGACCACTGGTTCCGGCTCGGCCGCGCCCTGACGCCGGTCGGCCGCGGCTCGGCGCTGATCTCGTGGTCGGGGTCGATGTTCGAGTACCTCATGCCCGCATTGGTCATGCGCGCTCCCGAGAACAGCCTGCTCGAGCAGACCAACCGACTCGTCGTCGCCCGCCAGATCCGCTACGCGACCGAGCTCGGCGTTCCGTGGGGGATCTCCGAATCGGGATTCAATGCGCGCGATCTATCGCAGACGTATCAGTACTCGAGCTTTGGTGTGCCGGGTCTCGGCTTGAAGCGCGGCCTGAGTGAGGATGTCGTCGTCGCCCCATACGCGACCGCGCTGGCAGCGATGGTGCAGCCGGAGGCCGCAGTCCGCAACTTCGCCCGGCTCGCCAAGGTCGGGGCCAGTGGCCGGTACGGCTTCCGCGAAGCGCTCGACTACACCGCCCGCCGCCTGCCCGAAGGCGCGGTCGTGGCCATCGTGCAGAGCTACATGGCCCATCACCAAGGCATGGCGCTGGTCGCCATCGGAAACGTCCTCAACAAACGGGTGATGGTCGAGCGTTTCCACGCCGACCCGATCGTCGAAGCGACCGAGTTGCTCCTGCAGGAGCGCATGCCGCGCAACGTGCTCGTCGCCCGGCCACGTGCCGAAGAAGTGAAGAGTGCCGCCGACGTGCGCGATCTCGTGCCGCCGATGTTGCGGCGGTTCTCGTCGCCGCACGATGCGATTCCGCGGACGCACCTATTGTCGAACGGTCGATACGCGGTCATGGTGACTGCCGCCGGCTCGGGCTACAGCCGGTGGGGCGACATGGCGGTGACCCGTTGGCGCGAAGACGTGACCCGAGACTCGTGGGGCAGCTACCTGTTCATGCGCGACATGCACTCCGGTGTGGTGCGCTCGGTGGGCCACCAGCCGAGCGGCGCCGAGGCAGACAGCTACGAGGTGACCTACTCCGAAGACCGCGCCGAGTTCTCGCGCCGCGACGGCTCGATCGTGACCAACCTCACCATCGTGGTGTCGGCCGAACACGACGCCGAGATCCGCCGCGTGTCGATGACCAATCTCAGCGTGCACCATCGCGAGATCGAGCTCACGTCATATGCCGAGATCGCCTTGGCGACGCAGGCGGCCGACGCTGCGCACCCCGCGTTCCAGAACCTGTTCGTGCAGACCGAGTTCGTCTCCGACATCGGTGCGCTGCTGGCCACGCGGCGTCCGCGCTCGAGCGGCGAGCAGCGGGTTTGGGCCGCGCACGTGGCCGCGGTCGAGGAGGAGCCCGGCGCGGCGATGCAGTACGAGACGGATCGGGCTCGCTTTCTCGGACGCGGCCGCACGGTTCGCTCGCCGGCGTCGGTCATCGACGGCCGTCCACTTTCGAACACGGTCGGTGCGGTGCTGGATCCGATCTTCAGCTTGCGGTGTCGAGTCAAGCTCGCCCCCGGTGCGACGGCACATGCGATCTTCTCGACCGTCATCGCCGAGTCGCGCGAGGAGGTGCTCGACCTTGCCGACAAGTACCGCGAGGCAGCCACCTTCGAGCGCGCAGCGATCCTCGCCTGGACGCAGGCGCAGGTGCAGCTCCATCACCTCGGGATCGAGTCCGACGAAGCCCACCTGTTCCAACGACTGGCCAACCGGATCATCTACTCCGACCCGTCGCTGAGGCCGCCGGCCAGCGTGCTGGCCGCCAACCAGTTGGGAGCGCCCGGCCTGTGGGCGCTCGGTATCTCCGGCGACCTGCCGATCGTGGTCGTGCGAATCGACGAGTTCGAAGACATCGACATCGTCCGTCAGTTGCTGCGGGCCCACGAGTACTGGCGGTTGAAGGTGCTCGACGTCGACCTCGTGATCATCAACGAGCATGGTGCCACGTACGCCGAGACGCTTCACGGCTCGCTCGAGTCGATGGTGCGCACGAGCCAATCGATCCTCGGCCACGACAGCCAACCCGGTCATGGTGGCGTGTACATCCTGCGCGGCGAGAAGCTCTCCGACGAGGTGCGCATACTGCTGTTGAGCGCTGCCCGCGCCGTGTTGCTGAGCCGCCGGGGCAGTCTCGTTGAACAGGTCACTCGCCTCGAGCGGCCCGAGAAGCCGGCGCCGCGCCCAGCGCCGCCCGAGTCGACCAAGGCCAAGAACGTGGTGTCTGCACCGCGCCCGGAGCTCGAATTCTTCAATGGGCTCGGTGGCTTTGCAGACAGCGGTCGCGCCTATGTGACCATCCTCGGACCTGAGCAATCGACGCCTGCCCCATGGTTGAACGTGATCTCCAACGCCTCGTTCGGGTTCCAGGTTTCCGAGTCGGGGTCGGGCTACACGTGGGCGGGCAACAGTCGCGAGAACCAGCTCACGCCATGGTCGAACGACCCCGTCAGCGACCCGGTCAGCGAGGCGATCTACCTCCGTGATGATGACACCGGCGAGTTGTGGGGGCCGACCGCACTGCCGATACGCGTCGAGGAATCGACGTATGTCGCTCGGCATGGCGCGGGCTACAGCCGGTTCGAGCACTTCCACGACGGCATCCAGCTCAACCTGGTGCAGTTCGTGCCGCTCGACGAACAGCTGAAGGTCTCGGTGCTGACCATCGAGAACCGCTCCGGCCGCGCTAGGCGACTGTCGGTCACGGCCTATGCCGAGTGGGCGCTGGGTACGGCGCGCGGTAGCAACGGCCCGCGGATCGTGACTGCGCTCGATCCCGAGCTGAACGCGCTGACCGCACACAACCCGTGGAACACCGAGTTCAACACGAGGGTCGCGTTCCTCGACCTCGGTGGGCGGCAGACCTCGTGGACAGCGGATCGCACCGAGTTCCTCGGCCGCAACGGCGCCCCCGACCGGCCTGCAGGGTTGGACCGCGGGAAGGTCCTATTGGGTGCGGTCGGCGCCGGCCTCGATCCTTGCGCGGCGTTGCAGACCAGCTTCGAACTTGCCAACGGAGCGCGCACCGAATTCGTCGTGCTGCTCGGCGAGGCCGATGGTGACGCTGGCGCGGCCGAACTCATCCGCCGCGGGCGCGCCGCAGATCACGCGGCGACGCTGAGTACCGTCGCACAGTTCTGGGACGATGCTCAGGGCACGATCCAGGTGCGCACACCCGAGCGGGCGATGGACATCATGCTCAACCGCTGGCTCACGTATCAGACGTTGGCCTGCCGGTTGTGGGCGAGGTCGGCGTTCTATCAAGCCGGCGGCGCGTACGGGTTCCGCGATCAGTTGCAAGATGTGATCGCCTTGGTCACCTCGAAGCGCGAGCTCACCCGCGAGCATCTGCTCAGAGCCGCGGCACAGCAGTTCATCGAGGGCGATGTTCAGCACTGGTGGCACCCACCGTTGGGTCGCGGCGTGCGCACGCGCATCTCCGACGACCGCGTCTGGCTGCCGTACGCCGTCGATCGCTATCTCGCCGTCACGGCCGACACGGCGGTGCTCGACGAGATGGTCTCGTATCTCGACGGGCCCCCGTTGCGGCCGGAGCAGATCGACAACTACTTCCAACCGAATCGATCGGCGAAGTCGGCGTCGCTCTACGACCACTGTGCTGCAGCGCTCGACGTGAGTCTTGCCGTAGGCGAGCACGGGCTGCCGCTGATCGGTTCGGGTGACTGGAACGACGGTATGGACCGCGTCGGTCATGAGGGCCGTGGCGAGAGCGTGTGGCTCGGCTGGTTCCTGCACATCGCCTTAGCGGCGTTCGTGCCGCTCGCCGAGGCCCGCGGTGATGACGCTCGCGCCGAGAACTGGCGGGTACACATGAAGGCGCTCGAGCAGTCGCTGGAGCGTGATGGTTGGGACGGCGACTGGTATCGCCGTGCCTTCTTCGACGATGGCACTCCGCTCGGCTCGGCGATGAACGCCGAATGCCGGATCGACTCGATCGCCCAATCGTGGGCGGTGCTGTCGGGCGCGGGTGATCCTGCCCATGCGGCGCGGGCGATGGCGTCGGTCCACGAGTTCCTGGTGCGGCTCGGTGACGGGCTCGTGCTGTTGTTCACTCCACCGTTCGACCACTCCGATGTCGACCCCGGCTACGTCAAGGGGTACCTGCCCGGCATCCGCGAGAACGGCGGCCAGTACACCCACGGAGCCATCTGGTCGGTGCTTGCCTTCGCCGCGCTCGGCGACGGCGACCGGGCCGGCGAGCTGTTCTCGGTGCTCAACCCGATCAACCACGCCAGCACGCGGGCCGGCGTGCACAAGTACAAGGTGGAGCCGTACGTGATGGCGGCCGATGTGTACGCCGAGCCGCCCCACGTCGGGCGGGGCGGTTGGACGTGGTACACCGGTTCGGCCGGCTGGATGTACCAAGCCGGCGTCGAGTGGATCCTCGGTTTCCGCTTGCGTGGAACGACGTTGCTGCTGGACCCGTGCATCCCGCGTGCGTGGCCTGGGTTCGAGATCGACTTCAGGTACCACAGCGCCAAGTACGAGATCGTGGTGGAGAACCCGCAAGGTGTCAGTCGCGGCGTGGCCTCCGCGGAACTAGATGGCGTCATGTTGCCCGGCGACGGCGCCTCGATCCCCCTCGTCGACGACGGAGTCACCCACAAGGTGAGAGTCATTCTGGGGTAGCGGCAAGCCCGCCTTTCGGTTACCGGGCGAGTTTGTAGCGGGCGAGCACTTCGACTTGCGCGAGGAATGCCGGGCCGCGGCGGAATCGGGCCGCGAGGTCGGCAAAGTCAGCACCCTCATCGCGCCACCGCAGCACGCATCGCTCGATCGGTCGCAGCCCGCCCGGCGACGCCGGCTCGGTCGTGCTCCGTTCCATCTGTGCGCAGGCCATCACCTGACGCACGCCCTTCGGGGTTCGCCGAAACCGCCAGGCGATCTCGATGTCGTCGGCGCCGGCATTGGAAAGCTTCAGCATCCTTCGTTCGATCGGTCGCAGATCTCCGTCGTCGTTCATGTGTTCCTCCCGATGCGCACCTTACCCCTCACGAAGGGCGACCAGACGCGCCGTGAGCCGTCAGAGGGCCACGCCTTCGGGGATCTGCTGCGTGATGCAGTGCGGGCCGCCACCGCCGAAGGCGATCGTCTCGCCCGGGACCGCCACGATCTCACGGTCGGGATAGAGCGCGGCGAGGGTGGCCAGAGCCGCACCGTCGGCGTCGTTGTCGCCGACCGGCACGATCACGGCAGCGTTCGCCAGGTAGTGGTTGGCGTACGACACGGTCGCCGCCGGGCCCGGGTCGAGGATCGTGATGTTGAAGTGCCGGCCGGCCGCATCACGTGCGTCGCGCAGCCGCGCGAGGTTCTGCTCGCCGCGCTCGAACTCGGGGGAGTCGGGATTCGAAGCCACCTCCAGCATCACGTGTGCCGGGCCCGCGAACTGGGCCACGCCGTCGACGTGGCCGTCGGTTCCTGCCGGGCCGGTGTCGGTGCTGTGCCCGAACGGCAACCACACCACCGTCGTTGTGCCGAGGTGCTCGTGCAGACGTTGTTCGATCTGTTGGCGGGTCAGGGTCGGGTTGCGGTTGGGGTTCAGCAAGCACTGCTCGGTAGCGATGACCGTCCCTTCACCATCGACGAAGAACGAGCCTCCCTCCAACACGAGCGGCGCCTTGAAGAACTGCAACCCGAACAGTTCGGCAAGCCGCCCGCGACAGCAGTGCATCGTCGTCGTGCGGATGCCAACGGTTACCCCAGGCGTTGAACCCGAAGCCCACAACGGCGACGTCGCCACGATCGTTGCGCACGAACGCGGGGCCGCTGTCGCGGGCCCAGGAGTCGTTGATCGGGATCTCCAGCGGCGTGACGGAGGCAGAGCAGTGGGCGCGGACATCGCCGGCGCGGCCTGGGTTGCAGACCATCAACACCGGCTCGAAGCCGGCGATCGACCCGGCAACCGTCGCGTAGTCGCGCTTGGCGTCCTCCAGTCGTCCTTGCCACAGTTCCTCGCGCGACGGCCAAGCCATCAGGCAACCAGCGTGTCGCGCCCACTCCGGTGGCATGTGAAAGCCTGCGGCGAGTGGGGTGATTGCTGCGGCTTCCACGACGTCGAAACCTTCGCGCTTGTCTAGGTCAGGCCAAGGCGATGTTGGGTCGACGACCGGCCTCTTGACCATCGACCGCGGCGCGCCAGTGGCGCGACCGCAGCGTGATCAATCCGAATCCGGTCAGCAGCAGCACCGCACCCACGCCGAAGGCGAGATGCAGGTTGGTGGCATCGCCGATGGAACCGATGAACAGCAATCCGATGCCATACGAGACGCCCTGTGCCGATTGTGCGATCGACATCACTCTTCCCCGGCTGGCCGCGGGTGAGTCTCGCTGGATGATCGTCGATGCGGTGATGTACAGCCCTGCGGCAGCGCCACCGAGGAACGCCGAGGCGCAGATGACCCAGGCCGCGTTGGGCGCAGACGCATAGAGGCCGAGCCCGAGCGCCGCCGTGATGATGAGCCGACCGATGAGGAACGACCGCGGGTGACGATGGGCGATCACCGTGATGGTGACACCGCCGATGATTGCGCCGAGACCCTGTGCCGAGGCGACCATCCCGGCCAAGCCATTGCCCCCTCCGTATTCCGCCCGGGCGTAGATGGGGATGAGGCCCATGAACGGAACGATCGTCAGGTTGAACAGCACCAACAGGGCGATGCCGTGCCAGCAGCCCGGAGTGGAGCGTGCGGTTCGGAATCCGCCGATCAGCCGGTCGAGGATCGTACCGTCGCCGCGTGCTGGTCGGAACGAACGGCGAACCAATGCCACAGCGGCGGCAAGCACCACGAACGAGGCCGCGTTGAACCCGATCGTCCACGCCGGACCGATCGTCAAGACCAGCGCCGTGCCCAACAGCGGGCCGATGATGCGGCCGCTGTTCCACGAGTAGACCCCCAAGGAGACCATTGCGAGGAACTCGTCCGGTGGCACCAGATCGGGGAGCATCGCGGCATACGCAGGCGCCCCCGTTGCCCCGGCTGCACTGGCCAGGAGGATCAACAAGATCAGCACCGCCGGCGTCCGAATGCCAAGGCCGAGCGTGACTGCCAACACCGCGGTGACGAGGGCCTGCACCATCAGGGCGGCCGCAAAGACCTTGCGCCGATCGAAGCGATCAGCCAGCAACCCGCCAACGGGCGAAGCGATTGCCTGGGGCGTGAACGTGGCCAGCGCAACCAGTCCGGTCTGAATCGCCGAGCCGGTACTCGCGGCAACCAGGCTGCCGACGACGATCAACTGCACCCACGTGCCGACGTCGCTGACTACTGCAGCACCCCATAAGAGCCGCACCGCTCGATGGCGCAATGGCAGGAACGGGTGGTTGGTCACAACGTGTACTCAGGTTAGTGGGGGTGACCATTGTGAGGCGGCTTGTAGGAGTAGGTCATTCGGCACATTTGCGGTCGGGTTGTCGCGTTGTGACCGTCGTGGAGACGGTCACGATGTGACAACCCGCAGGGTTTGGCTGAGGCGGGTCGCCACCGCCTCGATGGCTGATGGCGCGAGCGGGCCTGGTTGGCCGGCCAGCTCGCAGAGCTTCGTGGCCCACATCACCTGCACGCCGCGGATCTCGATGGGTCTGGCGAACCACGGCCATTCGGAGTTGGTGAACAGCAGCGTCGGGTGGACGGCAACTTGGTCGAAGCCGGCTGAGAGCAGGGCCTTTTGAATGGCCGCACTTTGCCGGTTCATCCCGTCGACCAGCTCGGTGCGATCGCGTCCGTTGACGAACAGTCGATGGTCGACCATCCGCCAGGTCCCGACGTCGCGGCGTTCAACCTTGCCCGAGTAGTTCTTGGCATCGACGACCCACACGCCCGACGGAGCGATGACGAGGTGGTCGATGTCTCCTCTGGTGCCGGTGATCTGTCGGCCGTGCAGCACGATTGCTTCGCCGGCCAGCTCACGCTCGAGGTCGACTGCCATGCGGCGCTCACCTTCCGACCCGCGCTGCGGCTCGTCGCTGACAAATTCGACGGCGGGTGCGAGCCGTCCCCACGTCCGTGCAGTTCGGGCGTCGCGCCGTGCATGACCGCCGGCCGCGCCGGGGCCGATCGGGGGAGGCCAGGGAGGCGGTGCCGCCACCGGCCGTGATGCCGCCTCGGACTGCTGCTGGCAGTCGACGCAGGTCACCGACTTCGCCTCGACGTCGTACCACGCGTCCATCCACACCGGGATCTCCCGGGAACAGGCAATGCAGTGATCACTCAGACGAAGTGAGATGAGCCGCTGCGACATACATGGTTATCGGTCGGAGCACGCCGATCCTGAATGAGTCGGTGCGTCAGACGTAGATCGCGGCGAGGCCGGCGACGGTGGTGGCGAGGCGCTGGCGCAGTTCGGGTGGACCGAGCACTTCGATCTCGGCGCCGATGCCGAGGAACTGGTTGTGGGCGTGATCGATCGACTCGATCGGGACCTCGATCGTGAGCCAGTCGGCGAGGACGTCGTCGGCTGCGGTATCGATCGCTTCGACGACGGATCCAGAAGAGCAGTCGCGCAGCATCTGCCGGCCGGTCGGAGAAACGCGGACGACTGCACTGCCCTGTATCCGTTGGGCCCGGAACTCGGTTATGCCGGCGGCCCAGTACTCGTGGAGGTCGAAGGTGTCGGGCACATCGAAGGTTTCGTCGAGGGTGGCGAGCTCGAGGATCTGGTTGACACGGTACGTGCGCACACCACTCCCGTCGCTGTTGGCGGCGGTGTACCAGATGCCGTTCTTGAGCACGAGCCCGTACGGCTCGAGCGTGCGCGTCGTCTCGCTGGTCCAGCTGCGGTAGCGGACGGTGATGCGGCGGCCATTCCACACGGCACGGGCGACAGCGGCGAGGTGTACGGATCGATCGCCCTCGCGGAACCAGCCCGGCGCGTCGAACAGAAAGCGGCGCGCCAGCTCCATCGCCCGCTGGCGCGGCCCGTCGGGCTTCGCTGCCAGCAGCTTGCGTTGGAGTTGGGCGACGATCGAGGCGTGCCCCAGTTCGGCCGCCGGGCCGGGGAGGCCGGCAAGGAACAGGTAGCCGGCCTCATCGTCGGTGAGCCCATCGAGCCGAGTTCGGTAGCCATCGACGAGTCGATATCCGCCGTCGTGCCCGGCCGCCCCGATCAGCGGGATTCCCGCTTCGTGGAGGGCATCGATGTCTCGGTAGATCGTGCGGACCGAGACCTCCAGCTCTGCGGCGAGTTGGTCGGCGGTGAGCCGGCCGCGGGCTTGCAGCAGGAGGACGATCGACATCAATCGGCTTGCACGCACTTCACTGACACTACGTGTCAGGAGAGGGACCGTACAGTGCAGGACATGCCTTTCGACGACAAACGCCTGACCATCTTGGAGCCGATCACGATCCGAGGCCGAACCATGAAGCGCTATCACATGGATCAGGCCGAGCAGCCGCTGACCTCCGGGGTGATCGACGCCGCGTATCGAGCGATCGAGGCACTCGCGTCGCAAGTCGACGACACCCCGGCCGCAGGTTGGATCGTCGTGCACCGCGGAACCGGCACTGGCGCCTACGCACTCGCGTACACGTGGGTGTGGGACAACGTGATCGAACTGCACAGCGCGGCCGCCGGCCAGCCCGTGATCGGATGCACCGACACCGACCCGACCAACTTCGTCGAGCTCACCAAGCCGTGGATCGGCTGCGTGTGGGAGCTTGCCGTGCTCGAACACGAGCGCGCCGCATGGGTCCGTCACATCCTGGAGCCAGACTCGCCGAACCTCGACGGCTACATCGATGATCACCTTGCCGTGGCAATGGTCGGCCGATGACGGTCTGACGTGCCTGACGAAGAATCCTCGCAAGGCGGTGCGATAGTACGGCCAGTGATGTCGTCCGTGTCCCCGCCGTCGATATCTGCCCGCCACGGGCTCGCCCGACGTGTCGGCTTTGTCGTGGCAGCCGTCCTCGCCGTCGTGTTCGTGGTCGTCAATCGGTCGGAGCTTCCCGCGGTTTGGAAGCAACTTCGAACCGCCGACCCACGCTGGCTCGTCGTTGCGTTCGCGGCGATGCTGGGAGCGTTCGCCAACCTCGGAGCGATGCACGCCTCGGGCCAACGCGCGGTCGGGTTGTCGTCGTCGGCGAGTCGGCTCGTGCTCACCGCAGTGAAGGCGAACTCGTTGAACCTTGTCGTGAAGTCGGGCGGGATGGCAGGACTGACGACCTTCATCACCGAGGGGCGGCGCCGCCAGGTATCACGTGGGTCGATCATCGCCGCGTACGTGCTCGTCGTCACGCTCCTCGAGGTCGCCTTCGCAACGCTGTTGGTCGTGGTGCTCGGCATCGTTGTTGCCGACGGAAGGATCACCACACCCGAGAGCGTTGCCGGCGGGTTGTTCGCCTTCTACCTCGCCATCCGCGTTGCAATCCTCGTCGTGGCGTGGCGATCGCGTTCAACGCTGCGGGCGATGTTCGCGTGGCCGTCGCACGCGTGGGCGCGGTTGATGCGTCATCCGCCACCCGAGCGAACGAACGAGTCGGCCGACGAGCTGTTCGATGCCCTCCAGCTCGTTCGTGCCGCGCCGACGCGTGCCTTGCCGACGGCGGCTCACGCCTTGATGGTCGATCTGATCGGCGTGATCGAGTTGTGGGCGGTATGCCGCGCGATCGGCTCTGGCACGGGTCTCGCCGTCGCCTTCGTCGGTTACGTCGTATCGGTGCTCTTCACGATCATGAGTGTGTTGCCCGGCGGCTTGGGGTTCGTCGAGCTCTCGCTCGGTGCGGTGCTCGTGTCGTTCGGCGCGACCGCCGTCACGGCTGCGGCGGTCGTGGTGTTGTACCGACTCTTCGAGTTGTGGCTGCCACTTCTCGCTGGCGGCTTGGCGGCGGTTCGCCTGTCGAAGCGAGCGATCCTCTGACTCGGCGTTCGATCCGAAACGTGATCGCCGCCCTTGCGGTGACAGTCGGTGCGACCGACCTGATCCTCGCGGCGTCGGCACGCACTCGCCTTCGTGCCGAACCGATCGTCGTCCAGTGGACGTACGAGGTCGTGATCGGCGGCCGCTACCTGCTCCTGATCGCCGGCATCGTGATGATCCTGTCTGCTCACGGACTGTTGCGCGGCAAGCGCAACGCCTGGCGTGTGGCGATGGTCGCCAGCGCGTGGTCGATCGTCGGCCATCACTTCAAGGAGGCAGACGCCGCCGGGCTGGCGAGCTGCGCCATCCTGGTGATCGCTCTGCTCGCCGGGCGGCACGCCTTCGTCGGCCGACCCGATCAGGTGCTCGCCCACAGCGGCTGGCGGCTGCTGATCACCGGCGAGCTCGTCGTGCTGCTCTACGGCGTGGCCGGCCTGTACTTCCTCGACACTGAGTACCGCGAGTCGGCCACGTTGCTGCAGTCGTTCGGTGCGGTACTGCGTTTGCTGGTGCTGCTGCCGATGCGCTCGATCGTGCCGGTCACTCGCCATGGTGAATGGTTCGTCGCGTCCGTTCGATTCGGCGCGCTGCTCGTCGTGCTGATCGCGCTCGCTCGCGTGGTGTCGGCGGTGATCGTCTCGCGCGGCACACCGAACGATCGCCGAGCCGTAGAGGCCCTACTCGAGCAGTGGGGTACGACACCGCTCGCCTACTTCCACCTGCACGGCGACAAGTACTGGTTCCTCGCCAGCGATGATGCTTCATTCATCGGCTACAAGGTGGTGGGCACGGTCGCGGTGGCGCTCGGCGAGCCAATCGGTGAACCGTCGAGTTGCCGATTGGCGACCGAGGAGTTCGTCGAGTACTGCGTGCGAAGTGGTTGGACGGTCGCCTTTCACCAGGTCACGCCGGCCGGCGCCGAGGTCCTCGCGGCGAACGGCCTGAAGACGCTGAAGATCGGCGAGGAGGCGATGATTCCGGTGCAGACCTGGAATCTCGATCGTGAGGGCTTCAAGTGGCTGCGATCGGCCCTACGGCGAATCCAGCGAGCCGGATTGGAGGTCGTGGAACTACCGACCCCGCTCTCCGCGCACGACCTCGAGGAGTTGGGCGAGGTCTCCGACGCCTGGCTCGCCGACGGTGGTCACCGCGAACGAACCTTCACGCTCGGACAGTTCGACATCGACGAGCTCAACGCAACGACGGTCATCGCGCTGCGCGAACGCGAGACGGGTCGCGTCGTCGCCTTCGCCAACATCATCCCCTCGTACCGATCGCGGGCTGGCAACATCGATCTCATGCGACGACGACCCGATGCGCCGAACGGCGCCATGGACGCGCTGTTCGTCGCCCTGATCGAGCGCTTCCGCAACGCCGGCCTGGAGACGATGAGTCTCGGGATGGTGCCGTTCGTCGGTGCCGATGGCGAGACCTTGCCGGCACGGGCGATCCGCTTGCTGTACGAGCGCGGTGAGCGAGCGTTCAACTCTCAGGGCCTGTTCCGGTTCAAGAACAAGTGGCACCCGGAATGGGAGCCCCGATACCTCGTGTACCAGAGCGATATCGATCTACCGAGAATCGCAGCCGCCGTCGCCCGCGCCGGCGAACTGCCCGACCCTCGTTCGGTTCTGACTCGGGTGCGTCGCGTGGCTCGCAGGCTGCCGTTCAGTTGTGCGCTGATCGGCGTGATCACGTGGTTGATGGTCGTCACGCGGATCGACCCCGACGGTCACAAGCCGTTGCTCCGTGCGATCGGACTGAGTTGGCATGACCTGATCCGCCTGGAGGTGTGGCGCCTGCCGACATCGCAACTCATGCAGACCCGCCCGGGATTGGTGTGGAGCATCGTCGCGCTGTGCTTCATCGCCGCGCCGATCGCCGAGTGGAGAGCCGGCACGACGAAGGCGATCATCATGTTCTTCCTCTGCGATTGGGTGAGCACGATCACCGTGCTCATCGGCGAGCAGATCGTGCATGGCGCGGCTGCGCATCCCTCCGTCCGTGATGCCGGGTCTTCATCGGGAGCGTGGGCGTTGACCATGCTGGTCCTCTCGACGATCGCCAACCGCCGGCTGCGCACCACCGCGCTCGGCGTAGCGAGCGCGTTCCTCGTGACCGCCCTCGTCGTTCATCATCGCCTGTTCGATGTGCAACACCTCGTCGCCGCGGCCGCCGCGCTAACGATCATCTTCGTGATGCCCAAACGCGAAAGCCGCGTCAGGTCGCCAGCCAGCCCTGGCCTACTCGCAGGCGATGCCGTCCTTGTCCCGGTCGAGCGCTGACCGGTACCCAAGCTCCCCGACGTGCAGCGGCGCGGCCCCAACGGCACGTGCCGCAGTGCAGTTGGCGTAGTAGACGCCAGCCGCCGGCTGAGCGACAGGCGGTGGTGACGTGGGTGGTGCCGTCGGGACCGGGGCGATCGACACGATCGCCGGCGACGACGGTGCGACCACTGATCCGAGGCACTGGTCGCCAAGCAGGTTGTTGATTCGACCGAACTCGCTGCTGTCCATCGACAGGCCCCACCGGGTCTTGATCGACACCCAGTCGGTGATGTACGTGCACACGTCGGTGGGGTCGGGTGGAAGCCAGTTCGATGGATCGCGGTCGCCCTTCGAACGATTGGTGCTCACACTCACGGCACGAAGGGTGCGCGTGTCACTGAGGTCGTTTGCGTAGGCGATGCGTGTCTCGGCGGTCCAGGCCCACGCACCCGAGTCCCATGCTTCCTTCAAGGCGACGACGTGATCGATCTCGAGGTCTCCGGGTGAGGTGAACGCCAGCCCGTCGTAGGCCGACAACCAGTCGCCGGCAACTACCGTGCAGCCGGACGGGTCGACTTGAGCCGAGGTGATCGAGTCCCGCTGGAGCACCTCCGACCTCGTATCGCACTGATCCCCGTCGAGGTCCGCCGGATAGCCGAACAGGGCGCGGTCGTAACCCGCAGGGTGTTCCTTCTCGACGACGACCGCGGCGAGGATGTCGAGGGCCACAGCACCTGGGGCCGAGGTGGTGGTCGCTTCGACTGGCGCCGGTGCAACGGTTTTGGCCGGTGTCGTGGCTGCCGGCATGGTCGTGGCTGCCGGCGTGGTCGTAGCGGGGACGAACACGGTGGTCGGCGAGCTGGCGATCGGCTGCACTGTGGTCGTTGGAGCCGTCGTGCGGAGTGGCACGTCGGGGGCACCCTGCGCAGTCTTGGCGGTGCAACCCGCGGCCATCATGGCAAGGATGGCGAGCGCCGCGCATCGATGTGTTGTGCGGCCGTCCACACGTCCTTCATACGCTGTCGAACCCAAGAGCAACACGGCCCTTCGGCCCCTTTCGTGGTAATGGTCCTGGTAGGTCCAGACGTCTGGGTCGTCCCAGATGGCGGCGAACACCGCTGACCTGATCGAGTTCCTCGACTCGGGAGCGCTGTGCCGAACGGCAGATCGGTGCTGGGTCGAGCCCTGTGGAGTCTTTCGACGTACCCAGGTGGGCGCCAAGAACTCCACAGGGCCGATGGGCGGAGTCCATTCGAGATGTCCGATCGAGGTGATCGAGCCAGCGGCAGCTGGCCTAGGCGGTCGAGACTCGCGTTTGCCAACACTTTGCCCACAGCGCGAGCGGTCGACGAGCGGGCCTGACGAACCTTTTGCGACCCAGTCGCAATTGATCTATTCTCGCCGCAGCGACGAATGGGGTACGAAAGGGGAACGCCCAATGCACATTCCCGACGGTTACCTGAGCCCGGCAACTTGCGCGACGTTCTATGGCGCATCGGTTCCCGTGTGGCTCACGGCCGGCCGTCGCGTCAAGAAGGTCGTCCGCAACCGGTACGTCCCGTTGGTGGCGATCGGTGCGGCGTATTCGTTCCTCGTGATGATGTTCAACGTTCCGATCCCCGACGGCACGACAGCGCACGCCGTCGGTGGTGTGCTGATCGCCGTGCTGTTGGGTCCGTGGGCAGCGGTCATCGCAGTCAGCATCGCGTTGTTGATCCAGGCCCTCTTCTTCGGCGATGGTGGTGTGCTCGCCTATGGGGCGAACTGTTTCAACATGGCGATCGTCATGCCGGTGGTCGGGTACGCGGTCTACCGCGCCGTGTCGAGACATGTGTCGTTGACCTCGACTCGGCGTGCCGTCGCCGCCGGGCTCGGCGGGTACATCGGGTTGAACATCGCGGCACTCTGCGCGGCCGTCGAGTTCGGGTTGCAACCAACGTTGTTCAAAGCCGCCGACGGCACACCGTTGTACGCACCGTTCCATCTCAGCCAGACGATCCCGACCATGGCGCTCGCCCACCTCACGGTGGCCGGTGGCGTCGAGTTCGTGCTCACGGCCGGCGTGATCGCCTATCTCCAGCGTGCCAACTTGCCGATCATGCGGATCAACCACGGCTCGGTGGCCGAGACCGACGCCGAGCTGGAGCTGACACGAAAGCCGGGTTGGCGTTGGGCGGTGGTGGGCCTCGGCACGATGATCGTCCTGACACCGCTCGGGCTCATCGCACCCGGCGGCGCATTCGGTGAGGCCGCGCCTGCCGACTTGAACCTGCACAAGTACGGGTTGAGCGCGGTTCCCAGCGGTCTGCGGCACTACGCCGGCTTCTGGCACAACGCCTTCTTCAGCGGCTACGACTTCAGCAACGACAAGCATCCGGTCGTCGGATACCTGCTCTCCGCCGGCGTCGGCATTCTCACGATCGGAGTTGCCATCCTCGCGATCTTCGCTGCGGTCCGCGTGCTGCGCAGTCGTGGGCCACGTCGACCCGATCTCGTCGAGGTCCGGTCGTGACTTCGACCGCGACTCCGGCTTGGTTGCTCGACAGCGAGGTTGGCCTGTGCCCGTGCGGATGCATCGGCACGCGCAAGAAGGCCAACTTAGTCGACAAGACGATCGCCGGTTCGGCCTCGCTGTTGCGTCGGGCCATGTTCGCCGATGACACGTCGGCCCAACCAGGGTTGCTGCAGCGCGTCGACCCGCGAATCAAGGTGCTGTCACTCGTCGGGTTGCTCGTCGTCACCAGCCTGGTTCACCACATTCCGGTGCTGCTGGCGATGTACCTGGCCACGCTTCCCCTTGCCGTTGCGTCGCGGCTGTCGCTCCGCTTCTTCGTCAAGCGAGTCTGGCTGTTCATCCCGATCTTCACCGGCGTGATCGTGCTGCCGGCCATGTTCAGCTTCATCACCCACGGCCACATCGTCGTGCCGCTCGGGCATTGGTTCGGGCATCGCGTCGGGCTGACCAGCCAGGGCCTTCGGTCAGCAGGCTTGATCGTGATCCGCGTGGCGACCTCGATCTCGCTCGTCGTGTTGCTGACGCTGACCACGCCGTGGGTCGAATTGCTTGCCGCCCTGCGCGCCTTGCGGGTGCCGCGCATGTTCGTCCTCGTCACCGGCATGGCCTACCGCTATCTGTTCCACCTGCTCGACTCTGTCACCGACATGTACACCGCTCGCAAGTCACGAATGGTCGGGCGCGAGACCGACGTCGTCGCCGGTCGGGCATTCGTCGGCGCATCCGCTGGTGCGATGTTCGGCAAGGCTCACGCCCTGTCCGAAGAGGTCTACTCGGCGATGATCGCACGCGGATACAACGGCAACGCCAGGACGATGAACCGGTTCCGGTTGGGCGTCCAAGATCTTGTCTGGGTCACGGCTTGCCTCGCCGCAGCCGTCGTCGTTCTCGGCTGGGACCATGCAATCGGTCGCTGATCCCATCCTCGTCGTCGACGGTGTTTCCTACTCGTACCTCGATAAGTTCCCCGCGCTCGTCGACGTGTCGCTCACCGTTCGCCGTGGCGAGAAGGTCGCGCTGCTCGGCGCCAATGGTTGCGGCAAGTCGACACTGCTGAAAGTGCTCGACGGCCTCGTCTTTCCGGATGCGGGTAGCTACCACGCGTTCGGTACCGCCGTCACCGAGCAGCACCTCGAGGATCAGCAGTTCTCGGAGGGATTCCGATCACGGGTGGGGTTCGTCTTCCAGAACTCCGACGCCCAGGTGTTCTCCTCGAACGTGCGTGACGAGATCGCCTTCGGGCCGTTGAACATGGCGATGCCACTGGATCAGGTCAAACGTCGTGTCGACGACACGCTAGAGATGCTCGACATCGCCGACATCGCCGACCGTGCCCCGTATCAGCTCTCGGGTGGACAGAAGAAGCGCGTTGCCATCGCCTCGGTCCTGGTGATGAATCCGGAGGTCCTCATCTTCGACGAGCCGACGGCGGCGCTTGATCCGCGCACCCAGCACTGGCTGATGGAGCTCATCGTCGAACTCAATCGCGCCGGCAAGACCATCGTGCTCGCCACGCATGATCTGGCGACGCTCGAGACCCTCGCCGACCGCTGCGCCGTGTTCAGTGAGGACCACCGGATCATCGCCGACGGCACGCCGGAAGACATCCTCGCCGATCGTCGCCTGCTGTTGTCGGTCAACCTCATCCACGATGACGACCCGATGCACGAGCACCCTCACATGCTCATTCCCTGAGTCTGCTGCCACAGCCGAATTCCGCCGAGCAAGCCGGCGTTGGGGTCGATGATGGTCACGTTCAACGCGAGCTCGCCGCGCACTTTGCCAGCGTTGCCACCGCCGATGAACAGGTGGTCGAAGATGAAAACGGCGTCGAGCGCGGCGATGGCTTTGTGCACCCGCTTGCTCCACGCCTTGGCGCCGATGCGCTTCAGGGTGACATCGCCCAGTTGCTCATCGTAGTCCTCGCCTTTGCGGAAGGGGTGCTGTGACAGTTCCATGTGCGGCGCCAACTGCCCGTCGTGCAGCACCGCCGTGCCGAACCCTGTGCCCAGCGTGATCACCACTTCCAGGCCCTTGCCCGACGCGGCATCGAGGCCTTGGAGGTCGGCGTCATTGACGACACGAGTCGGCTTGCCGAGCGCCGTGGCCAGCGCTTTGGCGAGGTCGAAATGGCTCCAGGCCTTCACCAGTTTCGGATCGATCTTCGAGCCAGGGCCTGCCGCAAGGACGAGGTGCGGCGCCGTGATCACCACTCCACTGCGGACCATGCCGGGGAAGCCGACCGAAACCCGGTCGTACGTCTTCACCGGCTGCACGAGCTCGTGCAATTGCTCGACCAAACGCGTGGGCGGCAGCGGATACGGCGTCGGGATGCGCAACCGGTCGGTGAGCATCTTGCCCGACGCATCGAGTGCCGACGCCTTCAGGCCGGTTCCCCCGATGTCGATCGCAAGGGTGATCAAGCCGGTGCGTCTCGCTGTGGTCATTTCCGGAGGCTAGGCGCGGCGAGGATACGATCGCGTTCGTGGCATCTGCAGCTGACGGCATCGCTTACATGAATGGCACCTATTGCCCACTGGGCGAGGCGAGTGTTCCTCTGCTCGACCCCGGCTTCACCCGTGGCGACGCGGTGTACGACACCGTGTCGGTGTGGGGTGGGCAGTTCTTCCGCCTCGACGATCACGTCGCTCGCTTCTTTCGATCATGCGCGACCGCGCGTTTGTCGCCGCCTGCCAGTGCCGACGAGCTCAAGGCGATTCTCGCCCAATGCGTGCATCGTTCCGGCCTAGACGCCGCCTACGTGCAGATGATCTCGACCCGCGGTAAGTTCCAGTCGCCGACGGTGCGCGACCCGCGTTTGTGCAAGAACACCTTGATGACGTTCGCGATGCCGTACATCTGGATCATCCAGCCGGCGCGGCAGCTGGAGGGCATCGATCTGGCACTGGCCAAGGGAAATCGGCGCACGCCTCCCGAGGTCGTCGATCCGCGCATGAAGAACTTCAACTGGCTCGACCTGCAACGCGGGCTGTTCGAAGGTCTCGACCGAGGTAGCGACACCTCGGTGCTGTGCACGCCCGATGGGCGTCTCTCGGAGGGGCCCGGGTTCAACCTGTTCGTCGTGCGCGACGGCGCGCTGCGAACACCTCGCGGCAACGTGCTGGAGGGCATCACCCGCAGCACCATCTTGGAGCTGGCCAGCGATCTCGGGTTGAAGGCTGAAGAGGCCGACCTCACCCCCGACGATCTGCTCGCCGCCGACGAGGCCTTCCTCAGCTCGACCGCCGGCGGCGTGATGCCTGTGGCCACCGTCGACGGCGCGCCGCTGGGCCACGGCGAAGGTCCCGGGCCGATCTCGCTGCGCTTGCGATCCGAGTACTGGGCGCGCCGCGACGCGGGTTGGCTGGGCATACCTGTGGCCTCGTTGCTGGCGGACTAGCGCGAAGAAACTGCACATGGCGCATTGGTTGATGAAGTCGGAA
>JANYKU010000149.1 GCA_025358075.1 Ilumatobacteraceae bacterium
GGCATCGCCAAAGGGCTGGGAACCACCGGCGACGACCTCACCAGTGCGAACGTGATGATGGGCACCGCCAAGTACCTTTCGCCCGAACAGGTCCGCGGGAAGAAGCTCGACGGTCGAGCCGATCTCTATTCACTCGGCCTCGTGCTGTACGAATGTCTGGCCGGCAGGGTTCCCTTCCTCGGCGAGACCGATACCGATACCGCCCTGGCGCGTCTCAACCGCGATCCCACCGACCTCGCTCGATTGCGTCCGACGTTGCCCTACGGTCTCGCCGAGCTCATCCATCGACTGCTCGCTCGTCGACCGATGGATCGCTTCGCGACCGGCGCTGAACTGCGCGCTGCACTCCTCCAGATCTCCAAACGAACCGTCGATCCGACCGACTCGACCAACCCTGCGACCACTGCCGCCACACGCCGTCCGACCGGCGAGGTGGCTGCCGTCGCCGGATCATCGACGAACACCGTCGGTGGCTACCGGCCGGTGGCACGAAGTGGGCATGCACTCGGTCCGCCGCACCGCAGCGACCGCACGCCTACAAGCACCACGCGACCTCGTCAGCATCCGAACCGCACGTTCGAGCAACGACGCAGTCCGTCGTTGATCCTCGTCGGCGGACTGTTGGCAGCGGCGCTCGTGCTCGGCGGCTTGCTGTGGACCACACTCCACGACAGCAAGTCGAACAGTGGGTTCGCCGCCCCGCCAACCGTCGTGCCGGCCACCACGACCACGACGCCTCCCGCCCCGACCTCGAAGATCGTCAAGGTCACGACGTACGACCCCGAAGGCACCGATGGCCAGGAGAACGACGCCCTCGCCTCACGTGCGATCGACGGCAATCCGGCCACGATCTGGTCGACGGTTTGCTACGGATCCAAGTCGCTCGGCGGCAAAACGGGTGTGGGTATCGTGGCCGACCTCGGCACTCCCTCGATCGGAACGTTCACGGTGTGGATCGCCAGCGCGCCATACCAGGTACAGATCCTCACGGCCACCGACGGTGCCATCCCCGCAAAGATCGCCGACTGGGGTTCGCCACTCAAACGAGCCACGGGCGCCAATCCGGAGGCGATCACCGTGTCGATCAGCAAGTCGAGCCGATACGTCTTGGTGCTCTTCAAACAGCTGGCGAAAACGCCGGAGTGCACCAAGAACCCGTACCGCGGCGACATCTCCGAGATGGCGTTCATCCCCAACTGACGCCGGTCGGTCGGTCCGGCTGCGCGGCGAAGTGTCCGTGGCGCTCGGGTTCCCGGCAGTAGTCTCGCCGCTATCGCGACGCAGCTCACCGACCATGAGCTGGTGACTGCAGCCCAGGGGGGAGACCGTGGGGCGCTCGACCAGCTGCTCCGCCGTCACTACGACCGCGTGCACGCGGTGTGCCGGCGGATCACGGGCCACGAAGCCGACGCCGCCGACGCAACACAAGATGCGATGATCGCGATCGTGCGTAATCTCGCACGCTTCGACGGGCGTTCGTCGTTCGGCACGTGGGCCTACCGCATCGCCACCAACTCCAGTCTCGACGAGCTCCGCCGACGAAAGCGACGGGCCGTCGTGAGCACGACCGACGATGGCGAGCACCCGCATCTCGAGCTCGTCGACCCGGCCGGGGGCAGCCGGATCGAGGCGATCGGCGATCACTTGGCGCTCGACGTCGCGCTGCGCTCACTCAGCGATGAATATCGCCTTCCCGTCGTTCTCCGTGACGTCGCCGATCTCGACTACGCCGAGATCGCGGCAGTGCTCGACCTCCCGCCCGGTACCGTTCGCAGTCGGATCGCCAGAGGGCGCGCCGCCCTGGCCAAGGCCCTGTCAACGCAGCCTGGGAACCAACCCACCGACCCCGAACGTCCAAGTAGAGCACCATGAACGACGACGAACTGCCGACACGCGCCGAGGTGGCAAGCGCCTACCTCGACGGCGAACTCGACGCAGCAGAACGCGCCCCGGTGTCGGCCGACGCGGAAACGATGGCGATGGTCGAAGCCTTTAGCCAGGTTCGCAGCGCGCTCGGCAGCGTGGAGCCGGCCGACGACGACGTCAAGGCGTCGGCGATCTCGGCCGCGCTTGCACAGTTCGACGCGGTGCAGTTGGCGGCAACTCGGATCCCTGCCCACGTCGCCGCCACCGTCACGTCATTGCACACGCGCCGCACGCGGGCCTACCGAGTGCTCCCGGGTCTCGCCGCAGCAGCGGTGATCCTTGTCGTCGCCATCGCCGCGCTCAACGCGACGAAGGGCAGCGACAGCAAGACGTCATCTGTGGCGGCTACCCGACCACCTGCGGCAGTCGATGCACCGGCTGGTTCCCCGGTGTTGAAGGCCGCAACCGCACCGGCCGGTACCGCAGCATCGGGGGCGCTCGCCACCGAAAGCGCCCCCCTCGCTCCAGCAATCAACAACGCCAACGACTTGGCGCGGTATGCCGCCAGCCTTGCCCGAGACACGGTGGCACCTGCGGCGACCTCAGCAGCAGCAGCTGGTGCGTATGGCGGGGCGAGCCCGGCTGCCTCCACACCCGGCGCTGCCCCGGCGGTTCCACCGGCGACGTGCCTCTCGGCGACCGATGCCGTCCTCGGACCCATCAGCGTGCTCGGCACCCCGGCGTTCGCCATACGCGACACGGCGACGGGGGCCGTGCGGGCGATTGCGGCATCGAACTGCCAGGTGCTGATCCCAGCCCCATAGCGAGTGCCGCTGCTCACCAGTCGGCCCCTCTTCATTCCGCAGTAGGCTCGACACCATGCCGGGTAACCCGTTCACCGACCCCAATTGGGCAAAAGAGATGACTGACTTCATCGACCGCTGGGTCGTGAAGGTACGCACCACCGTCACCGATCGAGTCGTCTTTGCAGTGCGCGCCGTGGTGTTCGGACTCGTCATCGCCATCGCCGCGCCCGTCACCGTGATCCTCCTGGTGATCCTGTCCACCAAGCTTCTGCAACGCATCATCGCCATCGCCGCGGATCACGATTCGTCGATCTGGATCTCGTACGCGGTGATGGGCGGGCTCCTCGTGCTGCTCGGCTCATTGATGATGCGCAAGCGGTTCGTCAGCGAAGACGCATGAGCCACCATCACGTCGTCATCATCGGGTCCGGCCCCGCCGGTCTCACCGCGGCGATCTACGCGGCGCGCGCAAACCTGCATCCACTGGTGGTCGAAGGCGAGCCGTCGAGCACGTCCGACCAGCCGGGCGGGCAGCTCATGTTGACCACCGATGTCGAGAACTTCCCAGGCTTCCCAGAAGGAATCATGGGGCCCGACCTGATGATGAAGTTCCGCGAGCAGTCACAGCGATTCGGCGCCGAGTTCCTCACCGAGAAGGTCACCGCGGTCGACTTCAGTGACCGCCCGTTCAGGATCTCGATCCGCGACCGCCACATCACGGCCGACGCGGTGATCATCTCCACAGGTGCGCAAAGCCTCATGCTTGGGCTCGAGGCCGAATCGCGGTTGCTGGGCTACGGCCTGTCGACATGCGCGACGTGCGATGGGTTCTTCTTCCGCGGCCAAGAGATCGCCGTGGCCGGCGGCGGCGATAGCGCAGTCGAAGAAGCCGTCTTCCTCACCAAGTTCGCCGCCAAGGTCACCATGATCCATCGCCGCGACACGTTGCGAGCGTCGAAGATCATGCAAGAGCGGGCCTTCAACAACCCGAAGATCGAGATCATGTGGAACACCGTGATCGACGACCTCGTCGGCGAGTCGAAGCTGGAGGGCGCGGTCGTCCACGATGTGGTCACCGGCAAGGTCTCCACGCTGCCGGTCACGGGCTTGTTCGTCGCTATCGGGCACCGGCCCAACACCGACTTGTTCAAGGGAATCCTCGACATGGAGGACAACGGCTACCTCATCACCAGGCCGGGCTCGTCGTACACCAATGTCCCCGGCGTCTTCGCCTGCGGAGACGTGCAGGACCACACCTACCGTCAAGCGATCACGGCAGCCGGCTCGGGCTGCATGGCCGCAATCGACTGCGAGCGATGGCTGGAAGCAGGCCACTGAGCCCCGTGCCGATCGTCACGAACGGTCGGGGAATGCGTTTCGCCCTTCGCCCGTTGGGGTCGGATAGCATCACGATTCCAATCGAAAGGACCCGCCATGACCACTGGCATCGTCACTCTTACCACCTCGATCTTCGACGAAACCGTGGCCGCGGCCGATAGGCCGGTCCTCGTCGACTTCTGGGCGGAGTGGTGCGGCCCGTGCAAGATGATCGCCCCGATCCTTGCCGAGATTGCCGCTGAGCAGGGCGATCATCTCACCATCGCCAAGCTCAACGTCGACGACAACCCGGAAATCGCCATGCGGTTCAATGTCATGAGCATCCCCACCCTGTTGATCTTCAGCGGTGGTGAGGTTCGCAAGCGCCTCGTCGGCGCCAAGGGCAAGGGTCAACTGCTTCAGGAGCTCAACGAATTTCTGCCTACTTCCCGCTGACACCCGGTCAGCGCGGCGAGGCCATACGCGATCTGCAGCGGCGCCTCGGCGCTGCCGGATTTCCACCCGCCGCAGGTGCCGAGGCGGCGGCGTTTTGCCCTGCCACTGAAGCGGCCGTGCGCGCCTTTCAGAGTGTGCGCGGTTTGCGCAGCGACGGCCGTTGCGACGAGCAGACCTGGACGGCGCTTGTCGAGGCCAGCTGGAACCTTGGCGATCGGCTGCTGTTCCTGACGTCACCGAACCTGCGCGGCGACGACGTTGCCGACCTTCAATCCCGTCTCACCCGCCTCGGCTTCGACTGCGGTCGAGTCGACGGCATCCTCGGCCCGCGTACGGCACGGGCGTTGGAAGAGTTCCAGTCGAACTGCGGCACATCAGCAGACGGTGTCTGCGGACCCGACACCGTGCGAACGTTGACCATCATGCGCTCACAATCCGGAGCCGGCCCGGGGATCGCCGCCGTTCGCGAGCGCGAGCGGCTGCGCACCGGTCTTGGATCCGTCGCTCAATGCCGCATCGTGGTCGGGCAGTACGGTGGCCTCAGCGCTCTGACCAGGACACTTTCCCGGGAGCTACGAACTCGCGGAGCCACGGTGATGTCGCTCGACGAGCCCGATGCCGTCGCCCAGGCCACCGCCGCGAACCACTTCGCCGCCGACGCCTACCTCGGTTTCGAGACCCACACCGAGGCGTGTGCCCTGGTGCAGTTCTACAGCGTGCCGACGTTCGAATCCGCCGGTGGGCGCTCACTGGCCGAGTTGATCGCCGCCAGGTTCGACCACCTCGACGATCTGGTGCCGGAGGTACGCGGCATGCGCCTGCAGGTCCTCCGGGAAACACGAATGCCGGCCGTGCACTGCGTCTTTGGGCCCGTCCGTGCAGCCATCGATGCTGGTCCGGGCATTGCTACGGCCATCGTCTCGGCACTTGAACAGTGGGTCTCACGGTCTAGCTGAGAGTTTATCCACAGAGTTGTCCACCCGCTGTGTGCAAACCTCAACTTGACATTCGGGTGACAGAACCACTCTGCGTGGTCATATCGTGCGATTCCGCCTCGCTACGCGATTGAGTCCGGAGGATTCGTCATCACGTGGTAGATCCGCTCGAGGTCCTCGAGATCGGCAAACTCGATGACCACCCGGCCGCGCTTGGAGCCCATCGTCACGCCGACGCGGGTCTGCAAGTGTTCGGCGAGCAGCTCCTCGAGTTCGAGTAAGCCAGGCGCACGAAGCCTGGTTGCCGGGGTCAAGCCGGCGCCGTCGGAAATACGGACGGGTAGCCGGGTCACGGTCGACGTCGGCTCGCTGCGCTCGCGTACCACGTCCTCGAGCATTCGTACCGACCAGTTCTCGGCAGCGGCCTGACGGGCGAGTTGCTCTTGCAGCGTGCGGTCGGGCGTGCCCAGCAAGGCTCGGGCATGACCGGCGCTGAGCCGTCCGTCGGCGAGAAGGTGTTGAATACCCGGCGGCAGCGACATCAGCCGCAAGGTGTTGGTGACCGCTGATCGACTCTTGCCGACGCGATTTGCAACCTGCTCGTGGGTCAGCTCGAAATCTTCGATGAGCTGTTGATAGGCGGCGGCTTCCTCCAACGGCGTCAAATCTTGACGATGAAGATTCTCCACAAGGGCACGCTCGACCAATCCAAGATCATCGGTGTTGCGGACGATCGCCGGGATGATCGCCAGGCCCGCCCGCCGCGCCGCCCGCCAGCGGCGCTCGCCGGCGACCAGTTCGTAGGCGGCATCCCCCACCGGCCTGACCAGCACCGGCTGGAGCACGCCGATCTCACGGATCGATCCGGCAAGCTCGGCCAACGATTCCTCGTCAAAATGCACACGCGGTTGATGCTGGTTGGGGATGATGCTGTCGATCGGGAGGTCGACGAGACGTGGGACGTCGCCGTCGATCGTGCCGGCATCTGCCGGGATCAGCGCACCGAGACCTTTACCCAGACCGCCGAGTCGAGCCATGACTGACCTCCTTTGCCACACTGCGATACGCCGCCGCGCCGCGAGACGTCGAATCGAACGTGATGATTGGTTGACCGAACGACGGTGCTTCCGACAAGCGGACGGTGCGCGGTACGACGGTGCGGCAGACCTTGTCTCCGAAGTGTTCGCGAACCTCATGGACGACCTGGTCGGCCAACTTGGTGCGGGCGTCGTGCATCACGCAGACGATCGTCGAGACCTCGAGTGTGGGATTGAGATTGCGCTTGACGAGATCGACGTTACGCAGCAATTGGCCGAGCCCCTCGAGTGCGTAGTACTCGCACTGGATCGGAACCAACACTTCGCTTGCCGCGTTGAGACCGTTGACGGTCAGCAAGCCGAGCGACGGTGGACAGTCGATGAGGACATAGTCGTAGTCGTCGAGCACGGCGTGGATGGCCTTGCGTAGCCGGTTCTCGCGACTGAAGGCGGGGACCAGCTCGATCTCCGCCCCCGCCAAATCGAGGCTCGCCGGAGCGACGAAGAGGTTCTTCACCGACGATGGCTCGATGCAGTTCTCCAGTGGAACCTCTTGCATGATCACGTGGTACATCGACGTCTCGATCCCCCGGTTCTCGATTCCAAGCCCGGTCGATGCGTTGCCTTGCGGATCGAGGTCGATGATCAGGGTCCGAAAACCAAGTTCGGCCAGGCACGCGCCGAGGTTGATGGTGGTCGTGGTTTTGCCGACGCCACCCTTCTGGTTGGCAATGGCAATCACCCTGGGCAACGGGCGGCCCTTTGCGGGTTCGGTTGCGGTCATGGAGGAAGAACTCCTGTTCACGCGTTTCTACGGCGGGTCGACGGCACCGAATGGTAGCGGAGCAGTGTCCGAGGCGGGCGGATGCCCTCGTCCTGACGGTTTCACGTGAAACATCCCAGCAGGGCTCCGCGAGATGCCGCGCCGCCCCCTCAGAATGTTTCACGTGAAACCGTCACGGATCACGATTGGCGCCGCAGCAGCCGAATTCCCTGGTAGGTGCCCTCATCGACGAGACCCGGATGGTCGTTGAGTGCCGCCGCCCAGAGTTGTGACCGGTCTGCGGGGGGCTCGCTGATCAAGGCGACGCCGCCGGGGGAGAGCAGAGCGTCGATGTATCGAGCGGTCGTCGGGAGATCGGCAAAGCTCCGAGCCGTGAGTACCCCGAAGCCGGCGGGAGATTCGATGCAGACCGTGCGGACATCGGCATTCTCCACGACAACGCGCTCCCCCAGCTCCAGCGAGACGATCGCTCGCCGCAGCATGTCGGCACGCGCAGCCCGGCGCTCGACCATCGTCACCGACAGATCTCGGCGTCTCCAGCAGATCACGAGGGCGGGCAAGCCCCCGCCGGAACCGAGATCGACCAACGACCGCGGGCCGGACGGGATCAGGTCGACGAACCGGTCGGCGTGCGCAACGGCATCGACCAACGACCGCTCACCGATCGCGCCGCGAGCCTGAATGACCCCGAGGGCTACAAGAAGACGGGTGTCATCCGTCATTCGCCGGCGTGATGACGACACGCCGATACGGGTCGTCACCCTCCGAACGAGTCGCAATGCCCTCCACCCCGCTGAGCGCGTCGTGCACGATCTTGCGGTCGGCGGACGACATCGGCTCCAGCACCCGAGCGACGCCGGATTGCTTGACCTCTTCCGCCATCTGCAGGGCGAACCGATCGAGCGCCTCCTTGCGGCGCTGCCGATATCCACCGATGTCGATGCGGAGGCGAGTGTCGTGGTCGCCGAGTCGGCGTTGCGACGCAACCCTGGCGAGATCTTGCACCGCCTGCAGAGTCGTGCCACGGGGGCCGACGAGGAGTCCGAGGTTGTCGCCATGCACTCGGATCTCGAGATCATCGCCATCCTCGATCAGTTCGGTCGTGCCGGTGAAGGAGAAGGCCGCGACCAACTCGTCGATGAACTTGCGCGCTTCGTCGCCAACCTGTCGTGCGTTCACGTCGTTGTGCTCCTGTGTTCGTTGCGGGGTCACTAGCTCGGTATCAGCCGGCTCCGGCTGATCGGGCTGATCCGACTGCTGGCGTGGTTTCGCCCGGGGCTTGGGGCCGGCATGCACCCTGTCCTTGGTTGGGGCCTTGGCCGGCTTCGCTGCGGCCTCGCCGCCCTCTGCCGCCGCAGCTGCAGCCTTGCGCGGCCGCCGTTCGCGACGGTCGATCTTCTGGCGGGCCTGCGCCGGGCGTACCCGTGCCCGCACACGTGCCTCGCCGCGCAGGCGCCCGAACAAGCCGGGCTTCGGCTCGGCCAACACCTCGAACTCGGCGTCGTCGGCAGCAACTCCCAACCGGTCCAAGGCGAGGTCCTTGGCCTCTTCGAGCGTGCGTGCGGTGAATTCGACCCATTCCATGGTGTGCCTACTTCTTCTTGGGGCGTGCGTCGCGGGTGCGCGGAGCCTTACCGGTGGAAGCCGGTCGGGCAGTCGTACCCGACGGCGTCGGACGATTCTTCGGGGGAGTGACCCGCTTGCTGGTAGTTGGCCCGGTCGACGTAGTGGTGCCACTCTGCTTGTCGCCGGTCTTGGTCCCTGGCTGCTTGGCCGCACTGAGCTCTCGCTTGGCCTGGGCGAACAGGCCGCCGCCGCCGCCATCCTTCTTGGCGATCTCCCTGGCACGTTCTCCTGCGGCTTGTGCTTGCCTGCCGAGTGAGTGCTCACCTTTGTAGAACCTGTGGGTGATGTAGTACTGCAACCCAATGCGGAAGATCGCCTGGGCCATGTAGTAGATGACCAGGCCGGTGAGATAGAAGACCAGGAAGACGGCGAATACCACCGGCAGGTACTGCATCAGCTTGGCCTGCGTCTCCGACATGTTCGGCGCCACTTGTGCTCGGGCGGCGACCATCTTCTGCTGCACGAAGTACAACACGCCGAGTGACACGACGATGATCGCGTAAACCAGGCCCTTGCCGAACGACTCGGTGATGGCCTGCGAGGGGCGCTTGGCCAGGTCGAGGCCCCAGGCCAGCATCTCGTGCTTGCCGACGAGCGATTGGTAGAGCTTCGAGCTCTTCGCCACGTAGTGCGGGGTGAAGCCGCCGACACTCCCTCGCCCGTCGCTCAGGCCGTGCAACACCCGGTACATGACGATGAACACCGGCATCTGCAGCAGCAACGGGAAGCACGACGCCAGCGGGTTGACCTTGTGCTGTTGGTACAGCTTCATCATCTCTTCGTTGAGCTTCTGGCGGTCGCCGCGATGCTCCTGCTGCAACTTGCGCATCTCCGGCTGGATCTTTTGCATCTCCAGCATTCCCTTGGTGCTCTTCAGCACCAAGGGCGCGGTGATGATCATCACCACCAGGGCGATCATCGAGATGGCCAGGATGTAGTTGTGGGTGAGGCTGTAGAACCAGGCCAGCAATGCCGCGGGCGGTTCGAAGAGGCCGGCAATCATGGAGTCAATCTCTTTCCTTCAGGTACAGGGTCGTACCCGGACGGGCCGAACGGTCGGCAGCGAACGAAGCGGCGCAAGCTGAGCCACAGGCCTCTGCGGGTGCCGTGGACCTCGAGCGCTTCGAGTGCGTACGACGAACACGATGGGGTGAACCGACACGGCGACGGCCGTCCCTCAAACGCTCGCTGATAGGAGATGACCAGGGCAATCAGCCGCGCACGGACGCCACGAGACGATCGAGGTCGAACACCAGTTCGGCTGTGGATCGTTGTACGGCGGCGGCCTGTGCGCCGATCAGGTACAGCCCTGGGGGCAACGAACTGTCGGTGAGCAGCTCCCGCAGCCGACGGCGCAATCGATTGCGCACGACAGCTGGTCCGACGGCGCGACCGAGCGCGTAGGCCACCCTCGGGGGCACTGCAGAAGGATCGGGAATGTACGTGCACCACAGAACTCCGGCCCGGGTTCGCCGGCCCTCACGGGCCAAGCGCGTAAACGCGCTGCGTTCCCGGATGCGCCAGATCAAGCCGACAGGCTGTGCCGGCCCTTGGCGCGGCGTGACTTCAGCACGGCTCGCCCGGCGCGGGTGCTCATCCGGTGACGGAAGCCGTGCTTCTTGGCGCGGCGACGATTGTTCGGTTGGTAGGTGCGCTTCACGCAACCCCTCCTCAGCTACACACGATGGTGCGCAGCACTTTTCGATGGCAAGTGAGACTCTGGAAAGGGTCGCCGCAACTACTCGGCTAAACCCGGCCAAACGACAAGGCTAGGGCGCCAGGCCGCCGCATCGCAACCGCGACATGGGGTCTCCGCTGCCACCGGCTGCCTGCGAGGCCCGACTACGGCCGTTCAGACACTGGCGGCAAGCCTGCTAGCGTGCCCTCTCTTCCCCGGAATTTGAATTGTCCACATCATGTGGACAATTGTGTGGAAAAGGGCCGAAGGTAGGAATCGAGGTGCAGGTGAGCGACCATGACCAGTTGTGGACAGCAGTGGCGCAACTCCTCCGTGCTCAGGTGTCCGAAGCGGTGTGGTTCTCGACTTTCCAGGATGTGACGGCGCTCGACAGCGATCCATCGATGCTGCGTGTCGGCGCGCCGAACGGCCATACCCGCGAGCGGATCCTGTCGCGTTACTTGCCGCTCGTGCGCGACGCATTGGAGGAGATCGGCGCGGCCAACCTGCAGTTCGTCGTCGAAGTGCAGGTCGCTGACGCCGCCGTTCAAGAGTTCGTCGAGCAGATCCCCGACCAGACGTCCGACCAGAACAACGGAACTTCCAGAAGCAGTACCTCAACGCTGAGCTCGAGTGCCGGAATGAATCCGCGCTACACGTTCGAGGCGTTCGTCAAAGGCGCGTCGAACCAATTCGCGCTCGCCGCTGCCTTACGAGTCGCCGAGACGCCAGGTCGTTCCTACAACCCACTGTTCATCTACGGATCCGCCGGCCTCGGCAAGACCCACCTGCTCCACGCCATCGGCCACTATGTGCACAGCCATTA
>JANYKU010000155.1 GCA_025358075.1 Ilumatobacteraceae bacterium
TGCGACGCGACGATGCGCAGGCGATCCCGATCCCCCCGAAGATCAAGTGGAAGATGTTGTAGGCCGGCGCACCGCTGGTGGCAGCCTTGCGCTGCGGAATGGCGAACCCCAAGAGACCGGTCACGACCAAGACCGGACCGAAGACCCGCAGCACGGTGCGGCTGACGTCTCGCCGAGGCGTCGTTGCCATTCCTTCAATGCTCATGGCTGGTATTCGACGCCCAACTCGTGCCGGATCTCACTGGCTCGCGGCGAGCGACGACGGGGAGCTGTCGCCGGCCGACTGAAGCCGCGGGTCGAATCTCACGATCAGCAAGGCGGTGTCGTCGCCGCTGCCCAGCGGGCGGCGATGGCGTTTCAGGGCGCGAATGGAGTCGGCAAGTTGTTCGATCGGCTGGTCGCCTTGGAGCTCGAGCAAGTTCGTCAGCTCCTCGACCGAGACCGCCTGATGCGCGGGAGCGTCGGTGAGCCCATCGGTGTAGAACACCAAGGTGTCGCCGGGATGCAGATCGATCGTCGACGTGACGAGCGACGGCTCGATCATCCCGAGCAGGGTTCCGCGCATGCCGATGGCCTCGACCCGACGATTGGCGCGGAGGAGGAGGGGCTGCGGGTGGCCGCCGAGCGAGAGCTCGAGGTGGTACGAGCCATCGTCGAGCGGGTACATGAAGCCGAAGCAGGCGGTGCAGAACGTCGGCGGTTGGTGATCGCGCAGCGCGTTGTGAACCGCCAACAGCACATCGGTGGCCAAATTCGACTGACGCGCCGCGGCGCGCAGCGTGTGCCGGGCGAGCCCGGTGAGTGAAGCAGCTTCGATGCCCTTGCCGCAAACATCGCCGATCGCCACTGCCCAGCGATCGTCGGCAACCGAGAAGAGATCGTAGAAATCGCCACCAATCAGGTTGGCCGAGCCGGCCGGCCAGTACCGCGCGGCGACCTCTACTCCTGCCGGCGCGCCGAGGTGATCGGGCAACAGGCTCATCTGCAGCATTTCGGCGATTTTGCGTTGCTCGCCATAGAGGCGTTCGTTGTCGGCCGCCAGTCGGAGGGCGGTGTTGCGTCGGTCGAGCAATCCCTTGGTGAGGGCTCCGAAGGCGCCGGAGGCAAGCACCCCCAACGCGGCGACCATCCACCACAGGTTGGCGAACAGCCAACCGCTGAGGTGCCCGATTGGGGTCATCACGAGGAACAGGTTGCTGTCGCCGAAGGGGATGACCTGATCTGCATGCCGGCCGCGGATTGGCAAGTCGTGCACGCTCGCACCGAGCAGTTGGTCGGCTGCGACCCTGTCGCCGTAGTAGATCGCGTAGTCGAGCTGGGCGAAGGGTTGATCTGTTCGACGCCTGACGTTCGGGTCGGGGCCGAGAGTTCGTTCGCCGTACACGACGTACTGCGGATGATCAGCAGAATCGGCGACGGCGTAACCCAACCGGCGCTGAGTTCCGCCGAGAAGATCGACGACGACGAACGGCTCGGATGCAGCGCGCTGCAGCATCGCGGCAGCGCTGCTGGTGCCAGTGGCCGGCATCGCGACTGGGGTGCCGACCTGGGCGACCGGCGTGGTGGAACCAATCGGGTACAACGCCGCCGATGTGAACGTCTTGCCGCTACCGACCACAGGGCCGAGCGCGGTCGTGAGTGAGCCCGGATCACCCTTGGTGGCAGTGGCGAGCTTGGCAGCCGCGTCGAGAGGTAACCGAATCTGGGAGACGCTCAATTGAAGTGCGGCACTTGCCTCGGCGGTGCGCTGCTTGAGCAGGCGGGACTCCGTCTGGTTGTACAGCAACCGGCAGCCCACCGCGAGCCCCGCAAACACGGCGAGGCCAACGATCGTGATGACGGCGGGAAGCCGGCTGAAACGCCGAGCGGACTTCACGATCGACATACTGACATCCCGGCCGGACTTGGTCACCGACCGAGGCTTCCCATCACATCAGGCGGCTAAACGGCCAGTCGCGCCGGATCATTTCAGCTACGGGCAACGCTCGTGTTTCAAGCAAGCCCGATGCGGGCATCATGTGATTCGTGCATTGCTCGGAGACTGGCTCTGAACCGACGCGGGTGACGGCTATTCTCTGGTCGACGAACGAGGCGGCGTGACGGGGGGAAAGGTGGCGATCCAGACGGCACATGGCGTGGTGCCCAGAGACCACGTTGTGCAGTTCTACGAGCGCGACGACGAACTGATCTCATCCGTAGCCAACTTCCTCGTCGAGGGTCTGCTCGCAGGCGAGGCGGCGATCGTCGTGGCCACTCCTGCGCACACCGCGGCGTTCGAGTCGGCGCTGACAGCAGCCGGCGTCGATGTCGGCGCGGCACGGGCGCGCGGAGCTCTGGCAAGCGCCGACGCAGAGCGAACGTTGTCAGGGACCTTGGTAGACGGCTGGCCCGATCCCGAAGCCTTCAAGTCGGGCGTCGGCCATCTCGTTCGACGGGCGGCGGAGTCCGGGCGGCGGGTGCGAATCTACGGTGAGATGGTCGCGCTTCTTTGGGATTCCGGGCAGGTCGCCGAGGCGATCGAGCTGGAAGGTCTGTGGAACGAGATCGGTCGAGAACTTCCGTTCTCCCTCTACTGCGCATACCAGGCACAATCTGTCGTCGACGACGTGCAGGCCGCTTCGTTTCGCCACGTGTGCCACCTTCATTCGGCCGTCGTCGGCGACCCAGCAACGAACACCAGCACGAAGGCGGCCGCCGTGGTGGCCCGGGCGGAAGACGCTCGCTCGTTTCGCTGCGACCCACGGTCGTCGGGCCTGGCCCGCCGTTTCGTTGCCGACCGACTGAATGCCTGGGGTCGGCAAGCGTTTGTCGACGACGCCTCCATCGTGGTGGCCGAGCTGGCCACCAATGCTGTGGTGCACGCCAGATCCGAGTTCATCGTTTCCCTCTCGTTCCATCGCGACACCGTGCGTGTGTCGGTGCGCGATGCGAGCTCGGCTCTCCCGGCGATGAAGGATCCGACCCCCCACTCGATCAGTGGTCGTGGATTGGTCCTGGTCTCCGCCGTCACTCAACGATGGGGAACCGAGTTGCTTGCCGATGGCAAGGTGGTGTGGGCCGAGCTCATCGACGACTGAGCCGGCCGTCGGTCTCGGGATGTTTGGTGCACCCCACCTCAGGGCACCCTGGAGGCCGCATGCCAAACGGAATCGATCTGATCCTCGCTGATCACCAGACCGTGAGAGGCATGTTCGACCAGTTCGATGCGTCGCACGATGCCGGCTTGATCCGGCAGGTGATCGATGTGCTCAAGGCGCACGATGACGTAGAACAGGCCGCGTTGTATCCGATGGTCTGGACCATTCTCGGCGATGGAAATCTGAGCCAACGCTACGAGATCGCACATTCGCGTATGAGGACGCAGATCGACCTGATCTCGACCGTTACGGGGCCTCCATTGATCGATGCGTTTCGAGCGTTGCGTGAGCTGGCGATCGACCACATGGCCGAAGAAGAGCGCGACGTGCTGTCGGTGCTGTCCGAGCGGGCGAACACGCAACAGCTGGAAGTGTTGGGTGCCCGCATCCTCCGAGCGAACTCTCGAGGTTGACCAACGCCCGCTCAATCGGTCGCGGTTCTCAATTCGTCGTTGGTTTGCCCGGACTTGGCCGAACGTGGGTGGGCTTCCGGGTCCCAGCCGGACACGGCTGCGTCGTCGTGCTTGTGCACGAGTAGCCATTGTTCCCTCACGCTTGGCTTTCCGCGACGAACGAGCGCGAACCGTCCGTGCAACTTCTGACCGTGAAGGTCGAAATGCAGATCACCTGATTCGACTGCGGCGATGGGGTCGTCGCCGCCAGCAAGGTCCCAAGTTCCCCAGTCCCAGACGATGACGTCGCCCCCGCCATACTCGCCCGACGGAATCACGCCCTCGAAGTCGAAGTAGTCGAGCGGGTGATCCTCGACGTGCACGGCGAGCCGTTTGGCGTCGGGATCGAGCGTCGGCCCCTTGGGCACTGCCCAGCTCAACAGCACGCCGGCGGCCTCGAGTCGAAGGTCGTAGTGCAGATGACTGGCTCGGTGGCGCTGGACGACGAAGCGATGTCCGTTCGGAGTCGGTGCGACCGAGCCAGCGGATCCGTGAGTACCCGCCGGTTCGGGGGTCACGGTGAAGTCGCGCTTCTTGCGATAGTCGGTCAACCGATCTGTCGAAGTCCGGTTGCCTTCTGCGCTCGTCGCCATCGTGGGCAAGTCTGTACCCCATCGCCGACGCGTTCAATCCGCTGTCGGCAGGTGTGAGCCCGACGACGTCTACAACGAGTTCGGGCCCTCGACGGGCTCGGGCTCATCGATGACCGTCAATGCCTCGTCGAGCCCGGTCACGCCCAACAGTCGGCGCACGCTGCTGTATGGATTGACGATCTCGTAGGCAACGCCCTGATCGTCGGCTGCTTTGGCACCGGCAACAGCGCCCTTATTGCAGAGGAATCTGCAAACGTCAGCCCTGCGAGATTGACGCGCACGATCGGCTTGCCCGCGTGCGCCGCCTCGGTGAGAACGTCGCCGACCCGGTCGGCGTCGCCCATGTCGAGTTCGCCGATCACCGTCAACAGAATGTTGTTCGGTGTCGTCTCGATATCGAGAGTACAGGTGCTCAACGTCAGACGCCTGGACGCGCCCGTGGCTTGGAACTCAACTTCCATCATTCCTCCGAGCAGGGTCTGGGCACGGCAAATGTTCTGCGCTGGAAGAATATCGCCAGCTCCAATCGCGGTCAATTACCTGGTCGCCGGATAGGTTCGTCCCATGACCGACAACCGTGACGATGCCGAATTCCTCGACGGTGATGCGCTTGGGGAGGAAGTGGGCGACGAGGAGTTGCCCGGCACGGAGGGCTTTCCGCCAGACCGGCCCTGGGGTGTGGAAGACCCGACGCGCGACGTCAGTGACGATGTGGCCACAAGGGAGCAGCGACGAGATGTCGAGTCGCCGGGCGGCGGTCGCGGGTTCGCGCTCGTCGCCGACGGTTCGTCAGAGGGTCTGATGGACGACGAGGCGCAAGAGATTGCCGCTGCTGTCGAGGCGACCGAGGGCGAACTGTCCCCGGAGGAGAGCGCCTTGCACATCGTCGATTCGCCTGACGAGAACTAACTCGCCAGGCGCCCCGCGGCAGTTACGCACGACGGCTCTCGACCGCAAACTGCTCCGCCGTTCCGGTGATCTCCAGGAGGCGCCACACGAGTGGCCCGACGTTGCGGAGCACGACGTCGGCCCCATGCTCTCTCGCTCTCCGGCTCGCCGTCAGCAGGTTCCGCAATCCTGACGAATCCATGAACGACACCCCGCCGAGGTCGAGGATGAGTCGGTGGTCGTTGCCGCGCTGGTGCAAGGCGGCCTCGAGGACTGGCCCCCCGCCAATGTCGACATCGCCGGTGACGACGATCGATCCGTCGTCCGCAGTGATGACCGACAAGTAGTCGTTGCCATTGGGTTCCGTCATCACAGGCTGGTGGCCTCCTGGTCGTCGACAGGTGATCGCAGGCAGTACCCATGGCCCGCGGTGCTCAAACAAGTTCTTGGCGCAACGATTCTCGAGTTCGATGTATACACAGCCCGGGTCCTTGGGTAGCTGTGACCACCGAGCCAGGAGGGACAAGATCATGCTGACGCCGTCATCACCCACTCCCATAGATACGCCGCCGCCCACGCGCCCCTTCCCGGATCTACCGGATGAGCCGAACCCGATGCCACAACCCAGTGATCCGCCCTCGGAGCGACTCGCGCTCCTCCAAGCTCGGTGGCGGATCGACGAATGGGTCCCAGCCAGCGGCTAGTTCGAAATGACTCATCGCGTCAGGGCAATGGCAGGCGGATGCGAGCGGTCACGACGACCTCGCCCTCGTCATCGTTCACGGTGACTTCCTCTGCGAGCGACGTGACGATCGCCAGCCCGCGTCCCCGAAGCGACGATCGATCGGCCAAGTGCCAACCGTCGCGGGTAGGTGGTCGGCTACCGCTCGCGTGGTTGCGGACCGAGATCGAGGCGTACTCGTCATCGTCACGAGCGATACGGACGGTGTACATCCGACCCGGCGATGCTTGCAGCGCATTCGTCGCCAACTCGCTGACGATCAACGCGGCACATTCTTTCGTCGCCTCGTCGGCACCCAAGTCGGACAGCCAGGCGAGCACGTCCCGTCGAGCGGTGCGCAGCGTTGCCGCCTCTCCTTCGTAGTCGCGGTGCAGCGTGGCGGATGGCTCAGACACGGTCGGTTGCTCGGCGATCGGCGCCGTCGCACGCCCGCCTCGTGATGAGACACATACGGCCACGAGCATAAGCGGCTCGCAGATCACGGTGAGTCATTTCGCAGAGCACCTACTCAGATGACGAGTGAGGTGCCTCCGTCGACCACCACGACGTGACCGGTGATGTACGAACTTCGAATCAGGCCGATGACTGCCTCGGCACAGTCGTCGGGCGTCGCCGAGCGATGCAACGGAGACGTCGCGGCAACGGCGGCGTGCTGGTCGTCCCACTGCGATGTCCACGGAGTGGCGACGAGCCCGGGCGCCACCGCGTTGACGCGGACTGGCGCGCAGGCCTTGGCGAGCAGCGGTGTGAGGTGGTTGAGCGCGGCCTTGGACATCGCGTAGGCGATCGAGGAACCGATGGGACGAAGGCCGGCGATCGATGTGATCATCACGACGCTCGGATCGTCGGACTCGCGAAGGTGGGGCATTGCGGCCTTGGTGAGCCACCAGGTACCGAACACGTTGACCTCGAACGTCTTGCGAAAGATCTCGTCGGTGAGCGCGTCGAGGTCCGCGTGGGGAACCCGCGTCGTCCATCCGGCGTTGTTGACGAGTATGTCGAGGCGGCCGAACCGATCGATGGTTCGAGCGAGCAGCTCGGTGCCCTGTGCCTGGTCGCTGATGTCTGCCTGCACGTAGAGGGATTCGGTGGGCAACGATTCGCAAACAGCGATGCCCGCCTGCACGGACGACGACGAGTTGACGACGACATTGGCCCCCAGGCTCGCCAACCGGCGGGCCGTCGCCTCGCCGATCCCGCTCGACGACCCCGTCACGATCGCCACCCTGCCATCCAACCGGTCCATGCTGCGCCTCCTGTTTGGTAGCTCGACGAATCATGTCTCACGCGCTGATCGAGCGGGTAATGCACGTCCTATGACTGATCACCTTTCCGACGTCCAGACCCTTCGCGACAACGCCCGAGCGCACATCGAGCGGGGGCCGCTCACCGACTCGTACGGCGCCGACCGCGAGCGAGTCATTGCGGTGCTCAACGAGGCCTTGGCAACCGAACTGGTCTGTGTGCTTCGATACAAGCGCCACTACTACATGGCCGAGGGCATCAACTCGGCGTCGGTCGCGGCCGAGTTCCTTCAGCACGCGACAGAGGAGCAAGGTCACGCAGATCAGATCGCGGCCCGCATCACTCAGCTCCAAGGTGAGCCGGACTTCAATCCGGCAACACTCGTGCAGCGAAGCCATGCCGAGTACGTGCCCGGCACCGACCTCATCGACATGATCAAGGAAGATCTCGTCGCCGAGCGGGTGGCGATCGCCTCGTACAGCGAGATTAGCCGATGGCTCGGCGACGATGACGTGACCACTCGTCGCCTGATGGAAAGCATCCTCGCCGTGGAGGAAGAGCACGCCGATGACCTGTTGACGTTCTTGAAGCAGTTCGGCGTCACGCTGTAGCGAGCGGCCAGCGCGCTCGCGAGTGGACGCACTCAGGGTTCGATCACGGCGCTGATGACGTCGCCAAGCGAGGCGTCGGCCGTGCCCTTGAACCCGGCCATGCGGCGATAGACGTCGGCGGCGGCCGTGGCGAAGCCGTCGGGCAATCCGAATGCGGCAAACGTTTTGGCGATCTCTTCCATCTCGCCGACGAAGCGCCAGGCCTTCGGCGCGTTGCCGGCCGCGGCCGCTTCCGCCTGAGCATCCAAGCCCGGGATCGACGTTGCCCATTCGTCGAGTAGCGAGGGTTCTACGCCCGCCGCCGAGGCCAAGGCCCGGGTGGCCAGAAGCAACGCGGCCGTACCCTTCGTCCACGCGGCGTAGCAGATCTTGACCGCGGAGGCAGCGCCGGCGCCCCCTTCGACCAGTCGAGTTTCGAGGAGCGACCCTTCCCACAGCGCAGCGACTTCGGCGGCTGACTCTCCGGAGAGGTACAGCCGCGTCGAGCCGGCCACTTTCGCCGGAGGGCCGATCACCCCTCCGTCGACGAAGCGGGCGAAGCGCTTGCCGATGGCCCGGGCCGACGCGGGCGAGATCGCGTTGACATCGACGTAGATGCCGTCGAAGCCCGCCTCGGAAACTGAACGGGCTACCTCCGATGCGGCCGCGGGTGGACAGACCGAGACGAGAACGTCGGCTCGTTCGACGAGCTGGTCGAGTGAAGCGACCTCTTCCATCCCCGCCGCGGCGGCGCGCGACCGGGTCGCTTCGGAGCGACCATCACTGCACCACAGTCGGGAACCTCGGCATGCCGCGGCCAACGACGCGCCCATCGCGCCGGGATGCAAGAAGCCCGTGGCCATACCGCAGTGTAGGGATGCCGAGACAGACGGTCGGTGGTGGGCCTAGTGTCGCACGCAGCGAACGAGAGGGGCCATGGGATTCGCCGAGCGCAACTGGGCGGGCAACGTCAGATTCGGCGCCGCTCGCTTCCACGAACCGAGAACGGTCGACGAGGTGCAGTCCTTGGTGGCGTCTGCCACCAAGGTGCGCGCCGTGGGCAGTCGTCATTCGTTCAACGCGATCGCCGACACCGTTGGCGATCAGGTTTCGCTGTCTGCTCTCGTCCGCCTCGTCGAGATCGACACGCAGCGGGGAACTGTCACCGTTGACGGTGGGATCAAGTACGCCGAACTGGCTTCGTATCTCCACGAGCACGGAATGGCGCTCGCCAACCTGGCTTCGCTGCCGCACATCTCCGTCGCCGGTGCCTGTGCCACCGCCACCCACGGCTCAGGCGTCACCAACGGGAACCTCGCCACCGCAGTGCTTGCAATGCAGTTCGTCACGTCGGGCGGAGACCTGGTCGAGATCTCCCGGGATCACGACCCGGGTCTGATGGACGCGCTGACCGTTGGCCTCGGCGCGTTCGGCGTCGTCACTCGTCTGACGCTGGCGATCGAGCCAACCTTCGACGTTCGCCAAACTGTCTATGAAGACCTTCCGATGCCGACGTCGGCAGGCCAGCTCGACGAGGTGATGGCCGACGGATACAGCGTGAGCCTGTTCACGACCTGGTGTCACGACGACATCGAACAACTCTGGCGCAAAGTGCGCGCGGGGCCGGAAGCCGACGGCGCCGGGCCGGATGTCAGCACCCGGCGGTTCGGTGCCACCGCAGCCACTCGCAAGCTCCATCCGATCAAGGGATTGCCGGCCGGGCCGTGCACGGATCAGCTGGGCGTCGCCGGTCCGTGGCACGAGCGCCTCCCACACTTCCGGATCGGGTTCGAACCGAGCAGTGGTGAGGAGCTGCAATCCGAGTTGTTCGTGGCCAGCGACGAGGCACCGGAGGCCATGTCGATCCTGCGTTCCATCAGAGTTTTTCTTGCACCCGTGTTGCAGATCTCGGAGGTTCGCGCCGTTGCTGCTGACGCCATGTGGCTCAGTCCGTGCCATCGACGGGCGAGCATCGCCTTCCACTTCACCTGGATCCCATCCTGGCCCCAAGTCGAACCGGTCTTGGCGACGCTCGAATCAGCGCTGGCTCCGTTGTTGCCTCGACCGCACTGGGGCAAGCTCTCGACGATCACCGGGCCCGTTCTGCAGACCCGGTTCGAGCGCCTCGAAGCGTTCGGCGAGCTGATCACGGAATGGGATCCGACTGGGAAGTTCCGCAACGCCTACCTCGACGCGGTGCTCGGCTGAACGTCGGTAGTGACTTCGGCGACGCGCCGAGTGCACCGCCCGCGGTGGGCATACATTCAGTGGTCGATGTCGAGGCGCAGGCACCTTCCGGATGACTGGGCGCAGATCGTCCGTCAACGTGTCGCCTACTGGAACCTTCTGACCAGGCCCGAGCAGGATCGTCTCGGCGAGTTGGCCGAGCACCTCGTTTCGACCAAGCGATGGGAAGCGGCGAGGGAATTCGTGCTGACCGATGAGATCGTCGTGACCATCGCCGCCCAGGCAGCCGTGCTCATCCTGGGCCTCGACACCTCGTACTTCGGGAAGGTCACGTCGGTCATCGTTCATCCGAGCTCGTTCGCGATCCCCGGTCCGCGCGCCAGTGCCATTCGGGGGATGATCGCCGACGGTTCCCCTCCGCTGCACGGCGAGGCTCACCACGACCGTGGCCCCGTTCTGCTGTCGTGGGACCAAGCCCGCTTCAGTGCTCGCCATCGGGGGCGAGGGCACAACGTCGTGCTGCACGAGTTCGCCCACAAGATGGACATGCTCGACGGCGTGGTCGATGGGTACGCGATGGGCTCGCTGTCGATGACAAGCTACGCATTGGCGGCGACCGGCTGAACGGTGATCCACGCCAGCCCGTGCTACGAATAACAGCGACACAACGAGAGGGGTCGACACGTCATACGGATTGGTATTGGTGTTCGAGGCGGTATCCGAGAAGGATTACTGGGCGGTCAACGACAAGCTCGGGATCAAGCCGGAATCGAATGATGGGTACCCGGAGGGCATGATTGCCCATACCGGCGGACCGACTGATGGTGGCGGCTGGGTAGTCATCGAGATGTGGACATCGAAGGCCGCACAAGAGGCGTTCATGGCCTCACGACTCGGTGCCGCGCTCGCCGCTGCAGGCGTGCATTCGCCTTCGCAGGTGATCGAGACCAACACGGTCAACGACAAGTTCTTCGGCTGAGTCACCGTCAGCTACTGACAAGTTCCTCGCGGGCGGCAGTGTCCTGCAGGTAGAAGCCGACCAGCACGTCGTACAGCTCTGGCTTGGCGGCGCGGAGATCCATCGGTCGGTCGAAGAACGCCTCTGTCGCGACCGCGAAGAACTCACCGGGATCGGTTGCGGCATACTCGTCGAGAAACGGATCGGCGTCGCCGTTGCGCATCGAGTCGAGCTCAGCGGCACATACCTCGACCCAGCGGTCGAGGGTGACGCGGTCGGGCAGCACCGGCGTACCGTCGACCACGCCGTCGAGCATG
>JANYKU010000173.1 GCA_025358075.1 Ilumatobacteraceae bacterium
CACGATCGTGACACCGCAGATCTTCGTGGTGTAGTCGGAGATCGTCGACGCTGCTTGCTGCGACGAGCGCGCCATGTCGGCGACACGTTGAACGGAGGCGGGATCCTTCGGGTCGACCGTTGCCGCCGTCTCGACGTTGGAGGTCATCGTCTCCCACTCTTTCTGGACGGCGAGCGGGGCGATTGAGGTGATCGTGCGGTAGAGGTTGGCGGTCGCCTCGATCCCGGCCGCGTCGACGATGGCAGGGGCGTTGAGCTGTTGGAGGCTGCTGGCGACGGTCGCGCAGTACTGGCCGGCGGTAGGCGGCGCATCGGTCGAACATGCCGTGACGGCGCAGCACCCAGCCACGGCAAGTAGAACGACGATTCGCACGTGGCCAGTCTCCCAGGCTGTCGCCAGAAATCGGTGTCATCGGGTTGTGGCCGAAGGGTCGGCGGATACAGTGCCGTCACCGTCGAGGGCTCGGTCACCGTGCCTTCCAGCTTTGTTCCCGCGTCGCTTGCACGTCGCCGTAGCTGGAGGTCCGTGTCATGCTCGCTGCAGTCCGTTCTGCAACCTTTCTCGGTGTCGAGGGTCGCCCAGTGACCGTCGAGGTCCACGTCTCTACCGGGCTTCCGGGCTTTCAGATCGTCGGCCTGCCCGACGAGGCGTGCCGCGAGTCGCGTGACCGTGTGCGGGCCGCGGTGATGTCCAGCGGGCTGCCCTGGCCGTCGTGTCGAATGACCGTCAACCTCGCACCGTCCAGCCAGCGCAAGGGAGGGTCGGGCCTCGATCTGGCGATCGCCGTCGGACTGCTGGCCGCGCACGAGCAGATCCCCACCGATTCACTGAACGGCCTCGGCTTCCTCGGCGAGTTGGGGCTCGACGGTTCGTTGCGAGCCGTCGCCGGGGTCGCCCCGATGGTCGGTGCTCTCGACGATCTCATCCCCGTGGTGCCTCGGGCGTCGTACCGAGAGGCTCGGGCGATCTCGCCGGGCCTAGTGCGAGTCGCCACCCACCTCCGTCAGATCATCGACGCGTTGAGGGGTGAAGCGCCGTGGCCCGATGAACCCGACGACGACTACGTCGACGATGAACCTCCGCACCCCGATCTTGCCGACGTTCGTGGACAGGCCGTTGCCCGCAAGGCGCTGGAGGTCGCCGCTGCCGGTGGCCATCATCTGCTGCTGGTCGGGCCGCCGGGTGCGGGCAAGACGATGCTCGCCCAGCGGCTCACTGGTCTGTTGCCGCCGCTGACTCCGGCCATGGCACTCGAGGCCACCATGGTGCACTCGGCCGCCGGTGTGCGGCTGCCGAGCTTCGGCATGATTCGCCACGCGCCGTTCCGCGCCCCCCACCACAGCAGCTCGATGGTCTCGTTGGTCGGCGGCGGCACGGCCAACTTGCGCCCCGGCGAGATCAGTCTTGCTCACGGCGGCGTGTTGTTCCTCGACGAGCTCGGCGAGTTCTCGCCAATGGTGCTCGATGGCTTGCGTCAGCCGCTCGAAGAAGGCGTGATTCGCGTGGCGCGGGCCAGGGCCAGCGCCACCCTTCCGGCCCGGTTCCTTCTCGTGGCCGCGACCAATCCGTGCCCGTGTGGTGGTGGTCCGCCCGGCTCGTGCGCGTGTGACGAAGGTGCCCGGCTTCGCTATCTGCGACGGCTCAGCGGTCCGCTGTTGGACCGATTCGATCTTCGGGTCGGCGTGGCTCGCCCAGACGTCGACGACCTGCTCGTCAGTGGAGGCGGCGAGAGCAGTGCCGTCGTCTCGGCACGTGTCGCTGCCGCTCGCACTGGGGCGCTCGAACAACGCGGAACGCTCAACAGCCAGATCCCCGCGTCCCACCTCGACGTCCTCGCCCCGCTCAACCCCGCTGCCCGGTTGATGCTTCGCACCGAGCTCGAGGGCGAACGGCTCACCGGGCGCGGCTACCACCGTATTCGCCGCGTGGCACGTACCCTCGCCGACCTCGACGGTGATTCGTCCGTTCCCGTCGGCGAACAGCACGTTGCCCTTGCACTTCAGCTTCGAGTGAGGTTGCGGGTGTCGGCGGGCGAGCGGGCCGCGTGAACATCGTGTTGCCATCCGAGGCCTACGCCGCAGCTCTCGCTTCGTTCCCGCACATGACGATTCACCGCCTGGGTGCACTGCTGCGCCATCACGACCCGCACGAGGCGTACGAGATCGCCATCGGTCAGCACGTGCCGATCGGTCTGATCGAGCGGGTGCTCACCGACCACGACGTTCGCTCGGCGTGGCAACGGGCCGGCCGTTCGACATTGCTCGAAGATGTGTGGGCACGCTGTGATCGGCTGGGGTTGCAGGTGCTCGTGCATGGTGGGCCCGGGTACCCCAGCCTGCTTGTCGAGGATCCGTTGCCGCCGCCGGTGCTCTTTGCTCAGGGTCAGATCGCCTTGCTCGACGGCCGTCGGGCAGCTGTTGTCGGCACTCGAAATGCAACTGCCGCAGGGCGCGACACCGCCACGACGCTCGGCCGCGGTCTTGCGGCGGCCGATGTACACGTCGTCTCCGGCCTCGCCCGCGGCATCGACGGCTGCGCCCACCGAGGCGCTCTGCAGGCGGCGGGCGGTGGACGCCCAATTGCGGTCGTCGCTTCCGGTCACGACGTCGTGTACCCGCGTGAACACCGCGACCTTTGGTCTCGCGTTGCCGAACACGGCTTGCTGTTGTCGGAATCACCACCGGGCACCTCGCCCGAGGCCTATCGGTTTCCACTCCGCAATCGGCTGATCGCGGCACTCGCCGAGGTGGTCGTCGTCGTCGAATCGCGCGAGCACGGCGGCTCATTGCTCACCGTCAACGAGGCGATCATGCGCAATGTGCCACTCATGGCGGTGCCGGGCGGCGTTCACAATCGGGCTGCGACCGGCACCAACCAGTTGATCCGCGACGGCGCGGGTGTGGTGGTCGAGGCCGCCGATGTGTTGATCGCGTTGGCAATGGACCATCGCCGCGCCGCGTCCTCGATGGCTGAGCCGCGGCCGCGACCCAGGGGTGCTGACCTGGCCGTTTACGAGATCTGCGGGGGTGCGCCGCGCACGATCGACGGCCTGGCGTTGGCGTGCTCGTTGAGCCTCGTCGAGGTGGCGATGTCCGTGGCGAGGCTCGAGCAAACCGGCTGGATCCAGCAGATTGACGGGTGGTTCGAGGCCGTGGGGTCACCACTGCGATGACATTCAGGGAATACCCTTGGCGGCAATGGCTGTTCCGGTTGCTGCTGCGCGACGTCCCGACCTCGTCGGCGAGTGGAGGCTCGACGAGTTCGTCGAGGCGCTCACCAGTTCTGCGGCCAACACCGTCGATGCCTATCGAAGCGATGTGTCCCTGTTCGCAGAATGGGTCGAGCGCAGCTCGATCACGTCGCCTTCCGGCGTTGATCGCTTGCTGCTCCGTCGATATGTTGCCTCGCTCACGACGCGACGGTTCGCCAAGCGCACGATCGCCCGCAAGGTTGCCGCGCTCAGGCGGTATTTCTCGTTCCTTCGGAAACGCGGTTACCTCGAATTCGATCCCACCGTGTCCTTGCGTGCGCCGGCGGGCGATGCACGGCTGCCCCGCGTGCTCGAACACTCGGAGGTGTCTGCGCTGCTCGATGCGCCCGATGCCGTCGGTGCCGACACCGAGCCCGCATGGAGACGTCGTCGCGACGACGCCGTGCTCGAGGTGCTGTACGGCAGTGGGGTTCGCGTCGGCGAGCTGTGTGGTCTCGATGTCGATGCCCTCGACCTCGGGGCCGGGGCGATCACCGTGTGGGGCAAGGGTTCGAAAGAGCGCCGCGTTCCACTCAGTGCTCCTTCTGTTGACGCCCTGCGCCGCTGGCTGGCGATCCGTGGCGAGGTGGTGCCAGTCGAGGCGGGCCTCGCAGTGTTCGGTAACGAGCGAGGCGTGCGACTTTCTCCGCGCGATGTTCGGCGAATCCTCGATCGGCGCAGCCAACGCCCAACTCATCCGCACGCCTTGCGACACAGCTTCGCCACCCATCTGCTCGACGGGGGTGCCGATCTCCGAGTCGTACAGGATCTGTTGGGGCACACCGACGTGGCCACCACGCAGCGGTACACCCACGTCAGCAAGCAGCGGTTGCGCGCCGTCTACACCGCGGCCCACCCTCGAGCATGAGGCGCGACGACGACATCGAGCAGTGGTGGCAGCGCTGGCTGAACTCGCGCGACCCCCATGCCCGAGACCAACTCATCGTCCACTACTCGCCGCTCGTCAAGTTCGTCGCCGGCCGCGTTGGCGCCGGCCTCCCGAACAGCGTCGATCCCGGCGATCTGGTCAGTGCCGGGGTCTTCGGGCTCATCGACGCCGTCGAGCGCTTCGACTCGACCCGCGGCGTCAAGTTCGAGACGTTCGCGGTCCCGCGCATTCGCGGCGCGGTGTTCGACGGGCTCCGTTCGCTCGACTGGGTGCCACGGTCGGTGCGCAGTCGCGCTCGCGAGGTCGAATCCGCGTTCACCGAGCTCGAGAGTCGTCACGGGCGGGCGCCGACCGATGCCGAGCTGTCCACTCACCTGAAGATCACGGCGCCCGAGTTTCAGAAGTGGCTCAACTCGATCGCCTCGACCACGGTCGGCCCGCTCGACCGCGCCTTGGTTGCCGGCGCCGAGCCACGAGCGCTCAGCGGCGACATCCCCGACACGCCTGCTTCAATCGTGGAGGACGGCGAAGTTCGGCGCCTGGTGCGCGGCGAGGTCAAACGTCTTCCCGATCGCGAGAAGCTGGTGCTCTCGCTGTACTACGACGAAGGGCTGACGCTGGCCGAGATCGGTGGCGTGCTCGGCGTCACCGAGAGCCGGGTGTCGCAGATCCACACCAAAGCCGTACTGCACCTTCGTGCCAGGCTCTCGGCGTCGGGTGTGACCTAGCCGCACAGGTCTCCACGTGATCGGCGCGATCGCCGCGCTCGTGTTGCTGGCGACGCCGTGCTACCAACCGCCGGTCTCGTCACCGGTCATCGACCCGTTTCGTGCGCCGGCCTGCAGCTACTGCCCGGGTAATCGCGGCTTGGAATACCAACCTCCCAGCGGCTCACAGGTTCTCGCCGCATATTCCGGCGTCGTCAGGTTCAGCGGCACTGTGGCCGATGTGCGCTACCTCGTGGTCGCTCAAGCCGACGGGCGAACCGCTACATATGGCCGGCTGGCGACCGTCGTCGTTGCGGTCGGCGCCACGGTGGCGGCCGGCGAGACCGTCGCAACGACCACCAATCGCTTCTTCTTCGGGCTCCGTCAGGGCGATCGATATGTCGACCCGGGCCCATTTCTCGGTGTGGTCAGGTACCGACCGAGGCTTGTTCCGATCGACGGATCCGCGCCTCGCCGGGCCCCGCCTCCGACCATCGCGTGCGCCTTACGGCCCTAGTCGGGGGCCTAAGGGGTAGGCGACGTCGAGCTGCCGCCGATAGCATCTCCGGTCGGTCGTCAACCCTGACGGCCCCGACATCATCGTCTTGCTCCGCCTGCGGTCGCCTCGGCGCCAGGAGCCCGACGCCGCCAACCGCAGAGGAGGAGTACCCATCATGGCCGTCGTCACCATGCGACAGATGCTCGAAGCGGGTGTGCACTTCGGGCACCAGACCCGTCGTTGGAACCCCAAGATGAAGCGTTTCATCTTCGGCGAGCGCAATGGCATCTACATCATCGATCTCGAACAGACGCTCACGCGCGTCGAGGCCGCGTACAACTTCGTGCGCGACTTGTCGGCCAAGGGCGGAACCGTGCTGTTCATCGGCACCAAGAAGCAGGCGCAGGATCCCGTGCGTAGCTACGCCGAGAAGTGCGGCATGTCGTACGTCAACGAGCGTTGGCTCGGCGGCATGCTGACCAACTTCGAGACGATCGCCAAGCGCGTCTCGAAGATGCAGGAGTACGAGCGCATGCGCATCTCCGGTGAGTTCGACTCGATGCCGAAGAAAGAGGCCCTGCTGCTCGGTCGCGAGCTCGAGAAGCTGCAGAAGAACCTCGGCGGCATCCGCAACATGAGCAAGCGTCCCGACGCGGTGTTCGTTCTCGACACCAAGAAAGAGCACATCGCCGTCACTGAGGCGAACAAGTTGAAGATCCCCGTCATCGCCGTCGTCGACACCAACGTCGACCCCGATGTCGTGCAGTTCCCGATCCCCGGCAACGACGATGCGATCCGCGCCAATGCGTTGATGAGCAGGGTCATCGCCGAGGCCGTCGAGGAAGGCCGGTTCATCGCCAGCAAGCGCAACCCGCAGGCAGTGTCGGCTCCGAAGCGCAGTGCCGAAGACGAAGCCGCGTTCGCCGCGTCGCAGGCCGATGCCCGCCGTCAGGCTGCCGCAGCACAAGCAGAGCGCGACGCTCGCGTTGCGTCGTCAGCTGTCGCAGTAGCCGTCGCCGACGAGCCCGTTGTCGAAGAGTCCGTTGTCGAAGAGCCTGCCGAAGTCACCGAAGTCACCGAAGTCACCGAAGTCGTCGAAGCCGTCGAAGCCCCTGAGCCCGCCATCGTCGAAACCGAAAGCTGATACGCAATGGCATTCACCGCGAAAGACGTACAGACGCTGCGCCAGGCCACCGGCGCGGGCATGATGGACGCCAAGAGGGCCCTCGAAGCGAACGATGGCGATATGGACGAAGCCAAGCAATGGCTCCGCGAAAAGGGCCTCGCTGCTAGCGCCAAGCGAGATGACCGCGAGAACACCCAAGGTGTCGTCGCTGTCGTCATCGATGGCAACGTCGGAGCAATCGTCAAACTCAAGTGCGAGACCGATTTCGCCGCTGCCAGCGAGCAGCTGAAGGGCGAGGCAACGACCTTGGCCAAGCTTGTCGCCGCCGAGGGTGAAGACGCTGTCGCCAAGCGTTCCACCGAGCTCGACGATCTCAAGATCACGCTGAAGGAGAACATCGACCTCGGCGAAGTTGTGCGGATGGAAGCGCCTCCCGGCAACGTGCTCGCCTACTACTTGCACCTGCAGGGCGGTCGTGGCGTCAATGCGACCATGGTCGAGATGGCCGATGCCTCGCAGTCGCTGGCCCACGACGTGGCCGTGCACATCGCCTTCGCCCGGCCGAAGTACCTCAGTCGCAACGACGTGCCAGCAGATGTCGTCGACAAAGAGCGTCAGACCCTCGAGACCATCAGCCGCAACGAGGGCAAGCCCGAGGCCGCACTCCCGAAGATCATCGAAGGTCGACTCAACGGCTTCTACAAGGACGTGGCGTTGCTCGATCAGCCCTACGCAAAAGACGACAAGCAGTCGGTCGCTCAAATGATCGGATCGGCATCGATCGTCCGTTTCGCCCAGGTCGAGATTGGCTGAACGGCAGATGACGGCGGCGGTGGCGGTGGCGACTTTGCCCCGGTGGAAGCGAATCGTGTTCAAGCCATCGGGCGAAGCGCTCGCCGGCGCGTCGGGTCAAGGGCTCGATGCAGCCACCCTCGACTCGACGGCGCAAGAGATCGTCGCCGTTCGAGCGATGGACGTCGATGTCTGCATCGTCGTTGGTGGCGGCAACTTCTGGCGGGGCCGCACCGGGGCGATGTCCGGCATGGACGAAACCCAATCCGACCACATCGGCATGCTCGGCACCGTGATGAACGCACTTGCCCTGCAAGATGCGCTCGAGCGTGCCGGACTCGATACCAGGGTGCAAAGCGCGATCGAGATGCCTCGGTTGTGTGAGCCCTACATCCGTCGCAAGGCCATGCGCCATCTCGAGCAGGGCCGGGTGGTCATCTTTGCCGCCGGCACCGGCAACCCGTTCTTCACGACCGACACAGCGGCCGCGTTGCGGGCCAAAGAGATCGACGCCGACGCGCTGCTCAAGGGCACGCACTCCGGTGTCGACGGCGTGTACAGCGCCGACCCGCTGACCGACTCGACCGCAACGAAGTACGACGAGGTCACCTACATCGAGGTCATGACCAAGGAGCTCAAGGTGATGGATGCAACTGCGATTGCGTTCTGTCGCGAGAATTCCATTCCCATCGTGGTTTTCGACATGTCGGCGCCGGGCAGGTTGCAGGCAATTCTGCGCGGCGAACGAGTCGGCACCATCATCCAGGGCTGACGGCATGTACGTCACGGCTCCTCGCCGGTCGATACGCTGGGCGATGTGACCGAAGAGACCCTTCTCGACGCCCTCGACAAGATGGAGAAGGCAGTCGAGCACGTGCAGAGCCAGTTCACGACGGTTCGCACCGGTCGGGCGACCCCAGCGCTGGTCGAACGGTTGATGGTCGAGTACTACGGAGCCATGGTGCCGGTGCAACAGCTGGCCGGTTTCCAGGTTCCCGAGGCCCGTCAACTGATCGTCAAGCCACACGATCGCGCTTCGCTCGGGGCGATCGAGAAGGCCATTCGCGACAGCGACCTCGGGGTCAATCCCTCCAACGACGGCGTCGTCATTCGGCTGAACTTTCCGCCGCTCACCGAGGAGCGTCGCAAGGAGTTCGTCAAGATCGTCAAGAACATGGCGGAAGACGGACGGGTCGCCGTTCGCAACATTCGTCGTGATGCTCGCAAACATCTCGAAGCCGCTGAGAAGGCGGGTCAGCTCTCGGCCAACGAGCTGGAGCGGGGCGAGAAGGACATCGAACGGATCACTCACGAACACGTTGAGTTGATCGACAAGGCCTTCGGCCGCAAAGAGCAGGAACTCCTCGAGGTCTGAGTGAGCAAAGGGGTATTGCATGACTGACGACTCACGGCGTCCCAGACGCCAACAAGAAGGGGAGGAGAACTTCGGTCCGCCATTGTTCGCCGAGACCGATGACGACGAGTCGGGCGGCCTGTCGTTCGGCGCGTCCGACACCGGCCCGCTGCCGCACTGGACCGAGCCACCCACCGGTGAGATGCCACGCACCTTGATCTCGACCTCACCTCCGGACTCCACCGACGACCTCGATGTGTGGTCGTCGTTCGCCGGCAAGGCGCCCGTGTGGCGCGACGATCAGCCAATCGACCCACACGACGAGACCAACGAAGTCGAGCGTGTCGCCTCGCTCGGCCACCCCACCGGCGAGGTCGAAGACGTCACGAACCGCGACGATTCGATTCCGTTGCGCCGCGAGCCAGGTCGCATCACGATTGGCACCGATCCGACCGATGATCGTTCGCGGCCCATTCCACGCAAGGGGCGACCGGGCGAGCCGACTCGCGGTGGTCGTCCGGCGCGATCGGGCACGCCTGCCCGAACCACTCCCACTCACCCAGCCAAGTCGAGCGCTCGCGATATGCCGACGGCAGTTGGCATGGGCCTGCTTCTTGCTGTTGTGTTCCTGATTGCGGTGGTCGTCAGCCCCAAGCTCGTACTGATCGTGGCGATCCTCGTGCTCGGGCTCGGCGCGGTCGAATACTTCGACAAGGTCACCGAGAAGGGGTACCGACCGGCCACAGTCATCGGCATCGTCGCTTGCGTTGCGCTGCCGGTCGCGGCCTACTGGGCAGGCGAGCAAGCGTTGCCACTACTGCTGGTGGTCGCTTTCGTCGCCGGGGCGATGACCTTCATCGGGGCCAACAGCCTCGAGGCCGCACCTATGCCGAACATGGCCATCACCATGCTCGGAGTCGCGTGGATCGGCTATCTCGGTTCGTATGCGGCGTTGATCCTTCGGTACTCGAAAGGCTTCGGTTTTCCGGTGGCCTCCGGAATCATCAGCCACAGCATCGGAACCGACACGCTGTGCCTGCTGGCGATCGGTGTGGTCGCCAACGACATCGGCGCCCTCGTGCTCGGCAGTGCCGCCGGGAAGACCCCGCTGCGCTCCTGGATCAGCCCCAACAAGAGCATCGAGGGCCTGTTCGGCGGAACCGTTGCGACGATCCTGGCCATGGTCATCGTCGGGCTCACCAATCGCTCGACGACGTGGAACAGCGCAGGCGATCTGATCGTGCTCGGCATCGTCATCTCGATCATGGCTCCGCTCGGCGACCTCACCGAGAGCATGTTCAAGCGCAACCTCGACATCAAGGATTTCGGCACCCTCGTGCGGGGTCACGGAGGCGTGCTCGATCGCTTCGACGGGTTCCTCTTCGCTCTTCCGGCGGTGTACTACCTCCTGCAGTTCATGCAGCCCTGGGTCACTAAGTAGCTGCCCGAAGGTAGTTCCGGCCAGGTCGATGCGAGACTGACGGTCATGTCAACGATCCGCGTCGCGATTGCCGGCTCGTCAGGGTCGATCGGTACTCAGACCCTCGATGTCGTGCGTGCCGAGGCGGGCCGCTACGAGATCGTCGGGCTCGGGGTGGCTTCGTCGGTCGAGACGCTGATTGCCCAGGCCAACGAGTTCCGCCCGAAGGTCGTCGCGGTTGCCGATCAGAGAAGGCGGGCAGAGGTTGCTGCCGCCTTGCCGTTCGCCGAGGTGGTCGCCGATCTGGCCGACCTGACCGACGATGCCGACGTCGTCGTCAACGGTGTCGTCGGCTTTGCCGGTCTGTCCGTCACGATCCGCACGCTGCGGATGGGCAAACGGCTGGCGCTGGCCAACAAGGAGAGCCTGATTGCCGGGGCGCCGGTGGTGCAGCCATTGCGGTCGACAGTCGGCGCCGAGCTGGTGCCCGTCGACAGCGAACACTGTGCGATTCATCAGTGCCTGCGCTCCAGCGCCATGCCCGGCAACGAGGTCGCTCGCATCGTTCTCACCGCCAGCGGCGGACCGTTCCGAGGTCGCAAGGCCACCGAGCTCGCCGATGTCGGCGTCGATCAGGCGCTGCAGCACCCGACTTGGAAGATGGGCCCGAAGATCACGATCGATTCGAGCACGCTGATGAACAAAGGGCTCGAAGTGATCGAGGCCCACGAGCTGTTCGGCACGGCATACGACCAGATCGAAGTCGTCGTGCATCCGCAATCGATCGTGCATTCGATGGTCGAGTTCACCGACGGTTCGACGATTGCCCAGCTCAGCATGCCCGACATGCGGCTGCCGATCGGATACGCCCTCGCCTACCCCAACCGGATCGCGACTGCGTTCGGGCGAATCGACTGGGCTGACCTGCGGCGACTCGATTTCGAGCCGGCCGACACCACGACCTTCCGCTGCCTACCGCTCGCCTACGAGGCGGGGCGCATCGGCACGACCGCACCAGCATGGCTCAGCGCGGCCAACGAGGTCGCCGTCGAGGCCTTCTTGGCCGGTCGCATCCGCTGGGCACGGATCGCCGAAGTGTGTGACGCAACGCTCCAGCGCTTCGAGCGATCTGCCGATAGAACGGTGGACGACATCATTGCCGCCGATGCTCGTGCACGTCAGGTGGCCACGGAGGTTCTGGCAGCGTGAGTGACAGCTACACCAAGTTTCGCAACGAGGTGATGGCCGGCGGCACCGACAAGCCCGATCCCGACGCAACTGCGGGTGGGCAGAGGGCCGTGGTCGGGCTGGCTGTGATCGTCGGCCTGCTCGTGTTGCTCTTCACGTGGAGCACGTGGGCGTTCGTCTTTGTCATCGGGCTGCTGATCTCGATCTTCCTGCACGAGCTCGGCCACTTCGTCACGGCTCGGTGGACAGGCATGAAGGCCACCCAGTTCTTCTTGTTCATGGGTCCCAAACTGTGGAGCTTCCGGCGCGGCGAGACCGAGTACGGCGTGCGTGCCTACCCGGTCGGCGCGTTCGTGCGAATCATCGGGATGAACAATCTCGATGAGGTCGCTCCGGAAGATGAAGCCCGGGCCTACCGAAACAAGAGCTACCCGCGGCGCATGCTGGTGATCACCGCCGGATCCGTCATGCACATGCTCATCGCTGCTGCGCTGTTCCTCGGTGTCTACGCCGTCAACGGGAAGCAAGTGGAGAGCGGCCGCATCGGCATCGGCAGTGTCGAAGCCAGCTACCCGGCCGCCCAGGCGGGCGTTCATGCGGGCGACATCGTGCTGTCCATCGATGGTGTGCGCCCGACGACCCCCGACGCATTCGTCACCGAGATTCGCCGCCATCAGCCCGGAGACAAGGTCACGCTGGTGCTGCAACGAGGCGACACCACGGTCACCAAAGTGGTCGGTCTCGGCACCAACCCGACAGCGGGCGAACGCTTCGGCAAAGCGTTCCTCGGCGTCTCGTCGGGTTCCGAAGTGGTGTGGAACAACGAGTCGATCGCCCGAGCGGCACGAGACGGAATCTTTGAGATGGGCCCCACCATCTGGCGCAGCGTCGTCGGCGTGGTGAAGGTGCTCAACCCGGTCAACATCATCGGTCATCTCAGCGGATCCAACACCGATCTCAACACACGGCCGACCACCGTGGTCGGCATCAGCAAGATGAGCGCCTCGATCGGTGACAGTGCCGGCTTCGGTGGGCTGCTGCTCACGCTGGGGGCCGTCAACGTGTTCATCGGGCTGCTCAACATGTTCCCGGTGTTGCCCTTCGACGGTGGCCATGCAGCGATCGCGACCTACGAGCGGCTGCGTTCGCGACGCGGTCGGGCTCCGTATCGCGCCGACATCACCAAGATGATCCCGGTGGCAATGACGATGATCGCGGTGCTGGCGATGCTGTTCATCACCGGTCTGTACCTCGACGTCACCAAGCCGCTGCCCTGAGCTGGCACACTGCTGGCATGCCGTTCGAACGAAAGTCCACCCGCCAGATCGCCGTCGGCAAGGTGCTCGTCGGCGGGGGAGCGCCGATCTCGGTGCAGTCGATGACGATCACCAAGACCGCCGATGTAGAAGGCACCTTGCAGCAGATCTATGCGTTGGCTGCAGCGGGGTGCGACATCGTTCGTTGCACTTGCAACGAGCAGGCAGCTGCAGAGGGTCTCGCCCAGATCGTGCCACGGTCACCGATCCCGATCATCGCCGACATCCACCATCAGTACCGCATGGCGCTGGCAGCGATGGAGGCCGGCGTTCACGGGCTGCGACTGAATCCGGGCAACATTCGCAAACCCGAACACATCAAGGCTGTCGCCACAGAGGCGCGTGACCGGCAGATCTCGATCCGAATCGGGGTCAACGGCGGCTCGCTCGATCCGTCGCTGTACGAGAAGTACGGCGGCATCACACCCGAAGCAATGGTCGAGAGCGCTCAACGGGAGATGGCCTACTTCCATGAGGTCGGCTTCGACTTGATGAAGATCAGTGTCAAGGCGTCGAGCGTGACATTGATGATCGAGGCCTACCGGCAACTCAGCGAGGTCACCGACGTGCCGTTGCACCTCGGTGTCACCGAGGCCGGTCCGCCACCCGCTGGTTTGGTCAAGGCCACGGCAGGCATCGCCACCTTGCTGATGGAGGGCATCGGCGACACCATCCGCTATTCGCTGACGGCCGATCCGGTCGAGGAGGCCCGCGCCGGCCGGCAACTGCTGGAAGCACTTGGTCTGCGCGAACGCAAGAACATCGACCTCATCGCCTGCCCGAGCTGCGGTCGTGCAGAGATCGACGTCATCGATGTGGCGAACAGGGCGATGCAAGCCTTCGGCGATCGCAAGATCCCGCTGCAGGTGGCGGTGATGGGTTGCGTGGTCAACGGTCCCGGCGAGGCGCGCGAGGCCGACCTCGGCATCGCTGCCGGCAACAAGCGCGGCCATCTCTTCGTCAAGGGCCGCAACGTCGCCGTCGTCCCCGAATCGGAGATGGTCGAGGCGTTGGTCGAGTGGGCCGAGTTCATCCACGAGCATGGCACCGAGGCGGCGATCGCTCGCGTCGATACGGCCTTGGCCGAACGTGAGGCCGCAAAAGATCGTGCCAAGCTGATGAACGACCAGGGTGACGACGTCAATCAGGCCGACGAGCGCATCGTCGAGATTCGGCGGACGGTCGGCGAGCGCTGACGGCCTCGGGCGATAGTCTCCGCGTCATGACGGTAGCAATGGACCCCATACCGCATCGCCTCACCTGGGAGGCCTTTATCGAGCTGCCTGAAGAGCTACTCCGTCACGCCGAGTTACACGATGGCGAGGTAGTGCAGATGGCTTCTCCAGACCGACCCCACCAGCTCACACTGGTCAACCTCATCGGGGTCGTGTTGCCCTGGGTTCGCGAGCACGGCGGTGAGCTCGTGCCCGATCCGCACGTGCGCATTGCCGACTATTGGGGGTATCGGCCTGATCTTGCCTACTACGCACCCGATCGGGTGCCGGGCTCGGGGTACTGGAAGCTCGCACCGAACCTGGCCGTCGAGATCCTGTCGCCATCGACGCGCCGCAAGGATCTTTTGCGCACGCCGACCCACTACTTCTCGGTCGGGGTCGAGGAGTTGTGGCTGGTCGACTGTGACGAGCGGATCTTTCATGTGTTACACCCGAGCGGCAGGTACGACGAGTGGAGCGACGGTGACACTGCCTCGTCACTGTTGCTGCCAGGGTTCGAGACGGCCGTCACCGGCGTCATCTCCCAGGCGTTGTGACGCCACACGAACATCCCCTTTTCGAGTTCGATCCGTCGCCCGAAGCGGTCATCGACCCGTCGATCCATCGACCGATGTTGGGCTTCCCGCAGCGCGCCGTGATGTGCTGGTTCGGCGACGTCGTACGCGATCGCACCGTCGGTCTCGAGCCGGTGCACAACGTCCCGTTCGAGCACGGCGACCATCCGATCTGCGTCATCGAACATCACGGCTACGACGTCGCCCTGGTGAGTCCCGGCGTCGGGGCACCAGCGGCCGTCACGTCGCTCGAGGTCGTGATCTCGCTCGGCGCCACGCAAATCATCGGCTGCGGAGGTGCCGGCATCGTCCGCCCGGGGTTCGACGTGGGTCACGTGATCGTTCCGGTCGGCGCGGTGCGCGACGAGGGCACGAGCTACCACTACGCCCCGGCCGACACGCAGGTGCGTCCGCACCCTCGTGCTCTGACGGCGATCGACGACGTGCTGACCGAGGCCGGCATCCCGCATGACCGTGGCCTGACCTGGACCACCGACGCGTTCTTTCGCGAGACGCCCAGCAAGGTCGCCCGCCGCCGCGAGCAAGGGTGCATCACCGTCGAAATGGAGGCCGCGGCGATGTTTGCGGCCGCCGCGTTCCGCGGCGTGGTCTACGGGCAGTTGTTGTATGCGGGAGACGATGTCAGCGCGGCCCAGTGGGACCACCGCCATTGGGAGAAGCAAGCGACGGCGCGTGACCGTTTGCTCGATCTGGCACTCGATGCCGTGATCCGGCTCTAGCCCAGCGCCTCTTCGACGCGGAACACCGTCGCCGGACCGTTGAGCTCGATGGTCTCGCCCGGCGCCAGGTACCGGCAGTCACCGTGGTCGCGGCCTTTGACCCACAGCAGCAGCTCGCGGCCGGCGGCTCGATGTTCGACATGCTGTGCTGCGCTGACCTCGAACCGCCACAGCACGAACGGCGTGTCCGGCGTGTCGTATCGCCAGCGGCCTGGCTCGACTTCGACTGGCCGAACCACCGGGTCAGGCACTGGGTCGAAGTCGAGCACTTCGAGCAGCTCGTCGACATCGACGTGCTTCACCGTCAATCCACCGCGCACGATGTTGTCGCTGTTGGCCATGATCTCGACACCGAAGCCTCGAAGGTAGGCGTGGAGGTTCCCGGGCCCGAGGAAGACCGCTTCACCGCCGGTCATCACGATGCGATTGAGCAGCAATGTGACCACCACCGATGGGTCGCCCGGGTAGGCGTGGGCCAGATCGGTGACGAGCTTTGCTTCCGGCCGGTCGAAACGCGCGCACGCGGCAATGGTCGTCGAGACGTCGAACTCGGCGTGATACAGGGCTGCTACGACAGTGGCGAGCTTCTCGTGCTTGACAAAGGCAGCCAGGTCGAGGGCCTCGAGATCGTGCAGCACGGAGATCGTGGCATCCACCGGGCGAAAGCCGCACAGCGTGTCGAACGAGGTCAGGGCGCACAGCATCTCTGGCTTGGCGAACGCGTCGCGATACACGCGAGTGGGCGAATCGCGCGGCACGCCGAGTGCTTCCTCGCGATCGAAACCTTCCACGGCACGAACGGCATCAGGATGCGCCTGCAGCGACAGCGGCTGTGCCGCGGCGATCAGCTTGAGGAGATATGGCAAGTCACCTGCGACCGATTGAAGTGACTGGCCGTCGTCGATCGTCGAAGACGCCGATGGGTGGGTGCCCATCCACCACTCCGCCCACGGCTGCCCATCGGCCGCGATGCTTAGCAGCTCCGGGATCGAGGTCGGGTCGCCCCACGTGTAGTGCTGCGCCCGCCCATGGACCGTGTGCATGCCTCGACACGCTACCTGCGCGGCGGGCTACCGTTCTGGCGTCCCGAACCATCCCAAATTCACCCAGAACCAAATTCAACCAGACGAGGTGTGCCGTGCAGAACAAGATCCTGTTGACCGAAGATCAGATTCCGACGCAGTGGTACAACATCATTCCCGATCTGCCATCGCCACCGCCTCCGCCGTTGCACCCAGGCACCATGCAGCCGATTGGGCCTGACGATCTCGCTCCGCTGTTCCCGATGGCGCTGATCATGCAGGAGGTCACGCAGGACAGCTATGTCGACATCCCGGGGGGCGTGCTCGATGTGTACCGCTTGTGGAGGCCGTCGCCGTTGTTCCGGGCCCACCGCCTCGAGAAGGCGCTCGATACGCCGGCGCGGATCTACTACAAGTACGAAGGTGTCAGCCCGGCGGGGTCGCACAAGCCGAACACGGCGGTGCCGCAGGCGTACTACAACCACCAAGAGGGCATCACCAAGCTCACGACCGAGACGGGTGCAGGGCAATGGGGAACGGCGTTGGCGTTCGCCACCGCGCAGTATGGCATCGAGTGTGAGATCTGGCAGGTTGCCGCGTCATACCGCGCCAAGCCGTACCGCCGGATCATGATGGAGGTCTACGGGGCGACGGTGCACTCCAGCCCATCCGATATCACCGAGTACGGCCGGTCGCTGCTGGCGGCGTATCCCGACCACCCTGGCAGCCTGGGCATCGCCATCTCCGAGGCGGTCGCTGCGGCGGTTGCCGACCCGAAGACCCGCTACTCCCTCGGCAGCGTTCTCAACCACGTGCTGATGCACCAGACGGTCATCGGCGAAGAGGCGTTGCTGCAGATGGCGATGGTCGGTGAGACCCCAGACTTGCTTGTCGGCTGCACTGGAGGCGGCTCGAACTTCGGTGGCCTGGCCTTCCCCTTCTTGCGCGAGAAGATGGCCGGACGCATGAACCCTGTCATTCGCTGTGTCGAGCCGGCGGCGTGCCCCAGTCTCACGAAGGGTGAATACCGCTACGACTTCGGCGACACGGCGGGCATGACTCCGTTGCTGAAGATGCACACGCTCGGTCACGACTTCATCCCACCGACGATCCATGCGGGTGGGTTGCGCTACCACGGCATGTCGCCGCTGGTGTCGCACATCTACGAGCTCGGCCTGGCAGAGGCCGAGGCGATCCCGCAGACCGAGTGCTTCGCCGGCGCCTTGACGTTCGCTCGTAACGAAGGGATCCTCCCGGCGCCCGAGCCCACGCACGCAATCGCCGCGGCGATCCGCGAGGCCAAGCGCTGCAAGGAGACCGGCGAAGCAAAGGTCATCCTCACCGCGTTGTGCGGCCACGGCCATCTCGATCTGGCCGCCTACGAGAACTACCTCAGCGGCAAGATGGAGGACTACGAACTCACCGAAAAGGAGCTCGCTGACGCCATGTCGACCGTCCCGGTGATGGCCTGACGCATTCACCCCGACGATCTGGGCGCCAGGGTGCGTTCACAGGTGCAGCTCGTAGAAATCCTTGGCACCCAGATCCCGGTGCGAGCGGCTAGCAGGGTGCTGAAATTCGGCTTCTTGACCCGGTTGGCAATCCATCTACCAGGGGTTCCGTATCGCGAATCCGCCCCGAAACGGTGTTCTTCATCACCCTGT
>JANYKU010000178.1 GCA_025358075.1 Ilumatobacteraceae bacterium
GCCGGCTACGAAGCCGAGCACGGCGACATCACAGCCGAGGAGATGATCTCGGCGCAACGTCGGGCCGCGTCGAGGGCGGTCGTCTCGCGCGGTGCCGCCTGACGCCGACTGGGACCACGGGCAACCGGTCTGGGTCAGGACTGGACGACCACCTTGGCACCCTCGTACAGCTTCCGAGCCCACTCCACCGCGTCGCGGGCGTCCTGGCGGGCGACCGAGACGGTTTGGTACTGCGACTTCGTCTTCAGCTTCAGGAGGCGTTGGAGAGTGACGGCGAGAACCGCACCCGCCTTGCCCGCTTTCCTCAGCTCAGTGGTCGCTGCGTGGTGGTCGTCGGACTTCTCGGTCCTGCCGGTGAGCTTCAGACAGATCGCGTCCTTGGAGTTGATGCCGGAGACGACGGCGTCGGAGGTTGTGGCGTTGAACAACTTCATATCCAAGTTGAACTCTGCCGCCGTGAGGAATTCCTCCGCCTTGCGCAGATGGAGCTCCGCGTCGCGCAAGGCGGTCATCAGCGCCGTCCCGACGTGCGCTCACGAGGGCTATCTCCCCACAGCACCAACGCCTCACTTCGCAGCGTGCTCACAATCGGATCGTCTTGCACGACGAGATCTGCGAACTCCGTCTCGCCGTACTCCAAGAGATCACAGTTGTTGCCAGACCAGTCATGAACCGCGTTGGCGAGCTCTAGTGTTTGCATCAGCCACTCACTATCGCCGCCAGCAACCACATCGGGTCGGAGGAGGAACAGGTCAATGTCGCTGTCGTCGCCGCCCGTCGCCCGAGCCGCTGACCCGAACAGCCAGACAGCAATGGGCGCGATGTGCCAAGTGTCCACCTTGGCGGCGACCCGGTTGATCAGCTCCTCGCGGAGGCGTGACAGCAGCACGACTGCAGGAGCGGCGACGTGGTCACGGTTCAACGTGTAGAGGTTCGCCGGTCCCGCGGACTGGCAGCGAACGATGCCAGACCCGACGAGCTGTCCCAGCGCCTTGCTGACACCCGACTGGGAGACGCGGCCCCCCGCAAGCGTTGCGATTCCGCTGCCGGTCAGTGAACCGTCGGTCGATGCGAGGATGCCCAGCACGACACCCCGCACCCCCGGGATGATGCTGGTGATAGGTGACCGCAGATGCATACGTCTTCGCCCTCCTCGATTCGCCGCAACATTACCACTTTGTCGGTAGTTTTACTACTTAAGTGGTAGCTACATGCCAACTGGGTTGGGCCTCATGGCGACCTCGGATCGTGCCGATCAACAAGACACCATCAACATGAGGCAACGCCATGACCCGTCAGCGCTTGAATCTCGCCGAGGACGATCTCACGCTGCTGGCGCATGCGCTCGACACCGACGCAGAGTCGTTGCGCGACGAGCTCGAGCGCCGACCCTGGTACGCCAACGACGTGCTGCGTCGGCCCGAGGTCGTCGATGCGGTGCTGCACGGCGTCGGCCCCGAACAGCTCACCGTGTCACCGCTGTTGTTCTTCGCGGTCCTCATCCATCACGCGGCCGACGAGCTGACCGGCACCAACTGGGTGAACGAATGGTCCGGTCCCGGCTGCCGCCTCCCGGTGTTCGACGTCGAACCACTGCTCGAATTCGCCGACGAGCCGGCGCGCCTGCTGTTCACCGCCCGTCTCCTGGCCAGCTTCGCCGTGCCCGAAGCGCCTCCGGTGCCGGCCGATCGCCTCGACCTCGACGAGCTCGTCGACTGGCTCGGCGCCGTCGGGCCGGCCGACCACATCGTGCTGCTGCGCCAGCTCGGTGATCTCGCCCTGTTCCAGGCCGGCGTGTTCCCCGACAGCATCGGCGCGACAGCGCTGTCGACCTCGCAGGCCGAACACCTCGGCCGGTCGGTGCGGATGACCGACGCCGAGCTCGACCACCTCACCGACCATGGATCGCCGACGCCTGGACTCGACGCGCTCGAGACGTTGAGCTCGGCGTGGTACCGCGCCGCGGCGGAGAGCTCGCCAACGGCACCAGCGTTGTTGCGTGACGTCGCCCACCGCATCCGAGCGGCGCGGCGTTTCCTGAACTACGCCGCCGACCGCTATCTATATCGAGCGCCGTCGCGCTGGGCACCCGGCCTCTAGTGCTGCCGTAGCACCCCGTGCTACACTTGGCCAATGAGTCGGACCATCACCCAACGCGAACTGCGAAACGACAGTGGTGAGATCATGCGTCGACTCGATCAAGGCGAGTCCTTCATCGTGACCAGAAACGGCGTGCCGGTCGGCGAACTCGCCCCGTTGCGACGGCATCGCTTCGTGCCAGCCGATGCCGCCATCTCCGTCTTCCGCAATGCCCCACCAATCGACGCAGATCGGTTCCGCGCCGACCTCGACGCCATTGCCGGCCAAGATGTCGAACCTCGTGCCTGAGCCGCGCCGCCCACGTGGGATCCTCGACACCTCGGTGATCATCGACCTCGAAAAGCTCGACCCCCAAGTGCTTCCCGTCGAGGTCGCGATCAGTGCGATCACGTTGGCTGAGCTCGCCGCCGGCCCTCACGCAACCCACGATCCCGATGAACGGGCTCGCCGACAGGACCGACTTCAACGAGCCGAGGCAGCCTTCGATCCGCTGCCATTCGATGCCGATGCATCTCGGGCATACGGTCGCGTCTACGCAGCGGTCGTCGCGTCCCGACGGAAGGCGCGTGGTGCACGTGCCGTCGACCTACTCATTGCGTCAACCGCCTGCGCCGCGGGGTTACCCCTCTACACACGCAACCCCGCCGACTTCGTATCCCTCGTGGATCTCGTCGACGTCATCGGCGTATGAGCGAGGATGTCGATATTCGTACTTTCTGAAAGTAAGATTACTCCATGCCGCGAACAACGCTTCGAGCGAAGGGCCAGCTGACGCTGCCGGAGGAGATCCGCACCGCAGCACACCTCGAAGAGGGAGACCTCCTCGACGCCGAGATCACCGACGAGGGCATCCTGCTGCGCCCGCGCAAGGTCATCGACTCGACGCAGGCGTGGTTCTGGACGTCGACGTGGCAGGCCGGCGAACGCGAGGCCGATGCCGACCGGGTTGCCGGGCGCATGGAGACGTTCGACTCGAATGACTCGCTCCTTGACGGGCTGCGATCGATCGCCAAACCGGTCAAGCGCCGCCGCTGACGTCTCGTGCCGACCTACGCGTGGCTGGCGAGATTCCGAGCCGATTTCGAACGGCTCACACCAACTCAGCAGGCTGCGTTTCTTGTTGCTGTGGAGCAGTTCGTCGAGGATCTACGCGTGAAGGGCATTCAGGGGGCGACGGGAATCTTCGAGATGACCTGGGCCCCCAATGGCAAGGCGACCTTTGAATACGGCGCCTCAGGGACCGAGGGCCAACCTCACGTCATCTGGCGCCGCGTCGGTCAGTCGGCTGGCGGGTCGTAGCCGCCGTCGGCGTTGTGGGTCTCCATGCCGGTGACGGGCGGGTTGAACACGCACACCAGACGGAGGTCGCCATTGGTGGCCCGGAGGATGTGCTGGTCGTGCTGGTCGAGCGCGTAGATCGTTCCGGGCCGAATCTGGAACGTCTCGCCGGTCGCCACGTCGACGACCTCACCCTCACCGGCGATGCAGTAGTTGGTCTCGAGGTGGTTCTTGTACTGCATGTGGCTCTCCGTGCCTTCGAGGATCCGGGTCTCGTGCACCGAGTAGCCCATGCCATCGCCTTTCACGATCATCCGCTTGCTGTCCCAGCCGGGCCCGGACACGTGGCGAGCGGTGTTGGCGATGTCTTCGGAGCGGACGATGATCATTTGCCGAATCTAACGCCACTGTCCGGGGGGTTGTCACACGCTGACCGTCCTCACGACGGTGGCGCCGCGACAACCTAGGCCGTGGGTGAGCTTCCTGCCACCGGATGGTAGGCTGATCTGTATGCCTGAATCGTCCACCGTCCGGGATACCTCGACAATCCGAGTGTCGCGTCGAACCCACGCGCAGATCCGCGCCCTGGCTGACGCCGAGCACATCACGCTCGATGAACTCCTGACGCGCATGGCCCGCAGCGAGCGGCAGCGCAGGATCGGTAACAGCCTGCGCCAGCCCCTGTCCGGCGACGACAGTGCTGTGCTCGATGCCGGCGCCGAAACGGTGATATCCCATGCCGGCCCCTGGTGATGTCATCGGCGTCGACTTCGGCGTGCCCCTCGGCAGCGAGGCCGGCCACCCCCGTCCGGCCGTGGTCGTCACCGCAGCAGAAATCATGGTCTGCGAGCCGCGTACGTTCCAGGTCGTGCCATTGACCACAAGCCGGCGCGACTGGGCGACCGAGGTCGACGTCGAAGCAGACGGGCTCACCGCAGCGAGCGTGGCCCAGTGCCACCTGCTGACGACTGTCCCGATCCAGCGGATGATCGACGTCGACAACTATGGCAATGTCGGGCCAGTGGCGCTGGCCCAGATCCGTTCGGTACTGGCGGACCTCCTCGACATCTGACGCATGGCGCTACAGCTCAGGGCCAGGGCTGGACGGACGGCTTGCTCGTTCCGAGCGTGTCGGCGATGTGCCCGATGTCGTCGGGGTCGCCCGTGAGGATGCTGTCGCCGAGGCGGATGGCGAGAACGACGAGATGGGCGTCGACGACGTCGGCCGAGCGGGACAGCGCGAGGAGTTGTCCGATGGCCCTGCCGTCATCGAGGGGATGAATGTGGTGGTCTCGAGGAATGACGCCAGCTGGGCTTGGTTCGCGCCATCTCGCCAGACCTGTGCAACAACCGCGTGGGTGGTGTGGAGTTGCGTGCGGGACCGGTTGATCGCCGTCAGAAGTTGGCGAGCGGCCGCTACAAGATCGGCGAAGTGCGTAGTGGCGATGCGAAATAGTGCATTCCCACTACGCACTTCGGCTCAGGGACTGGCGGCGATACGCAGAGCTGCCCATCCGGCGCCGAAGTCACCGTGCACCGCCAGCCGACACGCCTCTATCAACCCGTTGAGTCTCACCGTCACTCGCAGCCGCGCAGCACGGGCGCCGCGCCGCCATCCCTTCTGCCGTGCCACCGCCGCCACCTCTCGCGACACGACCACTTCCTCGCGGAGTCGCACGAGGGATCGCGTGTTCTCCGCAGTCATCGTCTCGCCATGCCTGCGGTATCGGTAGACGCGGTCGGGAACCAAGACGATCGAGCCATCTTCCAGCAGCACCCGCGCGTACAAATCGAGATCCATCACCTGGCGCCAACGGTCATCGAAGCGAAGGTCCGGCAGCAATGCGACCCGGTACGACACCGACGGGCAGTAGAAGAACTGCCCGTGCATCAGCCGCGCCACGCCACGGTCGCCGACCAACGTCGCCGGAAGCCGTCGAGGCCACATCGCCTGCTTCACCGAATCGGCGAGGGTCCGAGCCGGCTCGCCGGCCGCGCCGTTCACACGCACACGCGGGGCGACACACGTCGCAAGAGGAGCGGACTGATGCGCGGCGCGCACAGCGGCGACGTAGCCGGGCTCCAACTCGTCGTCGGCATGGAAGACCGTCACGACGTCAGCCTCGGCTGCACCGAGTTCGAGGCATCGATTGAAGTTCGCGGCGACCCCGAGATTGCATTCGTTGCGCACGTAGCGAATCCTCGAATCGCCGAGCGCGGCGACGACCTCTTCGGCTCCGTGCTGGGGACTGGCATCGTCGACCACGATGGCCGTCCACCGCGCCTCGGTCTGAGTGACCACCGAACGCAACGCCGTCTCGAGGTAGCCGAGATTGGCGAAGAACGGAAGCGCGACGCAGACCCGCAGCACCTCCGGCGACTCAGCGGTCATCGTTTACGCTCACTCCCATGTCGACAGCCGTGAAGCAAGCCCTCGTTCTAGCACTGGGTGGTGTGGTCATCGTGTTCGTCATCCTGGGTCTGACCCGCCGCCGATTACTGACAACGAGGTACACCCTCGGATGGTTGGGTGTTGGCGCGCTCGTCGCCCTCGCGGCCTTGACGCTGCCGTTCGTCGGCCGACTCGGCAAGGTTGCCAACATCACGCCCACCGCAGTGTTGCTGATGATCAGCTCCGGACTGCTGCTGGCGATCTCGATCCAACTCTCGATCAGCGTCTCGCTGCTGCAAGAACGTCTACGAACCACAGCGGAGGCCCACGCCCTGCTGGCGCGAAGGGTCAGTGAGCTGGAGAACGCGTGACGACGAACATCGTCGTGGTCGTCCCGGCGTTCGACGAAGAGGCATGTGTCGGCGATGTGGTGAAGGGCGTGCGCGCCCAGGGGTACGACTGCATCGTCGTCGACGACGCCAGTGGCGATCGCACTGCCGCGCTGGCCGAGGAAGCCGGTGCGGTCGTGATCCGACTCCCCATCAACCTCGGCGTCGGCGGCGCGTTGCGAGCGGGCTTCCGCTACGCGATCGAGAGTGGCGCGAACACCGTCGTGCAGGTCGACGGGGACGGCCAGCATCCGATCGATCAGATCGGTGCCTTGCTCCAGCGGCTCGATGACGGCGGCTTCGACATGGTCGTCGGCAGTCGCTTCGCACCAGGCGGTGAGACTGCACCTCATTCCCGAGTGCGTCGAACCGCGATCCGACTGCTGTCGACAACGCTTCGCCGCCGTGCCGGTGTGAACATCAGCGATCCGACGTCGGGGTTCCGTGCAATACGCGAGCCGTTGCTGCGCGCCTTCGCCAACGACTTTCCTCATCACTATCTCGGCGACACCTTCGAGGCGCTGCTCGTGGCCGGCCGCCGTGGTTACAAGATCGGTGAGATCCCCGTGGCCATGCAAGCCCGACAAGGCGGTCAGCCGTCGGCGGGACTACTCGCGTCAGTGCGAGCCATGCTGCGCGCCCTCACCGTGCCCTTCACCGGTTGCAGCTTCGACCTTCCCCCACGGGCTCCAGGCTGACCACGCCAGCGCCAGCATCGCCACCGCGTTGATCACCACGAGCGACATCGGCGCGATCGACGGCTGCCACGAGATGTTGCCGGTCAGGAAGATCTTGCCGTTGGCGCCAACACTGAACCTGCGCAGCATCTGCCAGAAGGCACCCACTTCGGCGATCACGACCAGAGCGAGCACTGCCTTGACGAGCTCGCGCTGCGAGATCCGCGGCACACGAAGCTTGGTGCCGTCGTTGAACATCGGCAGGAACACCAGCCCGGCAAAGATCGGCACCGAGTACCGCCCCTCGTAGGTGAGGCCGGCTCGCGAGTTGGTGAAGCCATTGATGAGCAATGGCAGTGCCAACCACACGATGACGAGCGCGGCGATCGCCCAGACCCCGCGGGCTGCCGCGCTGCGGAGCACGACGAACGCGACGAGCACCAGCGCCACGATCCACGCCACGTACACGAAGAACGGAAGCGTGGTGTCGAGCCAGCCAAGCACCCCGATGGTCTGGCGGAAGTAGGTCGGCCACAGGTCGATCGACTTGCGCACGGCCGACGAGAGGGTCAACGTGGTGGTCGCTCGTTGGTCCTTCAGCTCGATGCGGGCATACAGCAGCCACAGCCACGAACAAACGAGGGCGAGCGCGGTCGGGCCGATCGCCCACGCCAAGGAGCGTCGGGCGATGAACTCACGACGGCGTCTCGGGCTTGCGGCGATGATCGCGACGGCAACGAGTCCCGCCATCCACACGATCGCGATCGGCCGCATCAACACCACCGCCGCCGACAGGCACGAGGCGAGGATCAACAGCCGCATGGGGAACTCGTCGTCGGTCATCACCCGGCTGAGCCCGGCCCAGATGGCCACGAACCCGGCGATCTCGATCGCGTTCGGGTTGACCGAGCCCATCAGGAACAACGCCATCGGCGTCAGCGCGGCGAGTTGCAGGGCAACCACCTCCGACCGCCTCGATCGTTTGGCCAGCGACATCGCCAAGGTGACCAGGGCGACGCACAGCGCCGCCGAGACAAGTCGATACGGCAACACCCTGTCGGCGTGCCCCGACACAGCGACCGGTAGGCCGACCAGGCCGTAGTACCAAGGTGGGTAGCGCGCCGCCGACGAGATGAGTCGCGGCGAGATCTCCGTCGCACACGATGCGGGCACATCCGGCAGCCCGTTGTAGCAGTTGAGGTTCGGAGGACCGAGCACCGCGGGACCGTCGAACTCGCGCAGGTTGTTGGGGAACCCCGGCGCCGCCTTGCCGAGCAGCTGACCATGTGCGGTCCCGTAGGCCTTGTAGATGTGCGCCGGTTCGTCGGGGGAAGCGAACCGCGGGATTCCGATTGCCCAGGTGACGACCACGACGAGCAAGGCGACAAAATATCCTGCTGCATTCCGAACGGCCGGACGCCTCATCGAGCCATCCGGGCGACGGTGACGGTCTCGTTGTAGACGAACCACCGACCGAAGGTTCGCGGCAGCGGGAACGACGAGATTCGCTCGATCGCCAGCCCGCACTGGTCGGCCATGCGGCCGATCGCATCAGCGTCCATCAACCGAACATGGGTCGAATCCGATTTCTGGCCGCGCTCCTGCGGAGTGATCAACACCACGCGCCCGCCGGCGACCAGGTACGGCAGGTACGAGTGCAGCAGCGCAACGCCGGTCGGTTCGTCGAGGTGTTCGAGCACGTGCGAGCACAGCAGCGTGTCGAATCGCCGGCCGGTGTTGCCGGCGGCGAACTCGTCGGGCGCGTAGGCCTCGTGACCGTTCTGCCGGCACACCGCGATCGCCGTCTCGTTGGGATCGACACCAGTGCCGCGCGGACGCACGAAGTCGAGGCAGCGCCCGATGCCACAGCCGACATCCAGCACTCGGCCGGTCGCCAACCGCCGCACGTTCCACCGATACGGATTGGGCACCAATCGCTTCCATCGCCGCGATCCCAGACGCTGAAGACGACGCGTGTACTCGGCATCGGTCGAGGTCATCGTTGCGTCACCACAGCCGACATCCGCACGACGTTAGCGAGTACCACCTCGGTGTGGAGTGTGTCGACGCACCCAGGTGGGCGCCCAACACTCCACAGGGTGGGTGTGGAGTGTCTCGACGCACCCAGGTAGGCGCCAAACACTCCACCCAACACTCCAGAGGGATTAGTCGTCGGCGGTGGGGTCGGCGAGCAGGCCGACGCTGAGGGCGAGCGCAGCGGCGATTGCCGAAGCTCGCTCGACGACTTCGATGAACGCCGCGGCGGCTCCGGCGCCATCACGCAACGGAGGATCGCCGAGCGAGCGCAGCACGGCCCCCGGCGCAGACGGCACCGCGATCGGCTCGATCTCGGGCAGCGCACCGGGAATGCGCCAGATGTCGACAGCACCGGGTCGCTTGACCTGTGGGCGCCGCGCTTGGTTCGGCCCACGGCGTTGCGGGCGGCTCACTGGTCGTCCCCTGCGAGCAGCTCTTCGGGACGCAACCCGAGTGCGAGGCGGAGTTGATCGGCATTGAGATCGGCGATCGTGCTCGACCGCGGCAGCACCAGCTGAGCGATGTGCCGCTTGCCGGCAACGATCTCCTCGACGCGCTCGTCGATCGTGCCGGGGCAGACCAGGCGGTGCGAGATCACGGTGCGGCTCTGACCGATGCGCCAGGCACGGTCGCGGGCCTGGTCTTCGACAGCCGGGTTCCACCAACGGTCGTAGAGCACCACGTGGTTCGCAGCAGTCAGGTTCAGTCCAGTGCCGCCGGCCTTCAGTGACAGCACCATCGCGCCGGGACCCTCCTTGGTCTGGAACTCGGTGACGAGTCGGTCGCGCACTCCCCTGGCGAGGCTGCCGTCGTAACACGAGATCGGCATGCCCGTGCACTCGGTGAGGTGCACGGCCAGGCGGCGGCCCCACGATGCGAAGTGGGTGAAGATGAGAATGCGCTCGCCGGCGGCGAACACCGACTCGACGATCTCTTCGAGGCGGGCCAGCTTGCCCGATCGCCCGGCCAGCGGCAGCCCATCGTCGCGGTACGCCGACGGGTGGTTGCAGATCTGCTTCAGCGCCGTGATGGCCGCGAGGATCGCCCCCTTCTTCGCCTCGGCGAGCACGTCCCTGTTGGCCACGTTCTCGACGAGGTCGTCGAGCACAGCCTGGTAGAGGCCGATCTGCTCGGGGGTCATGGTGCAGTGGTCGAGCTCGTCGATCTTGTCGGGCAGCTCGAGCGCAACCTCGGGTTCGGTCTTGGTGCGCCGGAACAACAACAGCCCGTTGAGCGCTCGCAGCGCAGCCTCGCCGTCGCCCGACATCTGGGCGATGAACGACGGCCGCGACCCCACGAGACCCGGGTTGGTGAAATCGAGGATCGCCCAAAGATCGCCGAGCCCGTTCTCGATCGGCGTGCCGGTGAGAGCGAGACGAGTCTTGGCATTCAGCCGGCGCAACTGCTGGGCAGTGTCGCTGGTGGGGTTCTTGATGGCCTGCGCCTCGTCCAACACCAGCGTGCGCCAACCCGTGGCCATCAGCGCATCGATGTCGCGAACCGCGGTGGCATAGGTAGTGATCACCATGTCGGCACGGGCGATCTCGGCCTCGAGCTCGCTAGCAGAGGCGCGCGATGCCCCGTGATGCACGACCACGCGCAGCTTCGGCGTGAACCGTGCGGCTTCGGCAGCCCAGTTGCCGACCACCGCGGCGGGCGCGATGACGAGCGTCTTTCCCTCCGCCGTCGGACGGGCGAGGTGGGCGAGCACCGTCGGCGTCTTGCCGAGACCCATGTCGAGGGCGAGGCAACCGCCGAGCCCTGCCCCATCGAGAAAGCCGATCCACGCCACGGCCTCGGCCTGGTACGTGCGCAGTGTGCCGACGAACCCTTCCGGCTTGTGGATTGCCGACAGCGACATCTCGCTCGCCCGTCGCACGATGTCGTTGGCCCAGCTGTTGCCATCGACCACGACACCACCGGAGAGCCCCGACCCGCCGAGACCGAAGCTGTGCCGCAGGATCTCGGCACCGGTCAGCTGAGTGACCGACTCGCGTGCAGCCAGCGCGGCCGCCGCCTGTTCGACATCGAACCGATCGACTTCGACCCAGCGACCCCGCGACTGCACCAGTGGGCGAGCCTGTCGGGCGAGGCGCTTCACATCGTCGGCAGTGAGCTCGGCGTCGTCGAACAGCACCGACCAGGCCACGTTGCTGAGCTGATGGGCGCCAACCACCGAGGTATGTGGCGTCTCGGCGAACAGCCGCAGCGATGCCTTCGCCTTGCGCCGCGACAACGCCGGCAGGCGCACATCGAAGCCGGCCGTCACCAACGCCGGACCGACCACGGTCATGAACTCCCACGCTTCGTCCTGGCTGATGGCGACTTGACCACGGCGGGGCACTCCGGCCCGGTCGAGCGCCGGGACAAGGCGCACAAGACGTTGCCACTCGCCACTGAGCAAGCGGCGGCCGGCATCGGCGCGCATCGCCGCATCGATCGGGACCAGCGTCTTCCCCGACGGGGCGAATGCCGACACCAGCCACACCCCACCGGGGAGCGGCGGATCTAGCTGAGCGAGCAACCTCGGACGCGTCGGATCGGTCACCGAACGGGCCCACTGATCGAGCCGGCGCGACACGGTCGTTGCCAATGCCGTTTGGGCGTCGAACGGGGTGCCGTCCATTCGGGCGATCACCATCGCGTCGACCTCTGCTGGGCGGGCGGCGCTGAGCGGCGCGGCCGGCAGCTCCATTCGTTCGATGCTCTCGGTGACGATCGCTTCGACCGCCGCGGTGATGACCGCGGAGGCGGTCGCCCGACCGTCACCCCCGCCGGCGGCGACGACCGCACCAGGCATCAGCGCGGCCAGCGCGTTGAGCGTGGGGCGATCGATCAATGTCGGAACCCAGCGCACCGTCGATTCGACGAGCCCCGTCTTGGCGTGCCCGGTGACGCGAACGCTGGGCACGATCGCCCCACGCGCGGCGAGCCGCACACCCTCGAGGGCGACGCGCCCCAGCCACGTCACACTGGGACCCACACCTGGCTGCTCGTGCCCGCCGCCGATCGCCACCAGCCAGCCGAGCGCATCCTTCATCGGGATCGACACGGCCTCGGCGCGGACGCCGCCGGGAAGGGGCACGCCTGGGTGCAACTGCCATCCCACTGCTGGGCCGCCGATCGCCTCGAGCCTGGTGGCCAGACCTTCGTTCCCCTCCGGCACCGCGCCACGGCCGCCGGCCCACACCACGACCTGCCCGGCAGACCACGAGGCCTGCAGCTGCACCTCGCCGGCTTCTTCGTACTCGAACTCAGTCGATTCGGCGTCGTCGATCGGCGCGGCCACCAGCACAACCGGCGCAACCGGCGGAGGACGCAATCGTGCCGCGGTCGCTCGCAGACCGTCGAGCGTGTCGGTGAAGTCGGCGACCACCTGGTCGCGTTCGTCCCCAGGAAGGTTGCGAACGACGGCGAGGTCTTCCTCGGTCTCCAGGATCAATCGATCGAGCACGCTGAGCGATGCCCGCTCGTCGGCGCGCAAGAGCTCGAGCTCGTCGCCCGAGCCTCGGCCTTCGGAGATCGACCAGATCGCCGCTATGAGTTGTTGTGAGTCGCGCATCAACTTCGTCCTGCGCCGGCAGGATGGTGAGACGGCACCTCACTCTCGTGCAGGTCTCGACCGGCGCTCGTCGCTCGTAGGGTCGCCGACCCTGAACACCCAGCCTACCTCACCCGCCCCGTCAATGCAGGTCGTGTGGAGTGTTTCCCGGGCACCCAGATGATCTCAGAACACTCCACAGAGAACGCAGGCGCCGCGATGGGCGCCGGCGGCCCGAATCGGCCCCCGCGTTGGCGCAAAACGGGCTCAGAAGACGACGAGCTCGAAGGCGACGGCGTGGCGGACGCCGAGTCGTTCGCCGGTGCTTTCGGCGTTGGATCGAAGGAAGGCCCCGGGATCGTCGGAGCCCCCGTCGAGGTTGGCCAGATAGAGCTCGTGGCAGCGCAGCGAGGCGATGCCTCGATCGATGTAGCCGGTCACGTCGGCGGCATGCGTAGCCACGGGCGAGGCATTGAAGGCAGCGAAGCGAACGCCCGACCACGCCGGCCCGCTTTCCGGAAACAGCCACGGGTTCGCCGCATCACGAACGGCATCGAGCAAGGCCCGACCGACGGCACGATGGTCCGGGTGGTTCCAACTAGGCCCGCCCCAACCATCACGATGGTTGATCGACAAGATCACCTCCGGCTGGTGACGACGGATTCCCTCGGCCAAGTCACGCCGCAAGGCGATGCCCGGCTCGACGAGCCCGTCAGGGTGATCGAGGAACTCGACGACCGTTACACCGACGGCTGCGCAACTACGCCGCTGCTCCTGCTCGCGGATCGGCCCGACCTCGTCCGGCGGCATCGTGGCGATACCCGCCTCGCCGCGGGTCACCAGAAGGTAGCGAACGTCCTTGCCGAGGTCGGTCCAACGCGCCACGGCGCTCGCCGTGCCGTACTCCATGTCGTCGGGATGGGCGACGATGCCGAGCGCCCGGCTCCAATCCTCGGGAATGGGTTCCAGTCGCTCGACCACCTGAGACATCAGAGCACACGATTGCGCGCGATGCTTGTCCCGATGGACGCCGCAGAGTTGGCAGTTGCCGGCGACGAGAACCTTGCCGCCACTTGGGCGCTGCTCGGCCGGGCGATCGGCGCCGACGTCGCCGAGATTGGATCGCTCACACTCGTCGCCATCGGGGTGCCGCTGGCCTTCTTCAACGGTGCATTCATGCGCGCCGCGAGCGACGAGCCCGAACGTCTCATCGCCGCAGCGATCGACTTCTTCGGCGAGCGAGGGCTGCCGTGGTTGCTCTGGGCGCGCGAGAACGTCGCCTCCGCCGTGCTCGATGCCGGGCGTCGGCTCGGGTTGCGCGACGCCGGCGGACCGGCGGGGATGGGGCTCGATCCGATCCCCGAGTGCCCAGCACCGCCAGTCGGACTGACCATCGAGATCGCCACAACGCCCGAAGCGCTGGTCGATCACGCCTCGGTACTTCGGGACGGTTTCGGAATGCCCCAACACGTGGTCGATCAGCTGATTCGGCCCGGTCTGCTCGACGAGCCGCGGGCGACCGCATTCGTCGGTCGCGTCGATGGCACGCCGGTCAGTTGCTCGTTGCTCTCCGTCTCCGGCACGACCGCCGGCGTCTACAACGTGGCCACGCCGGAGCCGTTTCGCGGCAAGGGCTACGGCGAGGCACTCACCTGGGCGGCAATCGCCGAGGGCGCCCGCCGCGGCTGCACCCACGCCGTGTTGCAAGCCTCACCTTCCGGCTATCCGGTGTACCAGCGAATGGGCTTCAGCGACCTCGGCCGCTACATGCAGCTGGAAGGACCGCCGCACGTCGGTGCCTGACTACCAGGGCAGCTCCGGAAAACCGTTGGTGATGCAGAACCCGCAGGAGCTGATCAGCATGAGACCGATGGCCATGGAGATCGCAACGCGCGAGCGCCAGTCGCGACGAGCGCGGCCGGTCGACGCCGGCATGTACCACTCGGGCAACAGGGGCTGACCTTCAGCTTCGAGCGGCCGAAACGGCACAGCGTCGTCGGCCATCGGATCGTGCGGTTCGGCCGCCAACGCGAGCTCGCTGAGCTCGTCGTCGGTGATGTCGAGGTCGATCTCGTCGAGCACGAGCTGACCCTACCCCCTGCGGATGTCAGCCGCCCGGCGGGGGCGGCGGAGGCGGGGAAACGAACGACGATGGCGGAGGCGGAGGCGGCGACGCCGACCCGATCGACGTCGACGCGCCTTCACCGAACTTCGGGTACGTGTCGGTCAGCAACAGCACGTAGGACTCGAGTTGGAACGAGAAGCGGAGCACCTTGAGGATGAAGTCCCACCTGCCCTTGGATTGCTTGCCCGTGATCACGATCGCGAACCACGAGATGATGAGGAGGACGTACGCACCGATCGCGACGACCGCGCCGATGATCACCGCTGGAATCGCCCAGATCAGGCGCAAGCCGGTGGTGAGCCGATCCGCTGACTCCTCGAAGGAGATCTCGCTGCGCACCGGAACCGGGCCGGGATCGGTACCGAAGGCCGGGTACTGGTCGTACAGCAGAGTGACGTAGCCGATGACTCGGCAGTTGTAGTACATGTAGCTCTGCTGAAGCTTCCAGATCCCCTCGTTGCGCTGGCCGGTGAAGACGATGATGAACCACTGGATGACAGCGAGTATTTGGGACAGTTCGCGCCAGATGCCGGCCACGATGAGGTGCGGGATCGCCAGAATGACGCGGAACGCCACCGTTGCTCGATTGCGACTTTCCTCGTACCCCACGTCGTAGGTAAACCTCGACATTGAGCGCCTCCTTCGGCCCAGACCCCCTAGCCGCGCAGCGTAGCGCCACGCGGCCGAACGGCCGGACCAATCCGCGTCAGGCTTCGTCCGAGGCGAGCAGCGCGTAGATCTTGCGCCGCGTCTCGTCGAGCAATTCGGTGGTGCGTTGCCGCTGTGCCGCGGTGCCTGCCATCGCCACTTGCCGGAACGCCATCATCAACTGATGGATCGCCTGGCGAAGGTTCGGTGCGTCTTCACCGGCGTCGTGCGAGGCGTCGTCCCATGGGGCCGACTTGGTCGCCGCAAGTTCTTGGGCGACGACGCGGCCGGCGTCGGTGAGGCTGGACACCTTCTTGCCGTCTTGGTCTTGGGTGGTGATGAGGCCTTCGTCGGTGAGCAGCTGGATGGTCGGGTAGATCGCACCCGGGCTCGGGCTCCAGGCCTCACCGCTGCGCTCACGGATCTCGAGGATCATCTCGTAGCCGTGCATCGG
>JANYKU010000034.1 GCA_025358075.1 Ilumatobacteraceae bacterium
CAATGCGCTCCCATCGACAAACCCGACCGCCACCCCGCTCATCCTCAACGCCGACGGCGCCGCCACCGCGCTCACCAAACCGTGCTCACGTTCGGCGGCGGCCAACGACCCCACGATGCTCAACAAGTGTGGCGGTCAACAAGGACTACACGCAGACCTTCTCGGTTCATTGCGACCTGCCCCCGACCTACAGCGTGGTCCAGTCGTGTGTCAACGGCGACGGCCAAGTCCAGGTGACGCTGACCAACAACGGCGATGACCTCGACGCGGTGTTCGTGCTCAACGGCACTTCCTACACCCTGGCACCAGGTGCGACTCAGGTCGTCACCCTCGGCAGCCTGACCGACGGCAACCATCAGGTGCCGCTGACCATCAACGGCGTCGACAAGACGTTCTCCATCACAGTCGATTGCGATCGCCCCGGCGAGCCGGCAGTGATCGTCACTCAGAGCTGCGCCAACGAAGATGGCGTGGTCGTGGTCACCCTCGAGAACGTCGGTGGGCAGTTGCCGCTGACCTTCACCGTCGAGGGCGTCGACCACCTCGTCCCGGCCAACTCGAACGTCGATGTCACGATCGGCGGGCTCCTCGATGGCGATCACACCATCTCGATCACGCAAGGCACGCGCGACTTCTCGCAGGCGATCAGCATCAAGTGCGATCTGGCGCCGACGGTTGACTACACCCAGTCGTGCGTCGAAGGCGCCAACGGCCACGCCGACGGCAGCGTGCTGGTCACGTTGCACAACAACGGCGACGACGTTGCGGTCACGTTCAGCGTCAACGGCACTCAGTACACGGTTGGTCCGAAGGCCTCCACCAACGTGAGCGTCGACGGTCTGACCGACGGTGATCACCACATCGCCGTCACTGCCGGGGCGCTCGATCTGAGCTTCGATGTCACGATCGCATGCGACCACCCCGGCGAAGGCTCGATCTCGACGGTCGCGACGTGTGCCAACAACGACGGCACTGTCACCATCACCTTGATCGCCACTGGTGGCGAGCTGCCGGTGGTCTTCACCGTCAACGGCACCCAGTACCTGGTGCAGCCCGACACGACCAAGGATGTCGTGATCTCGGGCCTCAACGACGGCACGAACCACATCACGGTGCTCGCCGGGCAGAAGGACCTGTCGTTCGACACCAAGACGTCGTGCGACCTGTCACCGAAGGTGAGTTACACCCAGGCGTGCGCCAACTTCGACGACACCGTCTCGGTGCTCATCGAGAACCCCGGCGATGACGTCGCCGTCACCTTCACGATCAACGGCACGGGCTACACACTCGCTCCTGGCGAGTCGCAGACCGTGCTGATCGACCATCTCGCTGATGGCATCAACACCATCGCGGTCGCCATCAACGGAGTCGACCAGAACCCGATCGTCGTCACATCGAAGTGCGATCCGGTCTTCGTCGTGACCCCGGTCTGCAACTCCGTCGATATCAACGGCGCGGTTGTCCAGTACTGGTTCAACGTTGCCAACTCCGAGAGCACCGATGTCTCGGTGACCTGGAACGGTGGCAGCGCCACCGTGCCGGCCGGACAGTCGATCGTGGTCGGCGCATCGAGCGCCCCGCTGATCCTCCAGCACAACGGTGTCGAGATCGCCCGCTCGGGCGCCGCTGAGGCGACTTGCGAGCGCACCGTGACCTTCACGAAAGAGCTCCAGGGTCAGCCGCAGACGAGCGAGACCTACACGATTCGGGTGTCGCGTCTCGTTGGCGAGTCATACGTCGAGGAGACCACGTTCGGACTCAACGCCGGTGAAACGAAGACGATCAACCTGCCCTCGACCCTCGACCCTGCCGGCTTCGATTACAAGATCGAAGAGATCAACGCCGGTACGGCGAGCACCAGCACGGTCAGCCCCGATCAGCTGAAGCTGGCCGGTCACCTCGGCGAGACGGTCGCCGTCGTCATCACCAACGGCTACGCAGCGGTGCAGATCGACAAGACGTCATCGACCACAGCGGTGCTCCCCGGTGGGCAGATCACCTACAGCCTGCAGGCTGTCAACAGCGGCGGGCTCACCCTTGATCCTGTCGTGGTCACCGATCGGCTGCCGAGCATGATGCAGCTGGTGTCGGCAACCGTTGCCGGGGGAGCCGGCCAGTGTGAACTGGCGCAAGCCACTCGTCCGCAGCTGCTCAGCTGCACCATGAGCGGCTCGCTCGCACCCGGAGCCTCGGCAAGCCTCATCACGGTCGTCGTCAAGGTTGATGACACTGTCATCGCCGGCACGACGATCGTCAACCAGGCCATGGTCCACGGGGCGTTCACCGCTGGCGATGGCACCGGCACCCTGGCCCAAAAAGTGAACAACGCTGGCGCTGCCGGCGGTGATCTCAGTTGCGTCCCGGTGATCGCTGGCACTGTGTGCGATCTCTCGGCCAAGGTCGGCGTCCCCGTCACGCAGATCCAGGTATCTCCTCCCGCTCCGGCGTCGGCTCCTCAAGCCATCGCCGAGCTGCCCCGAACCGGCGCAGGGAACCTGAGGGCGATGCTTGTTCTCGGCTTCGGTGCTGTCCTGCTCGGTGGTGTGCTGTTGCTCGGCAGGCGCCGTCTCGGCGCTCGCTGAGCAACAGTCGCCCGGGGGAGACTCCGACGACGTAGGCCTTCAATTGACTTCGGGCTTCGGGACCATCGTGGCGTTCACGAGGGACCTCGAGGGTCAGCCGCAGACGAGCAGGACCAACCCCAGCAACTGTCAATACATCCTCTGGTGACGTCGACGAGGGTGGGGGTTCACATCGATGGGCCGAGCCACCGATTCTCATACAGGCCACTGGCGCCTCATCGACTGACGCTCACTTTTGGTGATCCGACCCAGCCATCTGGCGTGGTCGACCATTGAAGTTCTGACAGCGACCAACATTCAAGACGCGGCGGCACCGGCACCCCTGCCCAAAAAGTGATCAACGCCGGCGCTGCCGGCGTTGATTGCATGAGGGCGATGCTCGCTCTCGGCTTCGGTGCTGTCCTGCTCGGTGGTGCGCTGTTGCTCAGCAAGCGCCGACTCGGCACTCGCTGAGCAACAGTCACCTCGGGGGAGATCAGACTCCGACGAGCTGGCGAGGTGTCTCTGTCTCAGGCTTGACCATCTCGGTGGCGTGACGCCTCTTGGCGCTCGCAGCGTGGATGAAGCCGGCGATCGACAGCAGCACCATCAAGGCGAAGGCTGCGAAGCAGACGGTGGCCGCGAGGCCGGCGCGATCACCGAAGATGCTGAAGCCGTAGCTGGTCAGCAGCAGACCGCGAAGGGTCTCGCCCTTGAACATCGTGTCACGCAGTCCGTTGAGCTCGGTCACCCGAGCGTCGAGCACGTCGGTCGACTTGCCGGCGGTCTTGGCGTCAGCAGCTGCAGTCTTGGCCGTGGCCACAATGGTGCCCAGCGTTGCGTAGGTTGCGCCTTCGACCTTGGCGGTCTTGGCGGCTTCCTTCAGGTGGAACCCGATGTACTGGTTCGCGTAGCACTCGGCCTTCTTGCCGCTGTCAAGGGCTGAGCCGCCGTAGCTGTCCAGGCATTGCCCACCGGCCGCTTTGTCTTCGCCCTTCAGGGCTGCGGCTGGGGTGAACTTGATTTGCTGTTCGCTGAGCTGGTTCGTCACGTAGCTCTTGGCGAAGTTTGCTTGGTTGTTCAGCACCAAGCCAAGAATCAACAACAGCACGCCGAGAAGAACGCCTCCGATGCTGAAGAGTAGATCGAGCATTCGACGATTCATTTCAAGCCTCCGAGTTTGTGAAGCACATTGCTTTGTGCATGCCTTCACAATGCGGAAGATCGGTGTCAGGCACTAGGGGCCGATGGTCCCGATGCGTAGGGCTTACTGACCCGGAGTGACCAGCCGTTCCACGTCCACCACGGCATCGAGGTTGATGGACCCGTACACGTGGGGAAATGGTTCGGGGGCACCGGGCAGTTGCTCGTACACGAGCGGCGACGTGAGCAGCCGTTCGTCGACGTGCAACAGCAAGAGGTCTCGATCGTCGGCGTAGTACCGCTCGACGACGCCACGCCACTGCTCCGCGCTACTGCAGTGGATGTACCCCTCTTGGGCAAGGTCGATGCCGCGCGTCGACCCGGTGTGCGATCCGCGAGCCTGTGACTCGGCCCACGTGGTGGCGTCGGTGATGTGGAAGATCATCGCCTCGTAGGCTTGCACCCTGCGCTGAGTGGCTTGCAATCCTAGGATTGCAAGCTGCGCTGAGTGGCTCGCAATCCTAGGATTGCAAGCTGTGCGGATCGACGTGTTCACCATCTTCCCGGGGCTGGTCGACTCGTTTTGCGCCGAGAGCCTGTTGGGCAAGGCACGCGCCAATGCGTTGCTCGAACTGCGCACCCATGATCTACGCGAGCACACCGCCGACGTTCATCGAACGGTCGACGACGCACCGTTCGGTGGCGGCGCGGGAATGGTGATGAAACCCGAGCCGATCTTCGCCTCGGTCGAAGCAGTCGATCCGCCGCGGCCTCTGTACCTGCTCGGTCCCGGTGGTCGCCGATTCGATCAGACGATGGCCCACGAGCTGGCCTCGTTGACCGGCTTCAGCCTGCTGTGTGGCCGCTACGAAGGCGTCGACCATCGAGTCCGCGAGCACCTGGTCGACGGCGAGCTGAGCATCGGCGACGTCGTCTTGAGCGGAGGAGAAGTCGCTGCCTGCCTGGTCATCGAGGCTGTCGTACGGCTATTGCCGGGTGCGATGGGCAACGAGGCGAGCCCGATCGCCGAGAGCTTCGGCGACTCGGGGCTGCTCGAGGAGCCGCACTTCACCCGCCCCGCCGACTTTCGCGGCTGGACCGTGCCGGAGCCATTGCGCAGCGGTGACCATGCCCGGATCGACCGCTGGAGGCGTGCCCAGGCCCTTCATCGCACGCTGCGCTACCGGCCTGACCTGGTAGAGGCCGCCGGAGGTCTCAGCGAACTTGACCACCGGCTGTTGGAAGAGTTCCCTTCGGTCACCTATCCTTGAGCGTTCCCTGGCTGAAGCCAGCCAACAGAATCCAGAGAGTCCGCGCCATGAAGTCCACCGATCTTGTCGACAACCAGTACATCCGCACCGACGTGCCCGACTTCGCCAGTGGCGATGAGGTCAAGGTCCATGTCAAGGTCGTCGAGGGCAACAAGGAGCGTGTGCAGATCTTCCAGGGCAACGTCATCGCCCGTCAAGGCAGCGGTGTCGCCGAGACCTACAAGGTGCGCAAGGTCAGCTACGGCGTCGGTGTCGAGCGAACGTTCCCGGTGCACACCCCGACGGTCGTCAAGATCGAAGTCGTCAAGCGTGGCGATGTCCGCCGAGCCAAGCTCTACTACTTGCGCGACCGCGTCGGCAAAGCTGCCAAGATCAGGGAAAAGCGCGACGCCTGAGCGTGCGCTGTCCATCGGTGTAATCGAGCACCCGCGTTGAGCTCCGACGATCTCGAAAATTTCGAGGCCGAGCGTGAGCTCCAACTCGCTCAGGAATACCAAGATGTCGCGGCCATGTTCCGCTACGCCGTGGAGACCGAGCGCCGGTTCTATCTGGCCAACGACGTCAAGCTGAATGTCAGCGGAGACGCCGCCAAGCCGGTGATCGAAGTGGAGTTGAGCGACGCGTGGGTATGGGACATGTATCGAAAGACCCGGTTCGTGCCGAAGGTTCGAGTCCTGACGTTCAAGGACGTCAACGTCGAAGAGCTGCCGTCGACCGAGCTGTAGAACCGTCACTGGCCAACCAGGCCCGAGGGCGGTGGGGTGAAGACCTGGCTACCCGGTGGTACCTCGCCCACGGGTATGAAGTGGTCGATCGCAACTGGCGATCGGCGACCGGTGAGATCGATCTTGTCGCCTGCATGCCGTCGTTGGTCGTGTTCTGCGAGATCAAGACAAGGGCGTCTGACCGCTTCGGACCGCCCGAGGCCGCTGTCGGGTGGGCCAAGCAACGTCGCTTGCGCCTGCTGGCTTCCGAATGGCTGGCCGTCCACGATCGGCATGGTTCGATCCGATTCGACGTCGCGGCGATCACCGGCGTGCAGATCGAGGTCTACGAGGCAGCGTTCTAGCGGCGATCCCAACAGGCCTTGTGCCAATGCCGGCGCAGGTCGGGTGCATCGGCCGGCACGGCGACGTAGTGACCAGTGCCGGGCGAGATCTGGCGGTGGCAGCCAGGGCAGGCGTAGGCCTTCGTGGCCTCGTAGGGCTGAACTCGCCGAACCTCGACGGCCCCGAAGCCGCCGTCCCACAAGCCCATCATCAACCCAGGAGCGCCCAGGCCAGTAAGCCGATCACCGCGGCAACGGCGGCGACGACCATGAGGTAGTCGGCAGGTTTGGCGACGAACTTGCGATACGGGTTGAAACCCATCGCCCCAGTATCGTGCCGTTTCCGTGGAAACCATCGACGTCAATCGCTCGAACGGGGTCGTGACCGTCACGTTGAATCGACCGGCGAAGAAGAACGCGGCGAACGGCGAGATGTGGAACGAGTTGCTGGAGACCTTCCGCGACATCGGCTCCAGCGGCCAGGATCGGGTCATGGTGCTCACCGGCGCTGGTGGTGAGTTCTGCGCGGGCGCCGACCTCACTGGCGGAGGAACGGGTGCCCCTGGGCGACATCAACTCGCCCAGATGCGCCACGTCGGCGATGTCGCCCTCACCCTCCACCGTCTGCCGATACCGACGATCGCCAAGGTCCGTGGAGTCGCGGTGGGTGCCGGTTGCAACATGGCGCTGGGCTGCGACCTCGTCGTCGCCAGCGAGAATGCCCGCTTCTCGGAGATCTTTGCGCGGCGCGGATTGTCGATCGACTTCGGCGGTTCGTGGCTGTTGCCGCGGATCGTCGGCATGCATCGGGCCAAGGAGCTCGCCCTCTTCGCCGACATCATCGATGCCGCCGAAGCCGAACGCATCGGCCTGGTCAACCGCGTGGTTCCCGATGCCGAGCTCGATGAGTTCGTCGCAACGTGGGCGGCGCGGTTGGCGGCAGGCCCACCAATCGCGCTGGCGATGACCAAGCGAATGCTCGACAACTCGCTGCAGATCACCATGGAAGAAGCGCTCGACGACGAGGGCGTCGCCCAGACAGTCAACATCGCTACGGCCGATACCGCCGAAGCCCTCAAAGCCTTCGTCGAGAAGCGCGAGCCCCGGTTCGAAGGCCACTGACCAGTTCGCCGCGCCAGCGGTCAGTAGCGTGGTTTCGTGCGGCAGTTGCGTTGGGTCTTCTCCGGGCTCCTGATCGCCACGTGCTGGGGCAGCGTTGCCCGGGCCACTGCACCGACCGCTCCGTCCACCGCTCCACCGGCCACCGATTCCGCTACGCCAGTCGCGTCGAGCCCTACCGACACTGAGCCACTGGCCATCGAGCGACCCCCGCCGATCGTCGATCAACACGTCGTGTGGGCACCCTTGGTGGTTGTTCCAGCGGGGTGCACCGCGCCGCCCGCGCCGGTCGCGGTGTTCGTCGCCACGCTGGCCGCCTCCGACGCGACCACGGCACGATTTGCCGTCCAACAGATCCGGGCGGGGAGCCTCGACGGCTATGCCGTCGACACCATCGTCGACGTGCGCTACAACGACGACATCAGGTTCTTGCATGCTGGCGAGCAGTACCTCGTGGGGGCGGCAGTCGACCCGGCGAGGGGTGTACTGGCGTCGAAGGTCCGCTTGGCGGCTCCGCTGTTCGGTGGCGATGCGGTCGTCGGCGTCAACGACACCGATGTGCAATGCCCGATCTTCGAGGACGGCGTGAAGACCCTGCAGGTCGACGGCACGGAGGTCGACTCCGGAGTGCTGGCGCCACTGAAGACTGCCAAGCGGTCACTGCTCAAGGCGGTGCTCAAACCGCTGGTCATCGCCGTCGGGGTGCTGATCGTGCTCGCCGCGATCAAGCTGCTGATCTTCGCGATGGTGCGTGCCGTGCGCGAAGGGGCGTTCGACGACGTACCGCCTCCGCTCGAGGTCCAGCGTGATCGACAGCACGTCGATGACGAGAGCTACCCGGCCGACGTCGGCGTCACTTCGAGACCGCCGTAGCTCGAGCGCGGAGATCGTCGACCGCATGCTCGAGGCCCAGGGCATCGCGGTAGAGCGCACTGCCCGCCACGAACACGTTGGCGCCGGCCGCGGCCGCGGCCGCGATCGTGTCGGGGCCGATGCCACCGTCGACTTCGACATCGACCTCGTCGGCGCGGCCGACGGAGCGCAGCAAGGCCGCGACCTCAGCCATCTTGGCCTCCATCGTGGCGATGTACCGCTGACCGCCGAACCCCGGGTTGACGGTCATCACCAGAACCAGATCGACGAGGTCGAGCACGTGGGCGACCGCACTGACCGGAGTGGCCGGATTGAGCGCGACGCCGGCCGTCGCGCCGAGCGAGGCGATGTGGCCCAAGGTTCGATGGAGGTGAGTGCACGCCTCGGCGTGAACGATCAGCCGCTGACATCCGGCATTGATGTACTCGGCCGCCATGACATCTGGCGTCAACACCATCAAGTGCGCCTCGAACGGCAGCGACGTGTAACGGCGGGCGGCGGCGATCACGTCGGGCCCGAACGTGAGGTTCGGCACGAACTGGCCATCCATGACGTCCCACTGGATCCGGTCGACTCCGGCGGCTTCCAGGGCAGCGACTTCCTCGCTCAACTTGGCGAAGTCGGCAGGCAGGACGCTCGGGGCGATCTCGATAGGTCGGGGCATCACCGTCGAGGGTAGTGGGTGGCATGGGCGCGATTTCGGTACTGGGAGTGCTCACAACTCGCCCAAGGCGGCTCGATGGGCGCGATTCCGGCACCCCCACTACACATTCCGCGCCCAACGAGGGAACGGCTCTACAGTCTCTGAGATGTCGACGACCGTGGTGCGCGCCGAGAAGATGGCTGCCGGTGGCGATGCCATTGCTCGGCTGGATGATGGTCGTGTCGCCTTCGTGCGCGGTGCCTTGCCGGGCGAGCTCGTCGAGATCGAAGTCGCGCAGGCCAAGAAGGATTTCGTGCGCGGTGAGGTGCTCGCCGTGGTCGAGCCCTCGAGCCTTCGGGTCGTCCCTCCGTGCCCGGCTCATGCTGCGGGGTGCGGTGGATGTCCGTGGCAGCACATCGCACCCGACGCGCAACTTGCGTTGAAGGCAGCGGTGGTCATCGAGGCCTTGAAACGAACGGGCAAGGTCAGCGATCCGGATGTCGACATCGGGTCCGCCGTGCCGGCGTGGTCGTACCGCACCACGTTGCGGCTCGCTGCTGGTGGCGGGGGACGGCTTGGGCTCCGCAGTCGCAGTTCGCACGACGTGATCGAACTCGACGGGTGTCCGGTCAGTCACCTGCTGCTCGAACAACTGCTGGAGACGATCCATGTGAGTGGCGAGGGCGAGGTCAGCTTGCGCGTCAGCGTGGCCACCGGCGAGCGGACCGCATGGATCGTCGAGGGGGATGTCGAGCTGTTCGATCTGCCGAGCGATGTCGCAGTCGGCAGGGACGCGGCAGTTCACGAGGTCGTGGCCGGTCAGCGCCTGCGAATCAGCGCCGCGTCGTTCTTCCAATCCGGTCCAGCGGCGGCCGAGTTGTTGGTCGGTGCAGTGCGCCAAGCCTGCAGCGATCTTGGCCAGATCGACTCCTTGGTCGATGCGTACGGTGGCGTCGGTCTGTTTGCGTGCGCAATCGAGGCCACCAAGACGACGATCATCGAAAGTTCGCCCTCAGCGTGTGCGGACGCGACGTTCAACCTGGCGGACCGCCCGGCCAAGATCCTGTGCTCCACCGTGGAACAGTGGACTCCGCGCCACGCCGATCTGGTCATTGCCGACCCCTCACGCAGCGGCCTCGGCAAGAAGGCAGTGGAGGTGTTGACCGCAACCAGTGCGCCCCGCATGATCCTGGTCAGTTGTGATCCGGTCTCGCTGGCACGTGATGCCGGTCTCCTTCGCGAGGCGGGATACGACCACATCCACTCGACCGTGTACGACCTCTTCCCGCAGACTCATCACGTCGAGGTCGTCACCACGTTCGAGCGCCGGCACTCGGCGCCGTAGAGCGGGTCAGAGTCGGCCGAGCCGCTCGCCGACGTGGTCGAGGAACGCCTGGCGACGTTCCGGGGTGGAGCGATCCATGTCGTACAACGTTAGCCACGTCGTGTGAGCGGAGCGATGGCACAAGGCCCTGAGAGCCCGGCCGATCACTCGCCGACCGGTCTCGCCTTCGAGCACGTTGATGAACTTCGAAGATCCGTATGTGGTGATGCCGATCAATCGGACCACGTTGGTGAGCAGTGGTGTGATCCGCGTCGCGCCGTCGCGTAGATCCCACGCCACGCCCCGGATCAGCACCCGGTCGAGCCAACCCTTCAACATCGCCGGCGGGCCGCTCCACCACGTCGGGTAGATGAACACCAGCGTGTCGCACCACTTCAGATCGACGCAATAGCCGTCGATTGCCGGTCGGTTTTCTGCGGGATGGAGATGGTCGAGCACTTCCTGCAGCGGCATCGTCGGATCGAAACTCTCGGCGTGCAGATCTGCGATGCGAACGTCATGCCCGCCCGCCGTCAAGGCGTCAACGGCCCGCTGGCGCACCGCCGCCGTAAAGGACTCGTGGTCGGGATGGCAGAAGACGACGTAGACCTTCACAGTGACCGCATCTTGCGTTCGACTCGCCGAAGGAAGGCGATGCGCTGTTGCGACGTTCGGGAATCCATCCGGTACAGCCCGAGCCACAAGCCACGGGTCAGCATGGAGGTGTTGAGCCGCAGAGCGCGAAGCAAGGTGCGGCGGCCATTGTCGTTGATCGCCTTCACGTAGGACCACCGCGCCCCGTAGGTGGAGATTCCCACCACGCGATGAACGTTGGTCAGACCGCGACGTACCTGATGCTGCTCGTCGAAGACGAAGCCGACGCCGGGGACCATCACCCGTTCCAGCCACCCTTTGAGGATCGCCGGCATCATGCTCCACCACGTCGGGTAGACGAAGACGAGTGCCTCGGCGCGTTTCACGATCGCCGCGTGACGCTCGACCACTGGATCCAAGATCGGTCGGTCGCTGTGGTATGCCACTCGCTCGTCGTAGTTCATCGCCGTGCGGAATCCCTCGGCGTACAGGTCGAGGATCGTCACCTCGTGACCGCCCGCATCGAGCGTGGTGCGAGCAGTCGACGCGATCACATGGCTGAAGCTGTTCGGGTCCGGGTGGGCGACAACGACGACGACGCGCATGTTGGTGGCACGCTAGTGGAGCGCTCTACGATCGTGGCGATGGAATCGCAGGGGCACCGGCCAGTCCCTGTCTGGTACTACATGGTTGGTTTCTTGGCGCTGGGTGCCTCGCTGACCTTTGCCGGCGCATCCCTCTCACATCTCCGAGACCGTGTCGGTACCGACAACGGCGGGATCGCCCTGATCTTCGTCGGGCAGTCGATCGGTTACATGCTCGGCTCGTTCCTGGGCGGTCGAAGTCTCGACCGCGGCAACGGCCATCGGATGTGGGCGGCGTGCATGCTCTGCTCGCTCGTCGCCATCGCCGTGATCTCGCAGCTTCGCGACCTCGTTGCGATGGTCGGCGTGTTCTCGGTGCTCGGTGTGTTTTCCGGCACCGGCGACGTTGCCGGCAACACGCTCGTGGTGTGGAGCCGACCCGAGTCGCCCGGTGCAGCGCTCAACTCCCTGCACCTCTTCTTCGCCCTCGGTGCGCTGACGTCGCCGTTGATGACGAACCGGGCGATTGCCTGGAGCCATTCGCTGTGGCCGATCGTCGTGCCGCTGGCGTTGCTGACGGTCGTTTGTGCCATCAAGATGTTGGCAACGCCACCACCGATGAAGACACGGGCAGCTGGCGTTCCTGTGCTGGGGGACCGGGTCATGGTGAGCCGTCGCGGCCAGATCGCCGTGATCACCCTGTTCTTCTTCGTCTACGTCGCTCTCGAGATCGGCTTCGCCAACTGGATCCACTCGTACGTGGAAGAGATCCGTTATGGCGGCGCCAACACGGCGACGGGGGTGACCGCAACGTTCTGGGTCGGTTTCTCGCTCGGCCGACTGGCCTCGATCTGGCTGGCCAGGCGCTTCAGCCCCGGATGGATGCTCGTGGGGTCGATGTCGTTGGCCCTGCTGTCGTCGACGTCGCTGGTGATCGTCAACGGCGGCAACATTGGCTTGTGGATCGTCACGTTCTTCTTCGGCTTCTCGATCGCACCTCAATTCGCATCGATGATCGGCTACGCCGAATCCCACCTTGCGTTGTCCGGCAAAGCGACATCAGCCTTCATCGGGGCCGCAGGGCTCGGTGGATTGGTGATGCCCTGGCTGCTCGGGCAGCTCTTCGATGCGCACGGTCCCGGAGTGCTGCCGCCGGTCACGCTCGTCGCCTGCGTTGCCACGACCGCGGTCGGACTGTGGGTCCGTCACATCGTGCGTGTGAACGAGGGTCAGCGACCGCCCGTCACCTCGATGAACGCGCCGGTCACGTAGCTCGCTGCCGGCGAGGCCAGCCACACCACGGCCTCGGCTACCTCCTCGGGGCTGCCGGCGCGCTGCATCGGAATCAGCTGCAGCATCCGATCAACTCGCCCGGGTGTGGCATGAAGATGAAAGTCGCTCTCGATCAGACCGGGACGCACGGCGTTGACGCGGATGCCGTGCGGTGCCAGCTCCTTGGCGAGCCCGACCGTCATGGTGTCGATGCCACCCTTGGAGGCCGCGTAGTGCACCCATTCGTTCGAGCCGCCGAGCACCGCCGCCTTCGACGAGATGTTGACGATCGAGCCGCCTTGTCCGGCGGCTCGCATTCGCATCACTGCTTCGCGGGCGCAGACGAATGGCCCGGTCAGGTTCACTGCCCACAGCCGATCGAGTGCGTCGACCGTGTAGGTGTCGAGTGTGCCGAAGCTGCCGGCGATGCCGGCATTGTTGACCAGAACGTCGATGCGACCGAGGCGCTCGTCGATTGCGGCGAACATCTCCAGCACTGCATGTTCATCGGCGACGTCTGCTTGCAGAGCGAACGAGCCATTGCCGATCTCGGCGGCCAATGCTGATGCCGCGTCCGAGCTTGCCGCGAAGTTGACGACCACGGCGTAGCCACTCTTGGCGGCCAGCCGGCAGACCGCCGCACCGATGCCGCGACTGCCTCCGGTGACGAGCATGACGCGCCGCTGATCGGTTGGCTCGATCATCGCAGCCTGTCTTCCAAGCCATGTTTCACCGAGGGCCAATCAGCCCGAGTCACCGAGTACATCGCCGAGTCGCGAGCGATCTTGTTCTCCTCGCCCGCCGCGTACGAACCGCGATGGCTGCGCATGAGGCCTTCGAAGGTCGCCCCGATTCGCAGGATGGCCGTTCGGCTCTGCGTGTTGCGGGCGTCGGTGCAGATCGACACGCGGTGCACGTTCCATGCCTCGAAGGCGTTGCTCAACAACAGGTACTTGCCCTCGGTGTTGATCGGCGTGCGTTGCGCCGAGGCGGCCAACCACGTGCCGCCGATCTCGACTTCGTCTGGAAGGTCGCGGCCACCCCACCATTCGAGGCGCAGGTAGCGGGTACAGCCGACGAGACCTCCGTCGCTGCGCCGCCGCTGCACGAACGGCACCGCGGTGCCGGCCTGCTGGTCGCCCAAGAGTCCGGTGATGTAGCGCTGCATGCCCTCGACTGTCGGGGGCACGGGAGTCCATGCATACGTTGACCGGTCCTCGTTGCCGGCCGCGGTCAGTTCCTCGGCATGCGCCAGAGAAAGCTGTTCGAGTTGGACGTGGGTGCCGGTAAGGGTTGGTGCCGCGACGCTCATCAGTCCGACAGCATGCCAGGCGGGTACAGCTAGTGCTCTGACCACACAGGTTGGTGGGTCGCGTCCACCACTTGGGGCTCGGGGTCGCGCAGACTTCGTGGATGGCTGAACGTGTGCGTGTTCGTAGGTTGAACGACGAGGAAGGTCGTCAGCTCCAACAGATCGTCCGG
>JANYKU010000037.1 GCA_025358075.1 Ilumatobacteraceae bacterium
GGACCTGATGAGTGCGTCGGAGGACGCGCCGATCGTGCGTCTCGCCAACTCGATCCTCGGCCTCGCCATCACTCAGGGCGCGAGCGACATTCACATTGAGCCGATGGAGGGAGACGTCACGATCCGGTTCCGGATCGACGGTGTGCTCAAGGTCGTGCAGCGTCTGCCGAAGAACGTGCAGCTCGGGCTGATCTCGCGGCTGAAGATCCTCAGCCGCCTCGACATCGCCGAGAAGCGGTTGCCACAGGACGGTCGCATCAGCGTGACCATGGACACCAAGCCGATCGACTTTCGCGTCTCCACCGTGCCCGGCAAGTGGGGCGAAAAGGTGGTGATGCGCATTCTCGACAAGTCGAATACGCACCTCGGTCTCGACAAGCTGATCTCGCACCCGCCGTCGCTGGCGCTGGTGCGCGCGATGGTGGCGCAGCCGTACGGCATCGTCTACGTGACCGGCCCGACCGGCTCGGGCAAGACGACGACGCTGTATTCGGCACTGGCCGAGATCAACGAGCCTGGCCTGAACATCTCGACGGCCGAGGATCCGATTGAATACGACCTGCCTGGCGTCACGCAGATTCAGGTCAAGGCGGACATCGGCCTGACGTTCGCGGCGGTGCTGCGCGCGTTCCTGCGACAGGATCCGGACGTCTTGTTGGTTGGCGAGACGCGCGACAAGGAGACCGCGCACACGGCGGTCGAAGCAGCGCTCACCGGACACCTGGTGTTCACGACGCTGCATACCAACAGCGCTGCGGTGGCGTTCACCCGACTGATCGAGATGGGCATCGAACCGTTTCTGGTGTCGTCATCGACGATCGGCGTCATCGCGCAGCGCCTCGCGCGGCGGCTGTGCCAGTCGTGCAAGGAGCCGTACGGCAGCGATCCAGCCACCTGCGAGTTTTTCGGGCTGCCCGCGGGAACGACGCTCTACCGCGGCCGCGGTTGCGCCGCCTGCGGCGGCAGCGGGCTGAAAGGGCGAATCGGCATCTACGAAGTGATGAAAATGAACGCCGCGCTCCGCGGGATGGTCGGCCGTGGTGCGTTGGCCGAAGAGATCCATGCGGCGGCGCTCGCCAACGGGATGGTCGATCTGAAAGGCTACGCCGCCATGCTGCTGACCGAGGGGTTGACTACCGTCGAAGAGGTCACCCGCGTCGTCAGCATCGAATCCTGACGATGCTCCGTGTCTGGGCGCACTCTTGATTCCTTTCGGCTTGCCCCGCTACAGTAGATCTCATCCCGTGACGCCAGTGTTTCACGACCGCCCGTCCAGACGCCGCGCCGCTCGCGCGCTCGCGTTGCTCAGCGTGCTCGTGCTGGTGTGTGTGCCTTCGCTCACACGGATGGGCCAGAAACTCGAGACGGCCTCTCGCGCGCCGAGCTTCAGGAACATCGACTGCCCGCCGAAAAAAATGACCGTTACGACGGTCGTCGCGATCGTCTCGCCGATTCCGGTCAACGCGTTCGAGACCATCCCGGTTGCGCGGGTCGCGCCGTCATCGGACACGGCGTTACCCCGCTCGCCGCACCTTTCCGCACCTCGTTCGCTCCGCGCACCTCCCACACCAGTCCTCGCGTAGTCCGTCGGGCCGCGACGGAAATCCAATTCCCGATCTGATTTGTTACACCCGGCTCGTCTGCCGGAACAGGAGTGTGCCGCCGTGTCTGTGCTGACACCTGAGCTGGTCGACCAGTACCAACGGCTCGATGGGCCGTCCGTGGCGAACGCCATCGAGACGTTTGATCTTCGGCTTCGCAATGAGGGCTTCGCGGACGGACGGCTGCGTTGCCTGTTTCCGCAACAGACGCCGGTGATTGGCTACGCCGTGACGGCGCGCATCCGTTGTTCGGCGCCGCCGCCCATTGGCCACAGCTATCACGACCGGACCGACTGGTGGAATTACATCGTGAGCCAGCCCGCACCGCGCATCGTCGTCGTCCAGGACGTTGATGAGCATCCCGGCCTGGGTTCGTTCGTCGGTGACGTCCATGCGCACATTCTGAAGGCGCTTGGCTGTGTGGCGCATGCGACCAACGGATCGGTCCGCGACCTCGACGCCGTCAGCCGGATCGGGTTTCAGTTCTTTGCGAGCGGGATCTCGGTGTCCCACGCGTTCGCGCACATCGTCGACTTCGGACAATCGGTGGATGTCTGCGGCCTCGCGGTGTCATCCGGTGACGTCCTGTTCGGTGACTGCGGCGGCCTGCTGTCGGTGCCGCCGTCGATTGTGGGTCAGATCCCGGACGCCGTCGAGCGCATGCAGACGAAAGAAGCACATGTCATCGCGTTCTGTCGGTCGCCGCAGTTTTCGATCGACGGCCTGCGCACGCTCGTGAGGGACCTCGGATGAACAGAATGACGATGATTGGTGTGGTTGTGGGGGCGGCCGTCGCGGCCGGCACGGGGGCATGCACGCGGCCGCGCGCCGCGACCGAGACGACGGAGCGCCCGTCAGTCTCGGTGGCGAAGATCGTGCGCGGAGACCTTGCGCAGACGCTGACACTGGCGGCGGAGTTCCGGCCGTTTCAGGAAATTGAGGTGCATGCGAAGGTCGCCGGCTACGTGAAGTCGATCAACGTGGACGTCGGCGATCGCGTCAGCGCCGGGCAATTGCTCGCGGTGCTGGAGATGCCGGAGCTTCAGAACGACATGGTCACGGACGAAGCCTCGGTCAGGCGCAGCATCGAAGAGGTGAATCGCGCGCAGGCGGATCTTGCGCGCACCGAGTCGGTGCATGAGGTAGCGCACCTCGGATCGACGCGTCTGGCGGCCGTCATGAAACAGCGGCCGAATCTCGTCGCGCAGCAGGATATCGACGAGGCTCAGGGACGCGACCGCATCGCCGAGGCGCAAGTGGCGACGGCCAGGGCCGCGGTCGCCGCGGCGCAGGAACAACTCGCGATGGCGCGGGCCGGCCAGAACAAGACGAAGACGCTGTTCGCGTACGCCCGAATCACCGCGCCGTTCGCCGGCGTCATCACGCATCGCTACGCCGACACCGGCGCGATGATTCAGGCCGGCACCTCGTCGCAGAGCCAGGCGATGCCGGTCGTGCGCCTGTCGCAGAACACGATGCTGCGCCTCATCATTCAGGTCCCGGAGTCGGCGGTCTCGCGGATTCATGTCGGCGCGCCCGTCGACGTGAAGGTGCAGGCGCTCGACCGCACGTTCCAGGGCAAGGTGGCCCGCTTCGCCGAAAAACTCAACCTCGACACCCGGACGATGGAGACCGAGGTGGATGTGGCGAACCCGAAGTTGGAGCTCGTGCCCGGGATGTACGCGTACGCGTCGATTACGACCGACGAGACGAGCGGCGTCGTCGTTGCGCCGGTGCAGGCCGTCGATCGCAAGGACGACATGACGACAGTGCTCGTGGTGGGCCGCGACGGCACGCTCGAGACGCGCTCGATTACGGTCGGCCTCGAGGCGCCGGACCGAGTGGAGGTGCGCCGCGGCCTCAGCCCAGACGACCTCGTCGTCATTGGCAGCCGGGCGCAGCTGAAGGCCGGCAGCGTCGTTACACCAAAGGTCATGGAGCCCAGGGTGGCGACCGAGGGGGCGCGCTGATGTCCGGCTTCTCGATTCGTAACCCGTACTTCGTCGTCGTCGTGTCGTTGATCGCCGCCGTGATCGGGCTGACCAGCCTCGCGCGCATGCCGGTGGATCTGTTTCCGGACATCAACATCCCCGAGGTCGTGGTGGCGACGTTCTACACCGGGATGCCGCCCGAACAGATCGAGACCGACATCACCGGCCGCTTCGAGCGGTTCTTTACGCTCGGCGCGGGCATCGATCACATGGAGTCGCGCTCGCTGCCCGGCGTCAGCATCATCAAGGTGTTCTTCCAGCCCGGGACCAACGCCGACTCCGACGTGAACGAGATCTCGAATCTCGCGATGGCCGATCTCCGCCGGATGCCGCCTGGGACGCTGCCGCCGATCGTCCAGAAGTTCGACGCCTCGAGTCTGCCAGTGGCGCTGATCACGCTGCAAGGCGAGGGGCTGAACGAGACGCAGCTGCGCGATCTCGGGCAGTTCACCGTCAGGAACCAGCTCGCGGGCGTGTTCGGCGCGTCCGTGCCGCCGCCCTTCGGCGGAAAGTACCGCCAGATCATGGTCTACGTCGATCCGGCGAAGCTCCAGGCGTACGACATGAGCCCGATGGACGTCGTGCGAGCGGTGAACAACGCAAACCTGATTCTGCCGTCGGGCGATGTGAAGATCGGGCCGCTCGACTACACGATCTTCACGAACAGCCAGTTCCGCACGATTGCAGATATCAACGGGATTCCGCTGAAGACCGTCGGCCGCTCGACGGTGACGGTGGGAGACGTCGGCCGCGCGGAGGATGGCCATCAGATCCAGAACAACATCGTGACCGTCGACGGCCAGCCGTCGGTGTATCTGCCCGTGATGAAGCAGGGAGGCGACACCAGCACGATCGCGGTGGTGGACGGCGTGAAGGATCTCGTGGGGCGGCTCGTCGACGTGCCGAAGGCGCTGACGCCGAAGGTCGTGTTCGATCAGTCGCTGTTCGTGAAGCGCGCGATCGAGACGCTGCTCGACGAGGGTGGGATCGGACTGGCGCTGACCGCCCTGATGGTGCTCGTCTTCCTGGGCAGCTTCCGCGCCACCGTGGCGGTGTTCCTGTCGATTCCGCTGTCCGTCCTGGCGGCGATCATCGCGCTCTACATGGGCGGCAGCTCGATCAACACGATGATTCTCGCCGGATTCGCGCTGGTGTTCTCACGGCTCATCGACAACGCGGTCATCGTGCTGGAGAACATCTTCCGCCACATGGAGATGGGGGAGTCGCCGGAGGTCGCAGCGGAACGAGGCGGAGAGGAGGTGGCGCTCGCCGTGCTGGCCGCGACGCTGACCAGTTCCATAGTCTTCTTGCCGGTGACCTTCCTCTACGGCGTCAGCCGGTTCCTGTTCTCGGCGCTGGCGCTGGCGGTCGTGCTGGCGCTCTTCGCCTCGTACTTCGTCGCCATGACGGTGGTCCCGCTGTTCTGCGCGAAACTGATCAGGGCGCCGCACCACGCGGCGCCGGCGGAGGGCGAAGACGAGCCGGCCGGGGCTGGTCCACATCGAAGCTGGATGGAGCGGTTCAATGCCGGCTTCGGCGTCCGCTTCGAGCGGATGCTCGTCTGGTATGAACGTCGCGTCCGCGGCGCACTGCGGCGGCCAGGGCGGGTGCTCGTCGTCATGACAGCAATATTCTGCGCGAGCCTGATATTCTACCCGCTGCTCGGCGTCGCCTTCTTTCCGCGCACCGACGCCGGCCAGTTCGTCGTGAACCTGAAGTCGCCGTCGGGCACGCGGATCGAGGTGAGCGCGCAGGACGTCGCGCGAGTGGAGACGCTGATTCGATCCATTGTCGATCCGCACGACCTCGATCTGATCGTGTCGAATATCGGCGTGATTCCTGGCTTTTCGTCCATCTACACGAGCAACGCAGGGCCGCACACCTCCACGATTCAGGTGGCGCTCAAAGAGGACCACCGGATCGGCAGCTACGAGTACATGGCGCGTGTGCGGACGGCGATCCAGCGCGAGCTGCCGTATCTGAGCGCCTTCTTTCAGTCAGGCGGGATGGCCGACGCGGTCCTCAACCAGGGTTTGCCGGCGCCGATCGACGTGCAGTTGAGCGGGTCGAACATCGAGGCGGTGTTCGACGCGGCGAGCGGCGTGGCGACCGAGATCCGTCATCTTCCCGGTGTCAGCGACGTCTACATCCCGCAGGACGTCGACTATCCCTCGTTGCGCCTCGACATCGATCGCGAACGCGCCGGCGAGCTTGGCCTCGATCAGCGTGAGGTGGTCAACAACGTCATCACGGCGCTGACGTCGAACCAGATGATCGCGCCAAGTTACTGGGTGGATCCCAAAAGCGGCAATGACTACATGTTGACGGTGCAGTATCCCGAGAATCAGATTCGCAACCTCCTCGATCTGCGCGGCATTCCGCTGCATTCCGGACGCATGAAGGAGCCGACACAGCTCGACGCCGTCACACGGATCACGCCGTTGAGGTCGCCAACGGAAATCGATCACTACCAGATTCAGCGGGTCATCGACATCTACGTCAACCCGGCGGGAGAAGACTTAGGACGTCTCGCCGCGGGCATCCGCGGCGTCCTCGCGGCGACGAAGCTGCCTGCCGGCATCCGCGTCGCAACGCGCGGAATGGTGCAGGGGATGCAGGCATCGTTTCAGAGCTTCGGGATGGGCCTGATGCTCGCGCTCGTGCTGCTCTACCTGATCCTCGTTGCACAGTTCAGATCGGCGATGGACCCGCTGCTCATTCTGCTGGCGGTGCCTCCCGGCGTGACCGGCGTGCTCCTGGCGCTCTATCTGACCGGGACCACGCTCAACGTCCAGTCGCTGATGGGCGTGGTGATGATGGTCGGCATGGTGGTGTCGAACAGCATTCTGATCGTGGAGTTTACGCACCGGCTCGAAGAGGACGGCATGCCGCTTCTGGACGCGGTCGTGAACTCGTGCCGCATCCGGCTGCGGCCGATTCTGATGACGTCGCTGGCGACGATCTTCGGCCTGATCCCCATGGCGCTGAAGCTCGGGACGGGCAGCGAAGCGTATGCGCCGCTGGCGCGGGCTATCATCGGCGGACTCGTCGTGTCGGTCGCGGTGACCGTGTTCGTCGTGCCTGCCGCGTACCTGATGGTGTATCGCCGGCGCGTCATTCCAGCCGTGGCGAAGGAGGGGCAGTGATGACGCGGCGCGGGTCGGTCCTTGGACTCGCCTTCGCGCTCGCGACGGTGCACGTGGCGGCGCAAAGTGCCCCGCCACTTTCGTTGAAGGACGCCGAAGCGCGCGCTCTGCGGAACCATCCGCAGGTGCGCGCCAGCCAGTTCGCCGCGCAGGCGGGCAGCGAGGTCACGCGGGAGGTGAGGTCTGCGTATTTTCCGACGATGTACGGCAGCGTGACCGGCGCGGACGCGCAGAGTGGCAGCCGCATCGCCGCAGGTGGCCTGAACAATCCGATCATCCTCGATCGCCTGGCCGCGGGCGTCTCGGTCTCGCAACTGGTGACCGACTTTGGCCGCACTGCCGAATTGACGCAGACCGCGTCACTGCGCGCGCAGGCACTGCAGCAGAGTGTGGTGATCGAGCGGGCCGACGTCCTGCTGCGCGTCGATCGCGCGTATTTCAACGCCCTTCGCGCGCAAGCGATCCTGCGCGTCGCGCAAGACACCGTCAGCGCCCGGCAGCTCGTCGTCGATCAGGTCAGCGCGCTGGCCGCGAGCAGTTTGAAGTCGGGCCTCGACCTGAGCTTCGCCAAAGTCAACCTCAGTGAAGTGCAGTTGCTGCTGGTGCAGGCACGCAACGATGTCGCCGCCGCGTTCGCGACGCTGTCGTCCGCTATCGGGCAGGCGGACGCATCGGTGTATGGGCTCAGCGAGGAGCCGCTGCCGCCGGCGCCGCCGCAGGACGAGGCGCCGCTGGTTGCGCAGGCGCTGCGCGATCGTCCGGACATGGCGGCCGAACGCCTCGTCAGAGAATCGTCGGCGAAGTTCGCTGACGCGGAGCGCGCGTTGTGGTTGCCGACGATATCAGCGCTGGGCGCCGCGGGCCTGACGCCGTTCCGGCAGGACGGGCTCAACGGCCAGTACGCGGCCGCTGGCATCAACGTCAGCGTGCCGCTGACGAACGGTAATCTGTTTGCCGCGCGTCACGCCGAAGCCAGCCTGAGGTCGATGGCTGAAGCGGAGCGCGTGCGGGATTTGGAGAATCGTGTGGCCCGGGACGTCCGTCTGGCGTGGCTCGACGCGCAGACGGCGTTTCAACGGCTGGACCTGACGAACCAGTTACTCGAGCAGGCATCGCAGGCGCAGGAACTGGCGGAGGCGCGCTACAACCTGGGGCTCAGCTCCATCGTGGAACTGACGGCTGCGCAGTTGAACAAGACCCGCGCGGAACTCGAGCAGGCGGGCGCGCGCTACGACTATCAGGCGCGTGACGCCGCGCTGAGGTACCAGACGGGCAGCTTGAAGTAGAGCGGTCAACTGCCGTCGCGGATGACGCGACAGTTGGGATCGTCGACCGTCAATGCACCCACGGCCACCGTCGTCTGATCGCGGAAGCCGGCGGCGAACTGAAGAAAGCGATCGACGTCGGCGATGTTGCTCGCCAGCCCCAGCGAGACGCGGACCGCGCCGAGGCTCTTGTTACCGCGCTGTTGCATCACCTGGAGAAACCGCGGCAGCGTGATGTCGGCGCCTTCCGCCAGACCCGCGCGCATGTCGTCTTCCGTCAGGCCTTCGGCCGTTTCTCCGGCGCCCGGATTGCAGAAACATCCGGTGCGAAGCGAGATGCCGTCCTGCCCGGCGAGTTCTTCGATCCGTCGGAAATCGAGGAGCGTACCGTTGGCATCGTGAAAGTTCATCGTCACGGTCGCGCCGCGATCCGCGCATGTCGTCGGTCCGTACAGGTGTACCACCGGGCGTCCGTTGTCGTGGTGAAGCGCCAGCAACTCGGTCAGCAGCCAATCGGTGAGGCAGTGGGTGCGCGTCTGAATCGTGTCGATGCCGACGCGCTCGAGATGACGCAGGCCGATCTCCACGGCTGGAATGCTCAGATAGTTGAGGGTGCCGTCCTCGAACCCCGCTTCGTTGCTCGCCAGCACATGTCCGCGCGCCTGGACCGTGGCGAAATTCACGGTGCCGCCGGCAAACCACGGACGCCGCAGCGTGGGGAGCGCGGTGTTGCGGATCAGCAGGCACCCGACACCCGTGGGATAGCCGAACATCTTGTAGAACGAGATGGCCACGAAATCCGGCGAGACCAAGCGGAGATCGAGACGATTGGTCGGCACGAACGCCGCCGCATCCACCAGCACCTGCCATCCCCGCGCATGCGCCCTGTCGATGAGCGACAGCGGATGCTTGACGCCGGAGAAGTTGGACTGAGCCGGGAAGGCGAACAGGTTGGCACGCGCGGGATCCGCCTGGGCGAGCCGCGCGTCGAGCGCTGTCGTGTCGATGCGCAGCTCTGGCACGGTGAGCGGTGCGTAGTCGGTTGTGGCACCTTTGGTGCGCGCGAACTCGCGGATGCCGTTCACGGAATTGTGGTTGTCGGCCGTCAGGAGCAGCCGGCCGCCCGGTTTGAACGGAAACGATTCGCCGACCAGTTTCAGCGCGCCGGACGCGTTCAGCGTGAACACCGCGGTGTACTCGCCCGTGCCGTTGAAGTAGGCGAGCACGGCCGCGCGCGCCCGCTCGACC